>JBNKNP010000307.1:0-26454 GCA_050293905.1 Desulfobacteraceae bacterium | reverse complement strand
GTGAATGACTCCAGAATTATTGTCATAAGTTCCTCATCCCCGCCGAATCTCTCAAATAATTTTTCCCGGTCAAAACAAGGCAGTTCTTTTTGAGTCTCATCCGGTACTGGTTCTCCCGGTACGGATTCTGTTTCCGGTTCCATGAAAGTTTCAAAAGGCTCGTTAAAAGAAGCAGCCTCCTCTGATTGCGGTGCCGCGGTTTTTTCGTGATCCGCGTTCCCCGGTTCCAACAGGTTTGATCCGATTTTTCCACTCAGAATGTCCGGTTCAACCGGTTTTGCGATAAAATCATCCATTCCTGCATCAAAACATTTTTGCTGGTCTTTTTCAAATGCATTCCCGGTCATGGCCACAATGGGAATATGACCCTTATTGGAAAGTTTTTCATACTCACGAATTTTTCGTGTTGCCTCAAATCCGTCCATGATCGGCATTTGACAATCCATAAGAATCAAATCATAAAAATTTTGCTGAATCTTTTCCACTGCCTGTTTGCCATTAACAGCATAATCTGTTTTATATCCCATTTTCCCGATTAACGCCTGGGCCATGAGCCGGTTGGTTTCCATATCCTCGACAATTAAGATCACACGGGTATGTTTTTTATTTTCAAGAATACTGTACCGGGTAATAATGGGCAATCGGGCAGTTGACTGCGGCATTGAACGGCAGAGCACCGCGTTGACTGAATCTGCCAGCATTGACTGGTCCACCGGCTTGCTCAAAAAAGCCGAGAATCCGAGATCTTCAAATCTTCTGGCATCTCCCTTTTTCCCCACAGATGTCAGCAGCATCATTTTCGTCTCTTTTTCAAACCCGTCCTTTATCATTTTTCTGCCTAAGGATTCACAATGGATATCTGTTTCCTTGGCTTCCATAATAACCAGATGAAACCGGTCGTTTTCATCCCTGGCCCATTTGAGCATTTCCAGGGCTTCGGTTTCATCAAAGGCATGTTCATATTCAATTTTCAACGCATTCAGATTTCTTTCAAAATTCTTCCCAAGCGTTGATCCGTCACTTAAAACAAGAATTTTGCTTTTCGTAATATCAACCGATGACTGATCAATCATTTTCTCTTTTTCAGACTGTTTATCAAGCGTTACGGTAAACCAGAAAACAGACCCGATCATTTCAACACTTTCCACCCCGATTTTTCCCTGCATTTTTTCAATCAGAAGCTTGGATATGTTCAATCCCAGGCCGGTTCCGCCATATTTTTTCGTGATGGACAAATCTGCCTGAACAAAGGGTTTGAATAAATTCTCAATCACCTCTTCTTTCATACCAATGCCGGTATCTTCTATACTGAAACGAAGGGTTGCAGCGGTTTTTGTCTCGGATTCCAATGTAACACTCAGCGTAACTTCACCGGCTTCCGTAAACTTGATCGCATTTCCGATCAGGTTCAGTATGATCTGCCGGATGCGCGCAATATCCCCTTTGAGCAGGCAGGGCACAACCGGATCAACAGACCATGAAAATTCCAGGCCCTTCTGCCGCGCCTGAAGTTCAGGCAAAGAGACAATATCTTTAATGGCCAGATCCAGATCAAACGCCCGGATATCAAGTTCAAGCTTGCCCGCCTCAATTTTTGACAGATCCAAAATATCATTTACAATCGATAAAAGCGCCTGGGCACTGCTGTAGACGATATTGGCATAATTACGCTGTTCCTCGTTGAGATCCGAATCTAAAAGAACATGCATCATCCCGATGATCCCATTCATGGGGTTCCGGATTTCATGACTCATATTGGCAAGGAACTGATCTTTTATCCTCACTGCATTGTGTGCGTCCTCAACAACGGATATGGATTCCCGGCATGTTTGATCCGCTGTTTCTTTTGTTTTTTCCGTCTCATTAAAAAGAATGATCATGGCAGCGGAAAAACAGACAAACAGAACTGCCAAGTGATAAAACCTGAACATGCTGATATTGACCAGCTGGTCTGAAATGAAATAATCAAGCCTGTAGAGCTGCCCCAGATAATTGACAAGAATCAGTGCAAAGGCTGCACCAAGATAACTAAGTTTTTCCGTGCTGCGGTCAAACACGCTGGTGAACACGGGTATAAAAAACAGCATGATGATGCCGATGCTGTATAATCCACCGGTTTTATAGCATAAAAGTGCCACATAAAGGATAAAGGAAAGATGAAGCCCGTGCCGGGAAAGCCCAATATTTTTTTCCGGATAAAAAAAAATTATCAGAGAAAAAACCGCAAAAATCAGACACAGGACAAGCATTGAAAAAGCCTGAAGTTTGACAAACACGATGGACTGGGACAAAAGCAGTGTTGTAAAACACAATGAGAAGGCTCTGAGCATGTTGATGTTTTGCATAAAGATGTCACCTGACTGCTAATTGTAAGATTTAGCCTGGTCGGTCTGAAACTCAATATTTTTAAGATTGATCAACGAATATTCAGACGTCGATTAACTTTCTGAAATTATATAAAAATCGGTAATGGATTGTCAATTCTATTTTCAATTCCAATCTTTGTTTGACGACATGGAAATGCAGCTGCCGGACAAATAACCGCTAATTTATATTTTATCCTTGACTTTGGTTGTTTTATATATCATAACGCTGTATTAAGAATACAGTGATCATTATGAATATCAATATTATCAGCATACTACTAGTCCTTATCAGCGTGGAGGTCCTTATTGGCACCTCCGGACGAAGGGGCTCCTAGTGGCATAAATTAAAATAAACTTTAAAAGCCGTTATCAGCCCCAGGGGGCAGATAGCGGCTTTTTTGGTTTGGAGGAAAAAAACATGAGAAGTCACATTGCAACAAAAGGAATTGCCAGGGCACCCCATAGAAGTCTTTTCAAGGCAATGGGTTTCACGGACAGAGAAATCCGTCAACCCCTTATTGGCGTCGCAAACTCAGCAAACGAGCTGATTCCGGGTCACATGCATCTGGATAATATTGTCAAGGCTGTAAAATCCGGCATACGGACGGCCGGCGGCACCCCGCTTGAATTTTCCACCATCGGTGTATGTGACGGCATTGCCATGAACCATAAGGGCATGCATTATTCGCTTGGCTCCCGCGAGCTGATCGCCGATTCCATTGAAGTCACTGCCATGGCCCACCCCTTTGATGCCATTGTCATGGTACCCAACTGCGATAAAATCATCCCCGGCATGCTCATGGCTGCGGCACGGCTCAATATTCCGGCCATCTTTATTTCCGGCGGCCCCATGCTGGCCGGCCTGCATCCGGAGAAAAAAGGCAAAAAAATCGACCTGGTCACTGTTTTTGAAGCCGTGGGCGCGGTTCAGTCCGGCAAGATGACCCAGGAGCAGCTTTTGGACATTGAAAATTCAGCCTGCCCCACCTGCGGGTCATGTGCCGGCATGTTTACTGCCAACTCCATGAACTGCCTCACCGAGGCCATTGGCATGGCGCTTCCCGGAAACGGCACGATTCCGGAACCCATGTCGGAAAGAATCCGCCTGGCCAAAGAAACCGGCATCCAGATCATGGAATTATTAAAAAATGATATTACACCGGATAAAATACTGACCAAAGAGGCGTTTTTAAATTCCCTTGCAGTGGATATGGCGCTTGGATGCTCAACCAATACCGTGCTTCATCTAAAAGCCCTGGCAAAAGAAGCCAACCTTGAAATCCCCCTGGAGCTGATTAATGAAGTCAGCGGGAAAACTCCTCATTTATGTTCCTTAAGCCCCGGAGGGCCGGACCATATCCAGGATCTTAATTTTGCCGGTGGTATTCCCGCGGTAATGAAAGAACTGGCTGATCATGATATGCTCCACACCGGCTGCATGACTGCCACGGGAAAAACACTGGGGCAGAATCTTGAATCGGTTGTAAAAAAAGACCAGCAGGTGATTCGGCCCATAGAAAACCCCTATCACGAACAGGGCGGCCTGGCCGTGCTTTTCGGCAATATTGCCGAGGAAGGCTGTGTGGTCAAGCAGTCTGCCGTTCTTCCTGAAATGCTTCAGCACCAGGGACCGGCAAGGGTTTTCAATTCCGAAGAAGAAGCCACCAAAGCCATCATGGGCAATGATATCAACAAAGGCGACGTCCTTGTCATTCGCTATGAGGGCCCTGCCGGCGGACCGGGGATGCGGGAAATGCTGACCCCGACGTCTGCTATTGCCGGCATGGGGCTGGATGAATCCTGCGCCCTGATCACAGACGGCAGGTTTTCGGGCGGAACAAAAGGGGCCTCCATCGGCCATGTCTCCCCTGAAGCAGCTCATGGCGGTCTGATTGCAGTGGTTGAAGAAAACGACCAGATTAAAATTGATATTCCGGCCAAAACCATTGAACTTCTGGTTCCCAGAGAAGAACTTGACAACCGGCTGGCCAAATGGAAAAAACCCGAACCGAAAATCAAAACCGGATACATGGCCCGGTATGCTGCCATGGTCAGTTCCGCAGGCGATGGTGCTGTTTTTAAAGATATTGAATAGGAGATAAACATGAAGCTTACAGGTTCCGAGATTCTCATTAAAATGATCAAGTCTGAAGGGATTGACACGATTTTTGGATATCCGGGCGGTGCGGTTCTTGATATTTATCATGCCCTTGCTAAACAAAATGATCTCAAGCATATTCTTGTCCGGCATGAACAGGGTGCGGTCCATGCGGCAGATGCCTACGCCCGGGCAAACAAAAGTGTCGGCGTTGCCCTTGTAACCTCAGGGCCGGGCGCCACCAATACTGTTACCGGAATCGCGTCTGCCCATTCAGACTCCATTCCCCTGGTTGTCTTTACCGGACAGGTCCCCACGGCCCTGATCGGAAATGATGCCTTCCAGGAAGTGGACATTGTGGGAATCACGCGGCCCTGTACCAAGCATAACTACCTGGTTAAAAATGTAAAAGATATGGCCCAGACCATCAAGGAAGCCTTTCACCTGGCCAGAACCGGCCGACCCGGGCCGGTTCTGATTGATCTGCCCAAAGATATCGTTCAAACAAAAGTGGAATTTAAAGAACCCAAAAAAATATCATTGCGGTCCTATAAACCGACCATGCAGCCAAACAAAAAAATGCTCAAGAAAGTGGCTGATATGATCGAGCAGGCCAAACGGCCGGTCATTTTTGCCGGCGGCGGTGTTATCCTGTCCGAAGCATCTGATGAACTTACCCGGCTGGCAAAGATGGCTGATATACCGGTCACAGCTTCACTCATGGGTCTTGGCGCCTTTCCCGGTTCTGATCCGCTATGGCTGGGAATGCTTGGAATGCATGGCACCTATCGTGCCAACATGAGCATTGGAAACTGTGATTTAATGATTGCCGCCGGTGTCCGGTTTGATGACAGGGTCACCGGGAATACGAAAAAATTTGCAACCGGTGCAAAAATCGTTCAGATTGATATTGATCCCACATCCATTCACAAAAACATCCCGGTCCAGTGTCCCATTGTCGGGGACTGCAAGATCGCATTAAAAGGAATTGTTGATCTGCTGGAAGAAAGAAACGCGGAAGACTATAAAAAAGACCGGGAACCCTGGCTGGATCAGATCCGGGAATGGAAAAGCACCACACCGTTGAAATACACCATGGAAAAGGATGTGATCAAACCCCAGTATGTCATTGAAAAGCTGTATGAACTGAGCAGGGGAGAGGCCATCATCACCACTGAAGTCGGCCAGAACCAGATGTGGGCGGCCCAGTACTATCATTTTGACAAGCCCAACCACTTTATCACTTCCGGCGGTCTGGGCGTTATGGGATTCGGGCTTCCTGCAGCCATCGGCGCAAAAGCGGCCTGCCCGGACAAACTGGTTGTGGATATTGCAGGTGACGGTTCCATCCAGATGAACATCCAGGAGTTGATGACTGCCATTGAATCTAAAATTGATGTTAAAATCGTCATTTTAAACAATCAATATCTTGGCATGGTCCGCCAGTGGCAGGAATTATTTTATGAACGGGTTTACGCCTCCACGGACATGGCCAATGCGCCTGATTTTGTGAAACTGGCCGAAGCCTATGGGGCAACAGGACTTCGATGCACCCGCCCCGAAGAAGTTGAATCCGTTCTCTCCCAGGGTCTGAACACCAAAGGTACCGTTGTCATGGACTTTGTTGTGGACAGGGAAGAATCAGTCTATCCAATGGTTCCGGCAGGCGGTGCAATCACGGACATGCTTCTGGTTTAACTTTTCTATTTAAAAAGGATAATACAATGAAAACGTCGAGCTATTTACTTTCCATTCTCGTGGATGACGAACCCGGAGTCCTCTCGCGCATTGCCGGGCTTTTTTCAGGACGCGGATTTAATATCGACTCCTTAAGTGTTGCCCGGACCATTGAACCCGGCGTATCCAGAATTACCATGGTCACCCATTGTGATACCCAGATCATTGAACAGATTAAAAAACAGCTCCACAAGCTGATCAATGTTATCACGGTTAACGACCTGACAGATAAAAAATACGTCCAGCGTCAGCTGGCATTGATCAAGGTCAATGCCCAGCCGGATAAAAAGGCGGAAATCCTGAGAATCGTTGATATTTTCCGGTGTAAAATCGTGGATGTGGGCCTGTCTCACTATACCATTGAAGTCTCCGGAGACAGGGAAAAACACGAGGCCATTCTCGCACTGCTCCAGCCCATGGGCATTATTGAAACAGCATCCACCGGTGCCATTGCCCTGGCCCGGGAAAATAAAAAAGGGTAATAATACGGACTTTTCAACAGGACAGATGAATGAATAAAACGCTGTTATACGACACAACATTGAGGGACGGCATGCAGGGAGAAAACATCTTCTTTTCTCCCGATGACAAGGTAAAAATTGCCAGGAAACTTGATGATGCCGGCATCCACTATATTGAAGGCGGCTGGCCCGGATCCAACCCCGGTGCCCAGGAGTTTTTCAAAAAGGTGCGGGATATTGAATTCAAGCAGGCCAAGATTGCTGCATTCGGCTCCACCAGACGGCCCAACAAGCCTGTGGAATCCGATGCCAATTTAATGGCATTAATTGCCAGCAAGGTTCCGGTTGTCACCATTTTCGGCAAAACCTGGGACCTGCATGTCGAGTCGATCATGGAAAATACCGAAAAAGAAAATCTTGCCATGATCAAGGAAAGCATTGCCTTTGTTTCAAACCACGACAGAGAGGTGTTCTATGATGCTGAACATTTTTTTGACGGGTATAAATCCAATCCTGATTTTGCCGTAAGGACTCTTGAAGCAGCGGTTGAAGGCGGAGCAAAAAGCCTGGTGCTGTGTGATACAAACGGCGGATGCCTGCCCTGGGAAATTGAAAAGATTACTCAAACCATGGTGGAACATTTTAAATCTGAAATATCAAAGCCGGACAGCGGCCTGATTCTTGGAATTCATACCCACAATGACTGTGCCATGGCCGTGGCCAATTCCATCTGTGCGGTCAAGGCCGGTGCCGGCATGGTCCAGGGTACGATAAACGGTTACGGAGAACGATGCGGCAATGCGGATCTGACATCCATCATTCCCATTTTATCCTTGAAAATGAAAAACCCGTGCATCTCGGATGAAAATCTTGAAAAGCTGACCAATTTATCCCGGTTCATTTCGGAAACCGCGAACATCCCGCCGGTGAACTCCCGGGCCTTTGTTGGGAAAAGTGCGTTTGCCCACAAGGGCGGAGTCCATGTCAGTGCCATCATGAAAAATCCAAAAGCCTATGAGCACACGCCGCCGGAAAGGGTTGGAAATACGAGAAGGGTAATTGTCTCAGAACAGTCCGGAAAAAGCAATATCGAATACAAGGCCAGGGAACTTGGCATTGATCTGGGCAATGATAACCGAAGGGGCCGCACCATTGTTTCCAATATCAAGGAACTGGAAAACTATGGATATGAATTTGATGCAGCTGAAGGATCTTTAAAGCTGATCATGGAAAAGCTTACCGATCAGTTCGTGCCTCGTTTTGAACTTGAATCTTTCCGGGTGACCGTTGAAAAAGACAAAGAACGGCCCTGCTATTCCTATGCCATGATAAAAATACGGGTGGGCGATAAAACCGAAATAACATCAGCCGAAGGAGAGGGCCCGGTCAGTGCGCTGGATAATGCATTAAGAAAGGCCCTGTCTTCCATCTATCCCCAGATCGATGACATGCACCTGGTGGATTTTAAAGTCCGGGTCATTGACGGCAAGGAAGGGACTGATGCAAAAGTCCGGGTACTTATCGAATCCCGTGATGAAAACAATATCTTTTCAACCATCGGCGTTTCAGAAGATATCATTGAAGCAAGCTGGCAGGCCCTGGCCGACAGTTTTCAATATAAACTCTCTTTAGACAATAAACATAAGGCAGATGAAAAATGACAGATAACAATCAGGTGATCATTTTTGACACAACATTAAGAGATGGAGAACAATCCCCGGGTGCCAGCATGAACCAGGCCGAAAAACTCAGGATTGCCACCCAGCTTGAAAAACTGGGCGTCAATGTGATTGAAGCCGGATTCCCGGCGGCATCCGTGGGCGATTTTGAGGCTGTCCAGGCCGTGGCCAGAACCCTGAAAAAGACCCAGGTGGCGGCCCTGTGCCGGGCCAGTGCCGATGATATCAACCGGGGCTGGGAAGCAGTAAAAGATGCGGCATTCCCGAGGATACACACCTTTATTGCCACATCTGAACTGCATATGAAATATAAACTGAAAATGGATCCGGACCAGGTATTGAAACAAGCGGTTGAAGCAGTCAAGCTGGCCAAATCCTATACGGATAACGTGGAATTTTCAGCCGAAGACGGCTCCCGGTCTGATCCGGATTTCATGTGCAAGGTTTTCGCTGCCGTCATCGAAGCCGGAGCCACCACCCTGAACCTGCCGGATACGGTCGGCTATGCCATTCCCGAAGAATTCGGGAAACTGGTGGAATATGTCATGAAAAATACGCCCGGCATCGACCAGGCTGTGTTAAGCGTCCACTGCCACAATGACCTGGGCCTTGCTACATCCAACACCCTTGCGGCCGTCAAGGCCGGAGCACGCCAGGTGGAAGTCACCATCAACGGAATCGGCGAAAGAGCCGGAAACACCTCCATGGAAGAGGTGGTCATGGCCCTGCACACCCGGCCCAATTTCTTCCCCCAGACCACCACCATCGATACCACACGGATTTATCCCACCAGCCGGCTGGTGAGTATGATCTCCGGAATTTTAGTGCAGCCCAACCGCGCCATTGTCGGGGCCAACGCCTTTGCCCATGAAGCCGGTATCCACCAGGACGGTGTTCTTAAAAATCCCATGACCTATGAAATCATGAAACCGGAAACTGTGGGTCTGAGCACCAACAGCCTGGTTTTGGGCAAACATTCCGGCCGCCATGCCCTGAATGCCCATATCCAGCAGATGGGTTATGAATTATCCAAAGAAGAACTGGATACCGTATTTACAAAATTCAAACGGCTGGCTGACAAAAAAAAGAGCATCCTGGATGAAGATATTGAGGCCTTGATCAATGAAGGTGTCTTAAGAAGTTCTGAAACCTTCTGCCTTGAATATATGCATGTGGTTTCCGGAACCACTGTTTTTCCCTCTGCCTGTGTTCAGCTCAATATCAAGGGAGATCCCGTAAGAGCTGAAATGGGCGGCAACGGCCCCATTGATGCAGTTTACAATACCATAGCCAAACTGACCCGGACCAAATCGGAACTGCTTCGCTTTACCGTATCCGCCCTGACCGAAGGAACGGATGCCCAGGGAGAAGTAACGGTCCGCCTTCGTGAAGGCGATCTGATCGCTCTGGGAAAAGGTGCTGATCCGGATATTATTACAGCCAGTGCCCTGGCCTATATTAACGGCCTGAACCGGCTGGAATATTTAAAAGATCACCCGGCCGTCAAAGCCCAGGTTTTATAGCGGGTTTTTATAGGGGATAGGTCAGGCTTTGAACAAAGGCGGCCGATGCCTGCTGCAGATGGGCGGGAAAGGCAATGCAGCCGATATTATCAAGGTGCTTGACACCATGATCCTGGAACATAAATGGCAGCCGTATTTCAAAGATTTTTCCTTTTCATACGGCTTTCATGATATTGACACCTATACCCCCTGGCTGCCCTACACAGAGCGGGTGCCGGAAACCCGGAAAAACGAATTCATCACAGAACTGATCAACCGTTATCTCGATCAATTTCCCCGGGACAGCCGCGGACAGATTCATGCGAATATGGTCCTGCCTTGAGATTGAGGCATACCAGCCGTAAACGCAGTTTCTGCTGTCATTTATCATTAAACAAAAGAACTGCTTGTATTTTCAGACAAATCTGTGATACTTTTTTGCAGTTTCTTTTCAGCAGTGAAAACTCTTGACAACAATTTTGACAATATACTCATGGCAGATGAATTCATTTTAGTTCTAGGTTTTGGCGATGATACATTTTCAGTGGCTGAAAGCATTCATTCCGGTTTAAGTGAGGTACGGCCCAACCTGCGCCTTGAAACATTCACAGGCAAATGGGAGCTGAAATACTGGCTGGAAAAACATTCAAAAGTCATCCTTCACTCCCGTCAGTTCCGCCATGATTCAAGGATTTTTTATAATTCTGATAGGTTCTGCACCAAGCAGGATTATGAAGACACCTTTTTCTGGAACAAATATCACTCTTCCAATATAAAACTGCTTGTTATTTCATCCTGCACCCGGGAACTTGATTCCGGGCTTTCCGATATCGTATACGACAACCTGGATTTTTGTAAAAACATCCTGCCCAAAGTACCGAAAATCCTGATGGATTTTTCCGACGGAGAATGGTGCACCACCCAGACATCATCCTATCTTAAGCTGTTCCAGGATTTTAAGGATTCCGTCTATCATATCAGACGGGATATCAGCACACCTGAAACCAGACAGGATTCTAATCTGTCACTTGCCGAGCTGTCTAAAAGATTAATAAAAAGCAACTACAACATGCTGCTGGAAACCTATCTGGAAATCTATCAAAAATAACTCGGAAAATGGCCGGCGATTTTATCCAGGCCGGCCGCCCCAAAGGATTCAAGCAGTTTTTTGCAAATCAGGAACCTTTTCAAGAGTACAGAACGTATCGTAAAAAGCAGCCTGCCGCCCCATATCAGAGACGCCGTCTTCGGTTAAAAAATTCACAGCCCCGCTTTTATGCCAGAATCCCTGAAATACAAATACAGCCTGGTCGCAAATACTATTATCTATTTTTAAAACCGCCTTTAATCTCCCGTTTTTCGTTCGAACCATGACATCATGATCCGGTCTGAGATCAAAGGCCGAAGCTGTTTTTTCATTTACGCCAGCGGCGGGTCTTTCATCCACAAAGGCAAAACCTTGAGAATGCATGGATTCTTTGGAGTGACAGGTCAGCAGCCTTAGCGGGAATCCGGCCGGAGGAAATACCGGCGTCCTGTAGGCCGGCAAAGCAGACAATCCTGCTTTTGAAGCCTTTTCACTGTATATTTCGATCTTTCCGGAGGGCGTTTCAAACTGCAGATCCTGGAAGGCAATGTCATGCGCCTTTATCCTGGGGTATCCTGATTTGATCTGGTCAAAATCCATATCCAGTTTTTCAAGCAGGGGTCCTGCATTTTTTTCAAGATACTCCTGTGATGAATTGAACCCCAGGTTCATCCCCATTTTCCGGGCCAGTTCCAGGTAGAACTCGAATTCAGGCAAAATACCTGCAGGCGGATCAATTGCTTTGTGAGAATAGTTGAGCACCGGTGAATACATGGAGGTGACAAAAATATCCTCCTGCTCAAAAACGGAAGCCCCAGGAAGCACGATGTCTGCATGCCTGGCCGTATCTGTCATGAAATGATCAAATACCACTTTAAAGTCTATCTTTGAAAACCGCGCCACGGCTTTGCTAAGATTCGGGCTCTGGTTCAGCGGGTTGGCACCGGCTACAAAAACAGCCTTTACCGGTGGATCCTGGACCGTTTCAAGAAAATCCCCCAATTTTGAGATGGTAAAACTGCGCCGTGCGTTTGCACATGAAAGGCTTTCTTTCTCCAGAACGTTTAAAAACGGTGCAAGGGAACCGGCACAATAGTTTACCCCGCATCCTTTTCTGCCGATCTTGCCGGCAACGGCACCCAGGGCATCAATGGCCCGGATGGCGTTCCCCCCGTTTGAATACCGCTGCATGCCGTATCCCATGATGATGGATGACCGGGAAGTTGTTGCATACTTCATGGCCAGATCATGGATAGTCCGTGCGGGAATGCCTGTAATCTCTTCCGCTTTTTCAGGAGTATACCCGGCAAGAGAAGCCTTAAACCGCTTGAATCCGATGACATGTTTGCTGATAAATGCTTCATCGTACAGATGATTTTCTATGATGATCCGCGCCATGGCCAGGGCCAGGGCAGCATCGGTGGCAGGATTGATCCGGATATATTCGCCAACCCCTCTGGCAGTTGCCGTTTTTACCGGGTCAATGACCAGAACGCGGCTGCCCTGTTTTTCAGCCTGTTTAAGCCGGGTGTATAGATGCAGGTTGGTGTATCTGGGATTGCGCCCCCAGATAATAATCAGGTTGGCATTTAAAAGATCATCCGGATGATGGCCCCGGCAGTTGCCGAAATCGTACCGCTGGGCCATGATCCCGGCACCCCAGCACAGGCTGCCGGCCGGCCGGGTGGCACCGCCGTATTGGTTAAAAAAAATGGATTGAATCCTGCCCTTTAATCCCCCATATCCGGAACCTGAATAATCCATGACTGCGGTGGGGCCGTATTGCTGTTTGATCTTTGTCAGGTGCCCGGAAACGATGTCGAACACCTGATCATAGCCGGCCGGTTCAAATCCATGCCCCGCTTTTCCCAGCAGGTGTTTTTGGATGAGCGGCTGCCGGATACGATCCGGATGAGCAAACCGCTGCACAAGATTTTTTCCCTTCCGGCAGATAAGGCCCTGTGTCACAGGATGATCTTCATCGGCCGCAATATTTAGCACCTGATTGTCCCGGACCGTCACCTTGAACCGGCACTGGTCAAAACAATCTAGAGGGCAGGAGGTAAACACGGTCTGCGGCATGGCATCAATCCATCTATTATCAATCTGTTTTAAGGACAGACAAAAAAGCAGACTGGGGGATTTCAACCGATCCCACCATCTTCATGCGTTTCTTTCCTTTTTTCTGCTTTTCCAGCAATTTACGTTTACGGGAGACATCACCGCCGTAACATTTGGCAGTCACATCTTTTCTAAAGGCGGATATGGTTTCCCTTGAAATAATCTTCCCGCCGATGGCCCCCTGGATGGGAATTTTAAACTGCTGCCGCGGGATTTCTTCCCGGAGCTTTTTGCAGGCTGTTCTGGCCCGGCTTTCCGCCTTATCCCTGTGGATGAGCTGGGACAAGGCATCCACACGTTCGCCGTTGATTAAAAAATCCAGTTTCACCAGGTCGGTTTCCTGGTACCCGGATATCTGGTAATCAAAGGAGCCATACCCCTGGGTCACGCTTTTTAAGCGGTCATAAAATTCATAAACCACTTCAGCCAGGGGCAGTTCAAATTTCATCTCCATGCGATTGGAGGTCAGATACTGGTAATTTTTACTCACGCCCCTGAATTCGTGGCAGACCTGCATGACATTGCCCATGTATTTGTCCGGCACAATGATGGATGCATCAATAAAGGGTTCTCTTATCATCTTTATTTCAGCCGGATCAGGATACTGAACCGGGTTGTCGATGATTTTAACCGTGCCGTCCGTTAAGGTGATTTCGTACTGAACCGACGGGGAAGTGAGAATCAAGGAGACATCATACTCCCTTTCAAGCCGTTCCTGGACAACTTCCAGGTGCAGCAGCCCTAAAAACCCGCACCGGTAACCAAACCCTAATGCCACGGAACTGTCTTTTTCATAAATCAGGGAGGCATCATTCAATTTAAGTTTTTCCAGGGCTTCGGTCAGTTCTTCATAATCATCCGCCGCCACCGGGTACATGGAAGAAAACACCACGGGCGTGGGTTCCCGGAAGCCTGCCTTGGGCTTCCCGCACCGCTTGTCTGCCATGGTCACGGTATCACCGATTTTCACATCACTGATATTTTTAATGCCTGCGATAAAATATCCCACCTGCCCGGCAGACAGTTCCTTTTGAGGCTGACGCACAATCTGGAACAGCCCGACTTCTTCAACCTTGTATTGGGCCTCATTGGACATGAACAGGATTTTGTCCCCTTTTTTTATGCTGCCGTCAAATATCCTGAAATGAACAATGGTCCCCCTGAACGGATCATAATGGGAATCAAAAATCAAGGCTTTGAACGGTGCGTCCTCCCGTGAAACCGGTGCCGGAATACCATCCACAATGACTTGAAATATTTTATCCACATTGGTTCCTGCCTTGGCAGACACGGCCAGGGCGTCGTCCGAATCAAGGCCCAGATCCTCTTCAATCTGATTTCTGGCCCAGTCGATCTCAGCCGAGGGCAGATCAATCTTGTTGATCACCGGAATAATTTCAAGGTCATGCTCCATGGCAAGATAAAGGTTGGCCAGGGTCTGTGCTTCCACGCCCTGGGTGGCGTCAACAATGATCAGCGCGCCCTCGCAGGAAGCCAGGGCCCGGGACACTTCATAGGAAAAATCAACATGGCCCGGTGTGTCGATCAGATTCAACAGATACTGCTGCCCGTCTTCGGCCGTATACGGCAGGGAAACGGTCTGGCTCTTGATTGTGATGCCCCGTTCCCTTTCTATATCCATGGAATCCAGGATCTGCTCTTTCATATCCCGGTCGGCAATAATACCGGACAACTGGATCAACCGGTCGGACAGGGTTGATTTTCCATGATCAATATGCGCAATAATGCTGAAATTCCTGATATTCTCTATATTTAATTTCAATTATGCTCCAAACTAATATATTGACAAAACCACTGGTTGCGGCTAAATTTTGTTTTCAATACATTTACCAATTGCAGTAAAAAGTGTCAAGATAAGCTCGACATACCGAGCAAAAGCCGGAGAAAAACGCATGGCCTACTCCATTCTGATTGTCGATGATGATTCTGCCATAAAGGAATCAGTGGAAGAATATCTCAAGCTTTTAAAATATGACGTTCGAAGTGTAATGAATGCTGAACAGGCACTGGAGGCGTTGAAGACATTCAAGGCAGATGTCGTGCTTACAGATATCATGATGCAGGGAATGGACGGACTGGAACTGACCCGGCAGATCAAGCAGACCCACAATGTTGATGTCATGGTCATGACGGGATACTCGGCTGAATATTCCTATGAAGAAGCTGTTCAGGCCGGTGCCTGCGATTTTATTTTCAAGCCGTTCCGGTTTGAAGAACTGGACCTGAGAATCAAGCGGGTACTCCGGGAAGCCGGATTTAAAAAAGAAAGGCTCAAGCTGCTCAGGGAGCTTGAACAGCTGGCGATTACAGATGCCCTGACCGGGCTTTACAATTCCCGCCATTTTTTTTCCGAGATAAAAACAGAAATCAAGCGGTATAATCGGTACTCAAGACAATTGTCTCTGCTGATTATAGATATTGATTTTTTTAAAGAATATAACGATACCTGGGGGCATCTTGAAGGCGATAAGGTGCTGATGGAAATCGGAAAGACCATTAATTCGTGCATGCGGTCCATGGATACGGCCTATCGTTATGGGGGTGAGGAATTTGCCATCCTGCTGCCTGAAACCGGTCTGAAAAAAGCCTGTGTGGTGGGTGCCAGGATAAAAGATAATATCAGTGCCCGGATTTTTGAACCCGAGCCCGGGAAAAAAACATTTGTCACCGTCAGTATCGGTGCCACGGAACTGGCAGAGGGTGAAGATTTCAGATCCTTTATCAGCAGGACAGATAAAGCCCTCTATAAATCCAAGGATTCGGGCAGAAATAAACTGACTTATATTGTCCCTGACGAGTCCGGCTCAGAATAGGCCGGGGTACAAAACAGCCGACTTAAACCTGTTTAAATTAAAAGCATGTCAGGATGATTCAATCCGCATGCTCATATCCACTGACCCTGCCTGGTGGGTCAGCGCACCGCAGGAAATAACATCCACTCCGGTGGCGGCAATCTTATTCAAGGTGTTTAAAGAAACGTTTCCCGATGCCTCCACCACAGCCCTGCCGGCAATATACTGAACAGCTTCCGACATCTGATCGTAATCCATATTATCGAGCATGATTACTTCAGCACCGACATCCACCGCCTCTTTGACTTCATCCATGCAGGTGACCTCAACCTCGACTTTCATCAAATGAGATGTCCGGTTCCTGACAGCTTTCACAGCATTTTTTATGGAGCCTGCCACGGCAATATGGTTGTCTTTTATCAGAATCCCGTCATAGAGCGACATTCTGTGATTATACGCACCGCCGGCCCGGACCGCTTCTTTTTCAAGGCCCCGCAACCCGGGTGTTGTCTTTCGTGTATCCGTCAAACGGACTTTTTCATTATTCAGCGTTTCCACATAAGTTCTGGTCAATGTGGCAATCCCGGATAATCGCTGCATGAAATTCAACGCCACCCGTTCCCCTTTGAGCAATGCCAGAAGATCACCTTGAATCTTAAAAAAGATATCCCCATTTTTAATTTTATCTCCGTCTGAAAACGGGAGATAACACTCGCAGTCCGGATCAAGCAGCCTGAACACCCGTTTGGCCACGTCAACACCGGCCAGGACAAACGGTTCTTTGGCAACAACAATCCCTTTCCCTGAAAAAGATTCAGACAAAATCGCTTCCGTTGTAAGATCCCCTAAACCGGAATCTTCATACAGGGCCAGTTTAATTATATTGTCAATGGTATTCATCAGGCTCACTTCATCCGTTGGATGCGGTCAAGATTTTCTTTGAGTTTATTATTCTTTTCTTCCAGGTCAGCATGCTGATTCCTGACCTTTTCAATCACCTCTTCCGGTGCTTTTTCAAGAAAACTTTCATTGTGCAGCCGTTTCTGGACCGACCTCAGCTCTTTGGTGTTTTTTTCAAGCTCTTTTTCCAGCCGGCTGATTTCCGAATCAAAATCAATCACTCCTTCCAGAGAGACAAAACTGGTTGTATTGCCGGTAACACAGGAAGCGCTGGCCGTCGGGATGTTTTCCTTATCACAAAAGAAAAGGCTTTCAAGTGTTGCCAGATTTACGATTATGGCTTTGTTTTCAGCAATAGTAATTTTCTCATGTTCGTCCTGGGTGTTCACCAATACCTTTATTTTCATTGACGGCTGAATATTCATCTCACTTCTGATATTCCGGATACCGGATATCAGTTCGAAAACAAAGGTCATATCCTTTTCAATTGCTTCATTTTTAAACCCGTTATAGGTATTTTCATCATACGGATAAGTTGCCTTCATAACAGACCCGGAGGTGGCCGGCAAAATATGATAAATTTCTTCGGTCACAAACGGCATGAACGGATGGAGCATGACCAGTATATCTTCAAGCACCCGGGAAACTACTGCCCGGGTAGCATCTCTTCTCTGGGCCCCTTCTTTTTCATACAGCGCCGGTTTTGCCGCCTCAACATACCAGTCACAGAACTCATGCCAGACGAATTGATAAACAGCCGAGGCCGCCTCGTTGAACTTATACGTTTCAATCCCCTCTTTCACCGCCCTGGACGTATGGGCACAGCGGGAGAGGATCCACTTGTCCACAAGGGTCAGTTTTTTAGGATCGATCTTTGTGTCTTTGTCCGTAATGTGCATCAGGGCAAACCTGGAAGCATTCCAGAGCTTGTTGACAAAATGGCGGTACCCTTCCACCCTTGATTCAGACATTTTCACATCCCGGCCCTGGGCGGCAAAAGCTGCCAGGGTAAAGCGGAAGGCATCTGCGCCGTATTCATCAATCACTTTTAACGGATCAATCACATTTCCGGTGGACTTGCTCATTTTCTTGCCGTGTTCGTCCCTGACCAGGGCATGGATATAGACGTCATCAAAAGGGACTTCCTCCATGAAATGCAGTCCCATCATCATCATGCGGGCCACCCAGAAAAAGAGGATATCAAACCCGGTGACCAGGACATTGGTGGGATAAAAGGTCTTTAACAGATCTGTCTCATTGGGCCATCCCATGGTTGAAAACGGCCAGAGTGCGCTGGAAAACCAGGTATCCAGCACATCGGTTTCCTGTTTGATTTCTTTGGAACCGCATTTGGGACATTGATCGGGATCATTTTCTTCGACAATGGTCTCATCACAGGCAGGACATTTCCACACCGGAATCCTGTGCCCCCACCAGATCTGCCGGGATATACACCAGTCCTTGATATTATCCATCCACTCAAAATACGTTTTGGACCAGTTTTCAGGCATGATCCGTGTCCGCCCGGAACGGACGGCATCAGAGGCTTTTTTTGCAAGCGGCGCCACTTTGACAAACCACTGTTTGGATATGGAAGGCTCCACAACCGTATGACACCGGTAGCAGTTGCCCACTTTATGCTTTATGGGTTCCTGTTTTACCAGCAACCCCAGTTCAGCCAGTGCCTTCACCGTATTCTTGCGGCATTCAAACCGGTCCTGCCCTTTAAAGCGGCCGGCCCCTTCCATCATAATGCCGTCATCATCAATCACCTTTACCTTTTCAAGCTTGTGTTTCTCTCCTAAGTGAAAGTCATTGGGATCATGGGCCGGTGTGACCTTGAGTGCACCCGTGCCGAACTGGGTATCCACATACCGGTCTTTGATGATGGGAATAATTTTATCTGTCAGCGGCAGCACCACCCGGGTCTGGTCGAGATTTTTGAAACGGTCATCATCCGGGTTGACGGCAACGGCAGTATCCCCGAACATGGTCTCCGGCCGCGTGGTGGCCACCGTCAGGCCCTGCTTCTTATCCACAAACGGATACCGGATATGATACAGAAAGGAATCCTGCTCTTCGTATTCAACTTCAATATCCGCGATGGCGGTCCGGCATCTGGGACACCAGTTGATAATGTACTGGTCCTGACTGATCAACCCTTCTTTATAAAGCCGGACAAAAACTTTTCGAACTGCATCGGAAAGGCCCTCATCCATGGTAAACCGTTCACGGTCCCAGTCACAGGATGCTCCCAGCCGTTTAAGCTGGTTGATGATGGCCCCGCCTTTTTGTTCTCTCCATTTCCAGACTTCTTTTATAAATTCTTCCCGGCCCAGTTGGTCTCTTGTTTTCCCCCTGGCTGCCAGATCTCTTTCCACCACATTCTGGGTGGCAATACCGGCATGGTCTGTTCCGGGCATCCACAGGACATTATATCCGATAAGTCGTCGGTAGCGGCACATGATGTCCTGAACCACATTATTCAGGGCATGTCCCATATGAAGGACACCAGTGACATTCGGCGGCGGTATAACAATGGAAAAAGAAGGCTTGTCGCTTTTATCTTCAGCGTGGAAATATTTATTGTCCAGCCAGAATTTATACCATTTCTGTTCTATACCGGATGGCTCATATCCTTTATCAAGAGAATCCGACCCCATAAATCAACTCCTCATACCCTTACTAATGAAAAAGGGGATGATTGAATCAACCCCTGTAATTATTTAATTTAATATGCAGCCTGATGTTCATTCAGACCGCATCAGATCAAGTTCATTTTTAAGCCTGTCTTTGATCTGGTTTATTTCCTGCTCTATGACATTTTCCATGACCTGTAGAATCATGCCATCGATTTTTTCTCCGAACTTTTTCTCTATAACCCGTTCCAGGGCAGTTTCCAGTGCATCAGGTGACACATCCGGCAAAGACTGTTCAACTGCCGGCACCGGCATTCCCGGTACTGAATCATCTTTTTGTGAATCAACGATTTCGACCAGTTCAATGACATCTTCATCAGATCCGGCCATTGAATCATCCTCCACAATGTCGGTCAGTTCTATAATATCATCATCCATCATTTCCTGACTCATCAAATCTTCATCCCTGCCTGTCATATCGGTCATAAAGGCCTCACTTTATTCGATATTAAAAACAATGCCCGGTCCTGTGTTCATGGCCATCAAAAAGTACCAAAGTGGAATCAAAGTGTCAACTATTTATATAGCGGCAGCACTGCGGACTGCTGCCCTTAAAACAAAACATTCTTTTAAAAACAAGTTTACAATAAACCGGCTTTATTTTAAAACAATCAGAATGATGCAGAAATTTTTAATCCCTCAAATTGATGACCTGCCCTTTAAGACAACCATTCAGGGCCAGGATGCCAGACATATTTTCAAGGTACTCAGACTCAAACCCGGCACATCCGTCACAATCACCAACGGCAAAGGCAAAGATTACACTGCCGTGATCCTTTCCGTCTCTACTTCCACCATTGAGATTGAAGTTATCCGGGAGCTTGCTTCCCATTATGAATCCCCGGCAGCCATCACCCTGTGCTCCGGCATGCTCAAAGATAAAAAAATGGATATGGTGATCAAACATGTGACCCAGCTCGGCATTGGCCGCTGGATACCCTTTTACAGTGAACGCTGTGTCCCGGTTCCGGATGATAAAAGACTGGAAAACCGTCATAAACGATGGATCAGCATTGCAAAAGAATCTTTAAAGCAATGCCGGCGAAGCTGTCTGGTGGATATCTTAAAACCGGTTTCCTTTCAGGATTTACTGGTCAGCACACAGGATTGTGACCTGAAAATTGCTTTCTGGGAAAAAGCCGCTCTCCCCCTTTCAGCCCTGAAACGTCCGGAGCAGCTTTCAAGCATTGCTGTCCTGATCGGTCCTGAAGGCGGGTTCTCTGAAAATGAAATCCAACTTGCCGAAGAAAAAGGATTTTTATCCTGTTCCCTGGGCCCCCGGATTCTGAGGGCTGAAACCGCTTCTATTTCAAGCTGCACACTGATCCAGCATCTTTTCGGAGACATCTAAAAAGATCCCCGGACCTGTTTTTATCCTTGACATCAATAGTCAAAAAGCATATAAAGCCTCCTGTTGATTGGGCCCAGGTAGCTCAGTCGGTAGAGCAGGGGACTGAAAATCCCCGTGTCGGCAGTTCGATTCTGTCCCTGGGCACCACAAGAAAAAAGGCTTTCAGCGGTTAACGCTTAAAGCCTTTTTTCTTTTTGGTCAACGGTTTGGTCGACACTATCTATTATTCCAGGCAATAGGGATCAACACCGGCGGTTCAATTCGGCTTTAATCCATTCTCTTTTCCAAAATAAATTTCAAGTATCTTTTCAAACGTTCCGTTTGCTTTTATGATGTCCATCCCCTGCTGAAATCTGTCTGCCAGTTCCGAATGACTTTTCGTAAAATTCATACTCATTGGTACCGTAAGTATCGGCGGCTTAATTTTTGAAATCTCCGGCCATTTTTCCGAGTATTTTCTTTTAACAAAATCATCCCCGGTCAATTCGGCGCTGACGCACAAATCAAACCGTCCGGCAAAAAACTTTCTAAAATTCAGTTCAATGGAAGATACCCAATCAATTTCCAGGCCGGCGCTGGTTAATATTTTTGTGGTGGCACTGCCCCGGACATTGCCAATGGTATAGGATTTGAGATCAGACAACCGGTTAAAGCGAACAGGACCTATCCTGCTATTTAAATAATACATGATAAAATGTACCGGGAAAATTTCCACACCGATGATATCTCCTTTTTTTGCAGCCTCTTTAAAATGAGAAATGGTTCCAAGGTTTGCAATGGATTTTCCATGGATCATCATGACAATATTTCGTTTAATGGAAGAAAACTTAAAAATTGGTTCAATACCAACAGAGTTGAAAGCGGCAGCAGTGATATCCACACCAAACCCGTGCCCCTTTTCTGGGATAAGTTTTGATGACATGAAGGGTGTATAATCAAATGAGGAGACTTCAAGCTGCTGCAATGCATGCGAATATCCCGCAGGGATTAATATCATGCCAAACAAAAGCAATGAGCAATACCCGGCCAAGATAAAATCATTTGCCCTGTGAAGCTTCATTTTTATCAACCTCCCGTGTTTTAAGTTTAAAATGAGGAGATTAAAGACATTCCCATAGAAGAGATTAAATTTCCGTATTTAATACGAATCGTATTTAAATATAGACCATTTTAAGACATTGATCAAAGCATTGATCAGAAGAAGTCAAAAAACTTCTCCGCTCCCTTCCTGATTTTATAGATTATTCTGAGGATCCATGGGGAGGCGGATAATGAAATTTGAACCTTTCCCCGGTTCGGAAACCACATCCATTGTACCACCGTGATTTTCCGTGATAATGAAATATGCCACGGACAAGCCAAGCCCGGTACCTGACCCCACCGGCTTAGTCGTAAAAAAGGGTTCAAATATTTTTTTCCGGGTGATTTCATCCATGCCGGTACCGTTATCCTCAATTTCAATCTGCAGCATACCGGATTGTTTTTGATTTGATAATCTCAGTATAAATTCAGGGCTCCGGGCACCTTCATGTTTCCCCATTTCGAACATGGCGTATGCGCCGTTTTTTAGGATATTTAATAATACCTGCTGGATTTTACCGGCTTCACAGGAAATCAGGGGAAGATGATCCTCATACTCTTTTTGTATGGATATGGATTTGAAATCGTAATGTTTTTTCAAATTATAATCAGTGGTTGCCAGATCCAGGGCTCTGTCCAACAACTCTGACGGGTCATGACTGGAAAATGAAGAATCTGATTTCCTGGCAAAACTCAGCATATTACTGACAATGCCGGCCACTCTTGCACCGGAGTCGGTTATTGCTTTAATTAATTTCGGGACCTCTCTGATGCCCATAAATTTTTGAATGGATTCCATGGTTGTACCGGCCGACCTGGCAGCTTTTACATTGGCCGGGATGTTCATATCTGTTAAACGGCTGGATAAAACATTTGCATTCTGGATAACACCTGACAACGGGTTGTTTATTTCATGGGCCATCCCTGCCGCCAGCCCGCCCACAGACAGCATTTTTTCATTTTGAATCAGCATTTCCTCAAGCTGAATTTTCTCAGTAACATCATCAATTTGAATAACTGCTCCTTCAATGTGATTATCCACCAAAGGAAAAATTGTTATATCTTCGAAGCGGGTTTTGTTTTGATCGGCAAATGGAATTTTTAAATTTTTGATAACCTCATTGTTCTGTATGGATTTTTTAATAAAGGGCATCTGATTTTTCAGATATGGCAGAACGGTTTCAAACGATTGCAGTTCAACTTGCTCAAATGTCTGCCCGGTAATTAATTCTGCTTTTCTATTCCACTGGGTTATCTTTCCATTGTTATCAATACCGATCAATATGGAAGGAATGGAATTAATAACGTTGGATATATAATTTTGAGCCTTGCGCAGTTTATCATCAGCTATTTTTTTTAAGAGCGATTTTTCTGCAAGATCCATTAAAAATGTGGCCAATGCCTTATCATAGTCAAGAATGGACTCTACTTTTTCATATGTAAAAGCAGGTACTTTGTCCAAGGCTCGAAGGTAGTCTTCAGAATCGTAACCAAACCGATATGCCTGCTCGATGAAAAACTTTTTATCAGGTGCTTCTCCTTCATAGAAGAATTGTCCGATAAAAAGTGTGGCCAGATGTTTTTCCATGACAACAATGGGGATCCCGATATCCCAGAGCCCGTTTTTGCACTTATACCTGCAGGCTTCTCCGATTTTTAGATTTTCTTTTATGTAATTGTCGCTGGCATGGCATCTTTTCAAAGAATCCGGGTTGGAACGATGAAATTTCAGGCAGATCTCCTGCCATCCGACACCTGCGAGGACTGAGTCGTCAAAGGCATCAATAATTCCAACAGGCATCCCGGTTGATTGATAATGTGATTCTGCCATTTTCGCAACAGCGGTTAAATCAAGCAGATCAGATAATGTAAAATTGTCCATTCACATTTCCCATGATAAATTTACGGATTTATTATAACTTCAATACCATAAATTGACTCAATTTAAAAATAAAACAAAATAAGTATAATTCCGGGGGCAATATAGTTTTCAAAAGCAAGTAGAAACTTCAGGTATTTTTTGATATCTTGAAACCTGGCAAATTTAATAAAGATAAAGGTATTTAAATGCTTCACCCGAATATGAAACCGGCCCGACATGAAACGCTTGGATAAACCAATGCTCCCCATTATCGGATGGCGGGAATGGGTCTCGCTTCCGGACCTGGGGATTAAAACCATCAAAGTAAAAGTGGATACCGGTGCCCGCTCATCTTCGCTGCATGCCGTCAAACAGCGTATCTTTGATCGGGATGGAGAAAAATGGATCAGCTTTCATGTAAACCCGGTTCAGCATACGGCAGAAAAAAAAATAAAGGCTGAAGCAAAAATTGAAGAATTCAGAACGGTTCGCAGTTCAAGCGGCATTGCCGAAATGAGACCTGTTATTATCACGCATATTCAATTGATGGGGCTTACCTGGCCGGTTGAACTGACCCTGTCGAATCGAGATGAAATGGGATTTCGAATGCTCCTTGGCCGCCAGGCATTTCGAGATAAATTCGTTGTTGATGCCGGACGGTCTTTTTACGGCGGTCGGCCAAAAAAGAAAAAGCCTGCAAAAAACGCCATGCCAAAGATTAAACCGACAAAGGAGTAAAGGTGAAACTTGCTATTCTCTCATGCAACCCAAACTGTTACAGCACCCGCCGTTTAAAGGAAGCGGGCAAACAGCGGGGGCACTCGGTTAAAGTTCTCAATACACTTAAATTTGCCATTGATCTTGAACAGGGAAATCCGGATTTATATTTTAAACAAAAGCAGCTTTCAAATTATGATGCAGTACTGCCGCGTATTGGTGCATCCATCACCTATTTTGGTACGGCTGTTGTCCGGCAGTTTGAACAGATGGATGTATTTTGTGCCAACACATCTGCCAGTATTGCGAACTCCCGGGACAAGCTGCGAAGCCTCCAGATTCTGAGCCGGCATCATATCGGCATCCCGAAAACAACCTTTGTACGGGATAAAAAAGATGTCCTTCCGGCTATAGAAAGAGTCGGCGGTGCCCCGGTTATTATCAAGCTGCTGGAAGGAACCCAGGGAATCGGTGTGCTGCTGGCGGAATCCGTAAGCTCTGCCGAAGCCATCATCGAACTGCTGCAAAGCCAGAAACAAAGTGTATTGATACAAAAATTCGTGTCTGAAAGCAAGGGTCGCGATATCCGCGCTTTTGTTGTGGGTGATCAGGTGGCCGGGGCCATGCGCCGCGTAGCCCGGGGACAGGAATTCAGGAGTAATATTCACAGGGGCGGTTATGCAGAACCGGTTGATCTGGATGATGCATACCGGGAAACAGCCGTTCGCGCCGCCCAGATCATGGGGCTTCGTGTGGCCGGCGTTGATCTGCTGGAAAGCAGAAAAGGTCCCCAGATCATAGAAGTAAATTCCTCACCGGGCCTGGAAGGAATAGAAGGATGCACCCACCTGGACATTGCCGGGGCCATTATTGATTATATCAGCGCCCAGGTTAATTTTCCTGAAATTGATCTGCGTCAGCGTTTGACCGTGAGCCGGGGGTATGGTGTTGCCGAGATATATATACCTGATGGTTCTGATTATATCGGCAAAACGATCCGTGACTCCGGATTAAGAGAAAAAGACATTATGGTATTAACACTTCATCGCGGCACACTTGTCATCCCAAATCCAAAGCCGCAAAGGAAACTGGAAGCTGAAGACCGTCTGCTGTGCTTTGGAAAATTGGAATTTATGCGGGAACTTATTCCCGATAAAATCCGTCAGAAAAGGCGGACAAAAGTAAAGGCCCTGCCGGATTTACCCGTTGCAGAAGAAGCAATCAGACATCCGGATAATTTAGCTGCCATATCATCCCAGACTGAAGAAGATGCATAAAGACATCACGCCTGCAACCCCCGGCTGTTTTCTACATGGCAATCAATGTAGTAAAAATAAGAATCATCCTTTATTTTTGTTTCAAATTCATGCATACTGCCGTAAAAACACCGGAAGTTAACTTGTTTCGATTGGGCATACATCATTAATCAGCATTAAATTAAGGATAAAGGCACCGGCAGCAGGAGGAAACAAAATCATGAAAAAACTCAGATTTTCCGATGTGATTGATGTACCAAAGGTTCAAGAACTCATGGACGGTTATTATGCCGTAACCAAAATCCCCACGGCCATTATTGACGGGGAAGGATATGTCTGGACTGCCAACGGCTGGCTCGATATCTGCACAAAATTTCACAGGTCAAACCCGGTGACTGCAGAGGAATGCCGGCAAAGCGATACCTATATTGCCTCCCACCTGGACAAAATGAAACCCGGCCAGCAATATGTCAGCTACACATGCGTCCATGGGCTCACCGATGCGGCCAGCCCGATCATTGTGGCCGGTCAGCATGTGGCCCATGTAATGACGGGCCAGCTTTTCCTTAAGGATCCGGAGGTAGATTTCTTCCGGAAACAGGCCCATAAGTTCGACTTTGATGAAGATGCCTATCTTAATGCGCTGTACAAGGTTCCTGTTATTACCGAGGAAAGGCTTGACGTGATCATGAAATTTCTCGCCGAACTGGCCCAGTTCCTGGCTGA
>JBNKNP010000306.1:0-4399 GCA_050293905.1 Desulfobacteraceae bacterium | reverse complement strand
GGTCAGCTTTTTTAATGCTCCTGCGCCTGTTTTTTCACAGGACACATCCCATCCGTCCCGGGCCAGGATCGAGCCGGCCTTTTCAAGAATTTCTTCGTTGCTTTCAAGGATAATGACTCTTGGCTTTTTTTTCTCTGTCATGGGGCGTCACCGAATGTTTCCGGCATTTTAAATCCATTGCGCAAGGCCTGGGCAACAAAATGTTCATACAGGGCTTTTACGGCCCTGGAAAAAATTATTTCAATTTTGTTGGTGTCTACCTGTTTATTGACAGTGACCGTTTCTAAAATAGCTTTAAATAAATCGTCAGGATGTTGAGACCGGGAAGATGCATTGACCAGGATATCTTTTTCCAATGCAGCAATATCATTGTCCAGATCATGGATGGTTTTTGTATGCGTTTTGGCCGCTTCCATCAGTTCGCAGTTAAGCTCGTATAATTCTGAATTTTGTTTTTTAACCAACTCCAGCAGTTTTTCATGCTCCAGAAAAGAAGAATATCGGCTGAGGCCGGATTGGACGGCTGCAAGGAAATCCTCATTCTCAAAAGGTTTAACAAAAAAACGGTGAATCGCACTCTGGTTTACGGCACTGATAATCGTCTGCATTTCAGAATATCTGGCCATTAAAAATCGGATTGAACCCGGGGTGTGCTTCTTTGCATTTTCAAGAAAAACAGTCCCGGGCATGCCTTCAAGGCTCTGGGCGGAAATGATCAGGGAAAACGGTTGTTTCCTTTCCCTGATCTGTTTGAGCGCAAGCTCCCCTGTGTCTGAGAAAACAGTGTCAATCTCTTTTTTGGAGAGTATAGAGGCGATGGTTTTTTTTGTCTGCGGATCACCCTCTATAATAAGTATGCTGTGCCGATAATCCGATTCCATTCATTCGTTCCTGCTTGTTTGATGTAACCGGTTAAAATCACGTTACTATTTGTATCATAACGGCTATTGTCATCAAAAACAAGCAGAAAACCGGATCATTGAACCCGGGAAATGATGTTTGAAAAAAATACGGGAAAGAAAAAAGAGTTGACAAGTGAAAAAAATTAATTATAAATAAATAATTTTAATATATACTAAAACTTTAAGAGGGGTTGAACGGCGTGGATTAAGAGAGAATTTTTTTTTTCTTTTTTCAGATCCATCAAATTTTGCACAAAAAAAAGGATTAATTTAGAAAAACATAACGATGTCTGGGAAAAATTAACGCATAGTATCGCAATTGAAACCATGCCGGAAAGGGTGATATTTTGTGTTGACGCAAAGTGCTAAAACGTTGTATTCTCAGCGGATAACTGTCGGGATTTCGACTTTTAGAAAAAATTGGCAAGGGTAAAATCCGGTTCAGGTCCAGAAGGATTATTTTCCTTGCAGCAAAAAATCACTAAAAGAGATTATTAACATAAAGAAAGGTTTGTATTATGGGCGTCACCTCTGAAAAAATTGAAGAGTTGAAATCAAAAGAGCAAGAGATCAAGCTGATGGGCGGAGAGAAAGCGCTTGAAAAACGAAAGGAAAAAGGAAAGCTCAACGCCAGGGAGCGGCTTGACCTTTTGTTTGACCAGGGAACCTTCAGAGAACTGGATATGTTTGTTACCCACCGGTGTACCAATTTCAGCATGCAGGAAACCAGTATCCCGGCGGACGGCGTTATCACTGGACATGGAAAGATTGACGGCCGGGTGGTGTTTGCATATGCCCAGGATTTTACAGCCCGGGCAG
Source organism: Desulfobacteraceae bacterium (assembly GCA_050293905.1). Taxonomy (GTDB): domain Bacteria; phylum Desulfobacterota; class Desulfobacteria; order Desulfobacterales; family Desulfobacteraceae; genus Desulfobacula. Next base: position 2,678 of record JBNKNP010000306.1, on the reverse strand, counting down.
GCTCCTTAGGGGAGATGCAGGCCAAAAAGATCTGCAAGGTGATGGACATGGCTTTAAAGGCAGGAACACCGATTATCGGGATGAATGATTCCGGCGGAGCAAGAATCCAGGAAGGTATAGACGCCCTGTCCGGGTATGGTGAAATATTTTTTAGAAATTCCGCAGCATCGGGTGTTATCCCCCAGATTTCAGTCATTATGGGACCCACGGCCGGCGGCGCCGTGTATTCGCCTGCCATGACGGATTATATTTTCATGGTCAAAGAATCCAGCTATATGTTCATTACAGGACCGAATGTCATTAAAGCCGTGACCGGCGAAGAGATTACCTTTGAGGAACTGGGCGGGGCCATGGCCCATAATGAGAAATCCGGTGTGGCACAGTTTGCATGCGAATCAGATGAGGATGCCATTGCCCAGGTGAGAACACTTCTGTCCTATCTGCCGCCCAATAATATGGAAGATCCTCCGTTTGTGCCCCCCACAGACGACCCAAGCCGGACAGATCCGGCCTTGAATACCATTATTCCGGATAATCCGAATACGGCCTATGATATGAAAGCCGTCATCACATCTATTGTGGACAACGGTGAGTTTTTTGAACCCCACCAGTATTTTGCAAAAAATATCGTGATCTGTTTTGCCCGGCTGAACGGACACACAATCGGCATTATTGCAAATCAGCCGGATCATCTGGCCGGCTGTCTGGATATTGATGCATCGGACAAGGCCACCCGGTTTATCCGGTTCTGCGATGCCTTTAATATCCCTTTGCTCACCATTGCCGATGTGCCGGGGTACCTGCCCGGCAGCCAGCAGGAGTGGGGCGGCATCATCCGCCATGGCGCCAAGCTGCTCTGGTGTTATTCAGAAGCAACCGTTCCTAAATTGTTATTGATTACCAGAAAAGATTATGGCGGATCCTATATCGCCATGTGTTCAAGACATCTGGGTGCAGACATGGCCTTTGCATGGCCGACAGCCGAGATTGCCGTCATGGGAGCGGAAGGGGCTGCCAACATCATTCATAAAAAAGAAATTGATGCGGCTGCCGATTCTGTTGAAAAACGAAAGGAAAAAATTGCAGAATACAATGAAAAATTTTCCAACCCGTATTGTGCTGCCCAGAGAGGGTATGTGGATGCCGTTATAGAGCCGGCTCAAACAAGAGTCCGCCTGATTGACGCCCTTGAGGCGGTTGCCACAAAAAGAGAGATGCGGCCTGCCAAGAAACATGGGAATATACCGGTATAGACAAACAGATTTAAGGAATCATAATGGATAAAAAAAAACTTGCCGCAGCCATTGCCGCTGTCTTTGCATATATCAAAACATCTGAAGAAGCATTTGCCCAGCAAGCGTTTTCTGATACCGGAGCCGGCCCGGCCCCGGGACAATTGTCCGGGCATCCTGCACCATCGTGTAATATCTGGGGAATCACCGGCAGGCAGAATCAGATGCAGGCCAACACCATGATGCAGATGCGGATGTTTAAATAATCAATCTTACAAATAAAAAAATTAATATATTGGGGGAGAAAATAGATGAGTGATCATACACAACTGAAAATGGTAGAGATGAATTATGATGTTGACCGGCCCAAGGCGTCCAATCCGCTCTTAATAGAGGATTTATCTCTGCGCGACGGTCACCAGTCACTCTTTGCGACAAGGGGTAGAACAGAAGATATGATCCCTGTGGCTGAGAAAATGGATGAGATCGGTTTCTGGGCTGTTGAAGTCTGGGGCGGTGCCACTTTTGATGCCATGCACCGTTTTTTAGGGGAAGATCCCTGGGAGAGACTGCGTGTATTGAAACGATATTTTAAAAAGACCCCCTTTTCCATGTTGTTAAGAGGTCAGAACCTTGTGGGATATAGAAATTACGCAGATGATCTGGCAGAACTCTTTGTCAAAAAGACCGTTGAAAACGGTATGGATGTTTTCAGAACTTTTGACGCGCTCAACGACTATAGAAATTTTGAAACTGTTGCAAGAGTTATCAAGGAATGCGGCGCCCATTTCCAGGGCTGTATCTGTTATACGCTGACCGAAGCCCGGCTGGGCGGAGATGTGTATAACCTGGACTATTATATTAAAAAAGCAAAAGATCTTGAGGAGATGGGTGCTGACAGTATCTGCATCAAGGATATGGCAGGCCTTATGTCTCCCTATGATGCCTATGAGCTGGTCAAAGCCTTGAAGGAAAACGTTTCGCCGTTGATTCATCTTCACAGTCATTTTACATCCGGCATGTCTCCCATGTCGCACATGAAGGCCATTGAAGCCGGTGTTGACATTATTGATACCTGCATGACTCCCTACGCCTACCGGACATCCCATGCTGCCGTGGAACCGTTTGTCATGTCCTTGCTGGGAACGAACCGGGATACGGGTTTTGATATTAAAGCCCTGGCTGATATTAATGATACCCTTGAAAAAGAAGTCCTTCCCAAATACATGCACCTGCTGGATGATACCAAGGTCTCCGTGATTGATATCAATGTGCTTCTCCACCAGACTCCGGGCGGCATGCTTTCCAATCTTGTCAACCAGTTAAGAGAAATGGATGCTCTTGATAAAATTGATGAGGTATACAAACAACTTCCCAGGGTCAGAAAAGAGCTGGGCCAGATTCCCCTGGTTACCCCCACCAGCCAGATTGTCGGTACCCAGACCG
>JBNKNP010000305.1:0-19063 GCA_050293905.1 Desulfobacteraceae bacterium | reverse complement strand
GCAATAGGGTTTTGTCTTCCACCGGTTATGCACCCAGAAATATTGTTCCGGGCATTGCCGCACCATTGATTCAATGGCAGACACAAAGGACTGGGTGTTGATTTCGATATCTTTAATCGGATCATTGGTTTTTCTGATGGGAATTTCAGGTAAAAATTCATGAATATATTTGCCGTCTTTTTTCATAATAAACATAGGGACCACTGATGCGTTTGTCTGTAGAACCAGTTTTGCAAGCCCGTTATTCGTGCAGGCAGGCCGTCCGAAAAACTCCACAAACACGCCTTTATACCAGTCCACATTCTGATCCAGCAGTGTGGCAACCGCTTTTTTACTGTGCAGGAGCCGTGCAATCTTTGGTGCAGCCTTGCGCAGCGGAATCATTTTGACACCGAATCGCTGCCGCATTTCAAGCACCAGCCGCTCCAATGGTTCAAAGTCAAGTTTCCGGTAAAGTCCATAAGGGGTATATCCCGCTTTTGCCATGGCACCGACCTGAAGTTCAAAATTGCCCATGTGACAGCTTAGGAGCACAACGCCTCCTTTTTTCAAGGCAGCATCCATATGGTGCTGTCCTCTCACAACAAAATGGGACATAAGATCTTCTTTTTTCAACGCATAAGACCATATCACCTCAAACAAAATCCGGGCAGTATGCTGAAAATTTTTTTTTACAAACACCCGGGCCTGCGTGTCCGTATATTCTCCGGGATATGCTTTTTTAATGTTGTTGAACACCACACGCCTGTGACGGCTGTCAATTTTATACCAGATCAGCCCCAGCGCATTTCCGAAAAACATCAGCATCGGCAGAGGCAGCTTTCCTACAAATCTTATCAGCAGCTTTATCAGCCTATACATGTCAACTTCATTCATGGGATATGGAAAGTTTTTCTTTTAAGAAAGTATTGAATGCATCAGGATTATGAAAACAGATACGGATTCCCACCACTGCAATATCGGTTGTCCATTGGTTATTCAAATTCAATTTGGACCAGTCTTTTTCAGTGGTTAAAATCAGGTCTGCTTCCTTTTGTACGGCTTTTCGGTTAATCTGTTTTATATCAGCCTTCTTATACCTGTAATGGTCTTTGAATTCAAGATGCGACACAATAATAATCCCGGCCGCTTTTACACTTTGAAAAAAATAAGCGTTCCGGGCAAGTCCGGAAAACAGCAGTGCCTTTTTTCCCCTAAGATCGTGTAAATCCGGAAAGGATTCGTTGTTTGGGATCCTGCAGCTTTTATAATGTTGGATAAAGGGGCTGTGAAAGGTGGTAAAACAGGGAAGGTTTTTTTTTATTGCCAGGTGATCCGGCAGTTTATCTATTGCCTTATCTGTTTGAGACGTACGCGTGAAAATCAGGGCGTCTGCCCTGGAAAGAGCCCTGCCGGGCGGCTCCCTTAAGCGGCCTGCCGGGAGCAGCCGGCAGTTTCCCAAAGGGTCTGTGCCGTCCATCAAAACCAGATCCAGATCCCGGGCAGCTTTTAAATGCTGGAACCCGTCATCAAGAACAATGACATCACAATTGAATCGTTTGACAGCCAGATTTCCTGCCAAGACTCTATTTCTGCCTACAACCACGGGGAATTCCTTTCTTTGCGCCATCATAAACGGTTCATCGCCGGCTGCGCCTGCCGTGCAAAAGATTGTTTCACCGTCAGATACAATCTCGCACGAACCTTTATATTCTCCTTTGTACCCCCTGGAGACAACAACCGGTTTTCTGCCCATTTTTTTCAGTTGTTCCGCAAGATAGACAGTCATGGGCGTCTTTCCCGTACCGCCCACCGTGATGTTGCCGACAGATATAACAAAGCAGGGCAGTTTCTTTTGTTTGAGTCTGCCTTTTTTGTACAGATAAAGCCTGGCTGCCACTCCCAGGCCATACAGCCGGGAAGCCCCCAGCAAAAACCATTCAAAAGAAAAAAGCACCGGCTTTTTTCTCTGGTCAAGTCCTTGTTCAATTCTTTTTTCCAATTGGTTTAAAATGTTTTCAAACAATGGATAGTTGCTCCATTCGGGATAATATTTTTTTTACAGCACCGGAATGGGCTGAAAAAACCTTGAAACTTTTATCTCCAATTTTTTTTTGGTGATCATGATCGTTCAATAAAGCGTTCAACCGGAGAACCAGGTCTTTTTGTGAATCCACCTGCAATGCTCCCCCTCCTTGGACCAGCAGATCTGAAATCTGTTGAAAATCCGACATATCCGGGCCAAACAGGACAGGCTTTGCAAAAACCGCGGCCTCCAATGGATTATGCCCGCCTTCGCTGACCAGAGATCCCCCGATAAAAGCAATGTCACACACAGCATACATCTTTGCCAGTTCACCCATTTTATCCACAAAGATCACCCTGGCCCCGGGCATTTCTGACCCAATCTGGGACATGAGCACAGCACAGATCCCTCCTTTTTGGAATTCCGAACAAAGTCTGCGGCATCTTTTCGGATCCCGGGGAGCGATAATCATGACCAGGTGATCAAACGTATTGGACAAAATTGTAAACACATTCATCAAAATTTTTTCTTCCCCGCCGTGGGTACTGCCGGCCAGAAAAACCTGATCTTTTTTTTGAATGCCCAATTGCGTTTTTAGATAATCCAGACCTGCGGGATCCAGGGGATCATAAGGCTGGTCAAACTTCATATTTCCGGTCACCTTAACTTTGCTGCTGTCCATACCCAGCTTCAGGTACCGTTTTTTATCCAGAGGGGTCTGCACCATGATCTGTGTCAAAAAAGAAAAAAATAAGGTTGAAAATCTCTTGAAAAACAGATAACCGTTCAGCGATCGTTTTGACAGCCGGGCATTCACCAGAACAACCGGGATATTCTTTTTATTCATCTGATATAAAAAATTCGGCCACAGGTCGGTTTCAACAATAACAACGGCTTTTGGATTGATCCTCCGGCATATTCTATTGATGGAAAAATTCAGGTCCAACGGGAAGTACGTCAAATGGTCCACCAGGGCTCTGTCTTTATTTAAAAAAAGAGCTGCTGCCATTTCATACCCGGATTTGGTTGAGGCAGTGAAAACGATTTCGCAGGGCTTATTTATTTTTCGTATTGCCGTGACCAGGGGAAGCGCGGATTTGACTTCTCCCACGGAAAGCGCATGGATCCAGAGTTTTTTTTCACCCTTTTCTACGGATTCTGTATTTTTGTCTTCAAAGGAGAGCAAGCGCGTTGACAACCCCAGGCGGGCTCCAAGGGTGGCGCGTCTTTTTTTTGAAAACAACAGCAGAAATGGTAAAAAAGGCACAAAAAAGACAAAACAGACCATCGTGAATATATTGTATAGCGTCATCATGGATTGAATGGCAGCCCCATGTTTTCCTATTCCGTGTTAACCAGGTATAAAATACCGAAAACCGAAAAAAACAGGTTTGCAGCCCAGGCGCTGATCACCGGCGGCAGAATACTGCCATACCCCAGGGAGATACAGAACCCATACCCGATCCAGTATACAAAAGCGATTACCACACCAATGGCAATGGATACGGGCAGGTTTTCTTTTGCAAACGCTCTCATCCCGGTTGCCGCACCTGTCAGAACCATGATAACGCAGATAAAGGGGAGTGCGATTTTTGCATTCAAATCAACCTTATAGGCTGTGGCATTGTATCCTTCTTCTTCCACTTTTTTGACATAATCTTTAAGTTCATTAAAACTCATCTCATTGGATTTTTTTACAATATCACTCAGGTCTTCGGGTTTAAATGCAGCTTCAATCTTTTTTTCCTTTATCTGCATTACATCATATCCTGAAGCATCTTTTGAGAGGATCTGCTCGATAATGTCCTTAAGAAACCAGTACCCGTCCTTATAATAGCCTGTCCCGGCATCAATTCTATGTTCAATTTTAAACGACTTGTTCAAAGTGGTAATCGTTATCCCGGCTACGGTTTTATTCACCGGATTATAATAGTTGATATGCACCAGCCGGTTGTCAGATTTTATCCATAAATCTTCCCTGGTTGAAAAGAACTGCTGCTTATTTTTTTTGATTTCATAATACTTGATATAGTTGGCCTTGGCCATGGAAACAGGAACCAGGGTCTCGCCTAAAAAGAACATAAGCAGGGCAAGACCAAGCCCTGCGGCAATGGCCGGTTTGATCAGAAAATAAACACTGATGCCGCTGGATCTTATGGCCAGCAGTTCATTGCTGCGATTCATCAGTGTAAAAACAGTGATCGTGGACAATAGGATGCTGGCCGGTGTCAGTTGAATAAACATGAAAGGCACTTTTAAGAGCACATATCCAAACGCACCGATCAGGGTTAAATCGGAATTTAAAAATTTGTCCATCCGGGACAGATAATCAATGATCACAAAAAGGACCAGAATAATTGTCTGTATAATACAGAAAAATTTTACAAATTCTTTTAACCAGTATTTGTGCAGACAGGAAATCATCTTTTTCTATACTTTTCTCATGATTGTCTTTTTAATGAATTTGAATACGAATTCAAGAACCCTGGGAAACGGAACAGGTTTTTCCTTTGCATTCCTTACCAGGAAAAATGCGCCGATCCCTCCCATGAACACATTGGGCAGCCACATACTTAAAACAGGAGAAAAACTTCCGGTTTCTCCGGCTGACCAGCCAAGGGCCAGAAGAAAGTAATAAAGAAGAAAAAAAAATATCCCTAAACTGAATCCTGACGACCGCCTCAAAGAAGAGGCCTGGATGCCCAACGGAAAGGCCAGCAGCCCCAGTGTCAAACAGGCAAAAGGAATGGAAAATTTTTCATGCAGTTCCATAATGGCTGAACTTAATTCAACTTTATCCGATATCCCGGACCTGATGTAGCGGATCAGATCCACCAGGCTTCTTTCATCCAGTTCTTTTGAAATCTTCTTGCCGGTCTGATTCATTGCACCCAGATCAATATTAATATCATAAGAACCGAACTGGATCGTGTTTACGGATTTATCATCCTGCTCCACCTGGTTGATCATTCCGTTATACAGCCTTATGGTATAAAAGGCTTCATCTTCTTTCCGGATTAAATCACCCGTGGGCGCAACAGAGATACTGACAACCCCTTTTTGTCTTCTATCCTCGATAAACACGTCCTCCAGGGCCTTGGTTTTCATATCCACATGGGAAACATAAATCATGATGTCTTCGATTTCAGAATTAAACTGACGTTCCTGTAATGCAGCATCAATGCTTGACCGAGCCATTTCAATACTCTTCTTTTTAATGGAAAGTTTCCCCCAGGAGACGCCGAACAGGGTCACCCACATGGATAAAACAATTCCCATCAGACAAAAGATTAAAACAGGCGGCAATAATTTATACAGCGTCAGGCCGGCTCCTTTTAAGGCAATGATTTCATTTTCTCCTGACATCCGCATAAAGGTTAAAAGAATGGAAATCATCACAGACATGGGAATGGTAAACTCTAAAAATCTGGGAAGCGTATAAATAATCATCAAAAACACAGCAGACAGATCTGCATTGTGATTCACCACCATGTTGGTAATTTCAGGAATTCTTGTCATTAAGAAAACAAAGGTTAAAAAAAACAGACTGATGGCAAAGGGTGACAGCAGCTCTTTGAAGATATAGCGGTTTATGGTATTAAACGCAGTCATTTTTACAAGGAAAATATAAGGAAGCGAAGAAATAGTCAAGATTTGGATACATATTCGTGTCAGGAAAGTTAAAACCTTGCCACCTGCAATATAAAGACTTATTTTATTCATTATTCACAAATGTATTAACGCCTTTTTTTTATTATCTTGAAAACAAAAGAGAGGTCACCCATGAGTAAACTTTTAACATTGATTTACAGTCTTATCAGTTACGGTGTCTTTTTATTCTCTTTTTTGTATGCCATTGGATTTGCCGGCAATATGGTTGTACCAAAATCAATTGACACCGGAATTGATTCGGGTCTTTTTACAGCACTGATCATCAATATTGCACTGCTTGGAATTTTTGCGGTTCAGCATACCATTATGGCCCGGCCGGGGTTCAAGAAATGGTGGATTAAACTCATTCCACAACAAATTGAACGCAGCACCTTTGTTTTGATATCCAGTCTGCTGTTGCTGTTGCTTTTCAGGCACTGGCGGCCGATGACAACTGCTGTTTGGACCCTGCAGCATCCGGCCGGGCTGATTTTTATGAAAGGCCTTTTCTGGATAGGATGGGGTATTGTTCTGATCTCAACCTTTATGATTAATCATTTTGATTTGTTTGGATTGCGGCAGGCCTATTATCATCTGCGCGGAGAAAAGAAATATCCTCATGTCGGATTCAAGACATCCATGCTGTACAAATACGTCAGACATCCGATCATGCTGGGATTCATTATAGCTTTCTGGGCAACCCCTCAAATGACAGCGGGTCATCTTTTATTTGCTGTGGCAACAACCGCTTATATCCTTGTCGGTATCCGGTTTGAAGAGCGGAATCTCAGGCAGTTTATCGGCAGGGAATATAAAAATTACCAGCATTGTGTACCCATGCTTATTCCGTTCAGCAAAGCATGGAAAACAAATTCAGATGCAGAATGCAGACCATTTCATATCTCGATTGAAATGGAAAAAAAATTATGACAGTTGATTTATACAAACTGCTCATTTGCTCCCTGATCTTTTTTGGTATTATCTTTTTGATTTTCAGTATCAAAAAATTTCGAAGCAATATTGAATTAATGAGGGAATTTTATATTGATGACAGCCTTAATAAATCCCAGTCATTAAGGTTTCACCAAGCATTATTATTTTTGTTTTTATTTGGCTACAGCATGGTATTGACCCTCTATGTATTCAATATAAAATTTGTATCTGATTTAATTACAAGCTTAATTTTTTTCTTTGGCTCAGTATTTGTATTTATTGAAAACAATCTTCATAAAAGCATCGTGTCATCCATTAAAAAAAATTATGATAAAACGCTCAAGATTACCAGTGCACTTGAGGAAGAACGGGAAAAACTACTGTCGTTAAATAAAAAATTAGCTCAAACAGAAGATGTGACAATTTTTGCACTTGCTTATCAGGCCGAATTGCGGGACGGTATTACGGGTAACCATATCGCCCGTACTTCAAAATATGTACAATTACTTACCGAAGAACTAATGAAAAAACACTGTGAATTTGGAGCCGATATAATTCGAAGAGCCATGCAAAAACTTAAGTTCAGATCATTCCTTCAAATTGCTGAACAATTAACTCTTTCTCACCATGAAAAGTGGGATGGAACAGGTTATCCAAGAGGGTTAAAAGGCGAAGATATCCCCTTGTCCGGCAGGATTATGGCGCTTGCCGATGTGTACGATGCATTGCGTACAAAAAGACAATACAAAGAGCCCTTTTCCCACAAACGATCCTGTGAAATTATATTTAAAGGCAGCGGAACCCACTTTGATCCGGATATTATAGCTTCATTCAGTAACATAGCTGATCAATTCGAAAAGATATCAATAGAATTGGCTAATGAGATGACAAGGTCAGCTACTTAATGGCCCGGCACAGCTGAAAAGAGCCTGTTACATCCCGACTTGCGCTGACACGACCTTGTTTCTTCCATCCTGCTTTGCCTGGTACATGGCCTTGTCCGCAAGCTCCAGAAGAACATCCTGGGTTTTAATTCCCGGATGGTACTCGCTGACCCCTGCGCTGATGGTCAACGGAAGGCCCGGAAGTCTTTTTTTAAGTAATTTTCCTAGTTTCTCAATCTCTTTTCTGATTCGTTCGGCGTAGCCCCTGGCTCTGGACAGATCCGTCTCATTGAGGACAACGACAAACTCTTCGCCGCCGTACCGGCCCACATGGTCAAACGGCCGGGACAGCTTTTTCAGGGTGGTGGCTATCAGCTTCAATACATTATCACCGGTCTGGTGACCAAACCGGTCATTAAATTTTTTAAAAAAATCCACATCAATCATAACAACGGACAATTCATGCTCCCCGTTGACCGCACGTCTGAAGGATTTTGCGAGAAGTTCATTAATGGCCAGCCGGTTCAACAGACCTGTGAGGGTATCCTTACGGGAAACAGCCTTAGCCTCGCTGTAAATCCGCGCGTTTTCCAGGGCCATGCCGAGTTCACCCGCGACAATGCTGATGGAAGAAATAATTTCCGACGGAATCGGTTTCCCTGACACGGCGTTATCCATGCCCAGGATACCGATCACCTTGTTATTGCTGCAGAAAGGTACAATTACGATGTTTTTTGCATTCAGTTGCGCCAGCGCCTTTTTTTCAGCCTCATTCTCTCCGCGGATCACCACGGGTTCCTTATCTCTCAAACATTTTACAAACCCGCCGGAGTCTCTGGCAATGGGAATCTCAATCGATTTGAGATCCATGGGGGCTGATGTGGAATCCACAAAACTGATCACTTTAAGCCGACGCGTTTTCTTGATGACTGTCATGACGTAAAGCCGGTCAAGGGAAAAATCCAGATTAATGGCGACAAGGGTTGTGGAAATAATTTTTGCAGGGTCCAGGCTTCGGTGAGGTGTCATGATACTGTTTTTAAATCCGGCAGGATCAACTGATTTACCCTTTTCCGGAGGACTGTAAAAATAAAGGGTGTTGATTTGGCACAAATTAAGACTGGCCTTAAGCAGATTTTCCCTGAACTGACTGGCGGACGGAAAAACAAAATTGTAAAATTGGGCGGTTTTCTCCATTTCCCTGTCCATCAGGTCAATCACCGATTTAAAATTAATTTTTAAAGGATCAATAACTTCACGGACTGCAGGCTGAAGAACAGGGGGGCGGACGACATCAAAGGATCCCATGCCCTGAGTCCATGACAAAAAATTGGCCAGACTGATAACGGCAATGAGATGTGCTGTTTTTTGTGAAAGTTCCAGATTTCCGAAAGGCCGATGATGGTATTGGATGCACTGGGTAAGCGTGTCAGGCAGACCCCATTGAAGGGAATAATATGCGCCAAGATCGTCATGCCCCATACCCATCAGATCCCTTTCATCAACAATCAGGGGACCGGAGCTTCCGGCAAGACCATTAACGAAATCATCATAATTAACCCGCCCCTGGAGATCAAAAAATATTTTCCCTAAATCATGAAGAAGCCCGCATGCATATGCCTCTCCTGGATTGTCCAACCCTGTTTCTTCGGCAATGCTTCGGCTCAACGAGGCCACACACAGGCAGTGCCGCCAGAAAACAACCCGGTCAAAGGCCTTGCGCCGGCCTGATTTGAGCATGGTTTCAAAGACGGCCGCCCCCAGAGCCAAACGTTTCACCTCGTCAACCCCGAGATAGCGTACGGCTTCGGTAACATCGACGATCCGTACACGCTGTGCATGAGCGGCACGGTTGACCAGGCTCATTATTTTCAAAGAAAGCCCCGGATCAGTACCGGCCAGTTTAGACAACTCATCAACCGATGTATCTTCATTGCTGCATAACTCCAGCAGTTTGGCCATGACCGGAGGGAAACTGGGCACTTCTTTAACATCCAGATCCAGAACCTGTTCAATTTTCGATTTGCTGGGAAGTTCAGTTTCTATTTTCATGGACCGGTCCAAAAATTTCCGCAAGGTTGGCCAGGAGAAAAATCAATCTTTTATTTCCCCCTGGATCGTATTAGCACCATGCCCTAAATGGGTTAACAGCGCATTGGCGATTTTCATTTCAGATGCAGTTGCGTTATAATCATGACTCTGAGTCAACCCGTTGGCAATATGACGGATCAAATCCGCAAGAAGCTCACCCCATGCCTCTCTTTCATCGATATCATAGCCAGACGCATCTTCCCACATCCCCAGAAGCATGGACACCTGGATATCTTTATTTCCGATCCAGACCCGGAGCATTTCAACGGCATTTGGATCATCTTGTATCCCCTCTGGTATTTGTAATTCTTTCATAGCGTTTTCCTCTATGATTAGGTTAACCGCAACGTTACTTATAATCAAGGATTACATGAAAATCAATCCGTAAAAACCCCTAGTTTGACAATTAATTTTACAAAAAAGTTCCATACCCTCCACTACCGGGTCTGCAAATATCCGATTCAATGAAAAGATCTTCTTGGACTTCCAACCGGATCTGTGATAATTTTGCCCTATCATGCCCAAGGAAACCGCTCATTTGTCACTGGCCCAGGCCTTGTCCGGCCGCTTGCAGGAACCGTCCGCATTTCATGGTCCGGTCAAAAAATATCCCCACCTGTTTTTGTACGGGGCTGTGGCTCCGGATACCTTTTATTATGACCTGGCAGGACCGGGTTCAGCATTTATCCAGGGTCAAAGCAAAAAATTTCACACCAAAAATGCCGGCAGCCTGATGCCTGTTCTTGATTTTTTGAACCATTTTAAAACCTCTGATCCCGGGGCAATGGCTTTTGCCGCCGGGATCTGCTGCCACCTTATGGCTGATACGCTTTTCCATCCCATGGTGTACTACTTTTGCGGCATCGAAGGGGTTCACCCGGGTGCAACCGCACGGCACAGGGCCTTTGAGACGGCCATGGATGTATATTTTTTACAAAACCACTACAATAATCAGCCGGTAAATCTTGGCTGTATTTTAAACAAAACAGCCGTGCCGAAACCCAGACTGCTGGATTACCTTGAACTGCTTTTCAATTTAAAGCCCGGCGCCTGGCGCACCGGCCTGAACCGGGCCATAAAATCCCATCAACTGGCACATTGTCTGTTTCAAAAAACAATGCTGGGCAAAATCATACGGTTTTTTCATTATTACGGGCTGGGAATCTCTTCCAGCTATGAAGCCTTGTTTTATCCTGTTTGTACTTCCATTGAGCTTTCGTTTTTTAATAACAACGTTCGTTATATGGATCCCGCCACAGGAAAAACAATCATAGAGCGCATGGAAGATCTGTCTGAAAAGACGGTTCAGCAGACTATCATCCTTTTATCCATTCTGGAATCCGCACTGATTTCAAGGCAGGATCTTCATAAGGTACTCACCCATCCGGATCTTCCGCAAATCAGCCCGGGCGTTGAAAAGAACAATTTTAAATCCTGGTACGGCAAATCAAATCTGAACCCGGTTCTATATAGGGAACTTACAAATTTATTATATGGAAAAACATCATGAGTCTCAAAAAAGAAATTGCCGGATGGGTTATGTTCGATTTTGCCAATTCTGCCTATACCACCTTAGTGGTCACCTTCATCTATGGAACGTATTTTGTCAAATCCATTGCACCGGATGAAATCACCGGCACGGCTCTATGGTCCAGGGGAGTTACGATCACGGCGCTCAGTGTTGCAGTTCTGTCTCCTGTTTTAGGCGCTGCTGCCGACCAGGCGAACCTGAAAAAAACCTTTTTATTTATCTTTACTGTGATCACCGTCCTGAGTACGGCCATGCTTTATTTTTTCACACCCGGCCAGGTTTTTGCGGCCCTTGCTTTTTTTGTTATTTCAAATATTGCTTTTGAATTGACCAATGTCTTTTATAATGCTTTTCTGCCCGACATTGCCCCGCCGGAAAAAATCGGCAGGATTTCAGGCATCGGCTGGGGAACGGGCTATGTGGGCGGGTTGCTGGCCATGATTATTGCCATGATGGGTTTTATCAGCCCGGATGTCCCCTGGTTTGGATTTTCAAAAGAGGCTGGAGAACATATCCGTGCGACAAATCTCCTGGTGGCCGCATGGTTTGCTTTATTTTCAATTCCTTTTTTTATGCTGGTTCACCCGACCAGGAAGCAATCCCGATTTCCTGTTAAAAAAAGTATTCAAACCGGATTATCCGACATTACCACGACCTTTAAGCAATTAAGAAAATTCAGGCAGATTGCCATCCTGTTATTTGCCCGGCTGATTTATAACGACGGCCTGGTAACCATTTTCGCTTTTGGCGGGATATATGCTGCCGGCACATTCGGGTTCAGTTTTAATGAAATCATGATGTTCGGCATTGTCATCAACATCTGCGCCGGTATCGGAGCGTTTGCCATGGGATACTTTGATGATAAAATGGGCGGCAAAGTAACCATCCAGGTGAGCAATATTGCGCTGATCCTGGCATCACTGACAGCTGTTTTAGCCCCCACCAAAGCCTGGTTCTGGGCTGCCGGTATCATGATCGGGCTGTTTGCAGGACCGAACCAGTCTGCCAGCCGTTCCCTGCTCGGCCGATTTGTGCCAAAAGAAAAGGAGAGCCAGTTTTTCGGTTTTTTTGCATTCTCGGGAAAACTGACCGCATTCTCAGGACCGCTGCTTCTGGGCATATTGACCCATGTGTTTCAGTCTCAGCGGGCGGGTGTTTCCGTTGTTATCCTGTTTTTTGTTATCGGCGCACTGATTTTGCACCAGGTGGATGAACCGGAAGGCATCCGGATTGCTCAAAATTTCCCCGGCTGATTTTACAACGCAATTTCCGGCATTTCGTTGACTATCCGCCAGGACTGTTATATGTCCTGATAACAGGCGGAACTGGCATTAGACTTAAGCCCTGTTGAACATCTCTTGACGGCAAACCCGGAGGCAGCATGATTTTCTCGAACATTCCCTGGCAGACCCTGATATATATTTCCATCCTTTTGGGATATATTTTTGCATCAAAACAGATTCCGCGCCTGCCCAAAATCCCTTTGGGACTGTTTATCTGCTATTTTGTCCTCTCTTTTTTTAAAAAAATTCTTGCTGCCTACCACTGGAGCCAGGAATGGCTGCATTACATCGACATCTGGGCGGATATATTTCTGGCATGGGGGATTGCCCGGGTAGTTTTCTGGGTCTTTATGGAAATCCTTTCCAAAATTAAGGACAAAGATGATGTACCGCCAAAGATAACCCGGGATTTTGTTTTATTTATTACCTTTATCATCCTGTTTCTGCTGGTATTGCGTTTAAGAAGCGATGTTAATCTGGCCAGCCTGCTGACCACTTCGGCTGTTATCACCGTGGTTATCGGTCTTGCCGTTCAAGCCACGCTGAATAATTTTTTTTCCGGACTGATTATCCAGGCTGAACAACCGTTTTCCATAGGAGACTGGCTCAAATTTGAAGATAAAGAAGGCCGGGTTGTTGGGATCTCATGGAAATCGACCCAATTGCTGACCCGGGAACAGGTCCTGATATACATCCCCAATGCGATTCTTGCATCAAGTACATTCAGCAATTTTTCAAGGCCGAACAGAAAAAAAATTGCCCGGATTTATATCGGCCTGGAATACGGCGTACCCTACAACAAAGTCAAACAGGTGATCACTGAAGTGGTGGAACAGCATCCCAGGGTATTGAAACAACCCCGGGTAAATGTCCGCCTCGTTGAATACGGTGATTTCGCCATTACCTATGAAATCCGGGTCTGGCATACCAGTTATGCCTATGAACCACAGTTAAAAGCAGATATTAATCAGCAGCTCTGGTATGCATTGAGAAGAAACAACATTCGTATCCCCTTCCCGATTCGTGACGTATTCCACGGACACATTGAAAGAGAACACAGAAATGACAAGTCAAATGCTCTGAAATCCGAGGCAAAGAAAATGATAGAGCAGGTCCCCGTACTCTCACCCCTTTCAGACGACGAACTCAGTGAACTTTCCCGGAATGTCACCATTGAACGATATGGGACAGGAGAATTGATTGTAAGGGAAGGAGAAGACGGCGATTCCATGTATATTATTCAATCCGGTGTCTGTGAAGCCATGAAAACCCATGAAAGCGGGAGAATAGAGTTTTTATCAACCATGCAGCCGGGTGACTTTTTCGGTGAAATCAGCCTGTTGACCGGGGAGAAGAGAACGGCCTCAATTAAGGCTGTTCAGGATACTTCCGTCATAGTCATTAAAAAGACTGTTTTTTCAAAAATCATGATTGCCAATCCGGTGATATCAGAACAGATCGGATCAGTTGTCCTGGAGCGCCAGCAGAAAAAAGGGGTGCCGCTGGAAAATTTTGAAGATATTCACCAGAATCCGGCCAGATTCATTCAAACCATAAAGATGTTTTTTGGTGTATAATCCATGACGACATGCACAATCATTGCCGGCGGCGATTTAGCGGTCACATCTGAAATCAGAAAGGCTGTTGTCTCGTCTCAACTGATCATCTGTGCCGATGGCGGGGCCAGGTATTTTAGGCAGATGAACATCCTGCCCCATGTCCTGGTGGGTGATTTTGACTCAATTCAGCCGGATGACAAAGCCTATTTTATTAAAAAAGGCGTCCCCTGTATTGAATACCCGCCGAAAAAAGATCAGACAGATTCCGAACTCTGCGTCCGTTGGGCCATAAAACAGCACGTAACAGATATCACTTTCCTGGGTGCAACCGGTTCCCGGATGGACCATACGCTTGCTAATATTTTTCTTCTCAAAAGGCTGTCAGATAAGAACATCACTGCCCGGATCATCAACCGGAACAATGAAATCTACCTGGTCCGGGATCATCTGGAGATTGAGGGAGAACCCGGAGATCTGCTGTCGATCCTCCCGGTGTCAGACACTGTCGGCGGGGTCACCCTTACGGGCCTTGAATACACACTGGAAAATAAAGATTTGCAAATGGGTTCATCCCTGGGCATCAGCAACCGTTTCCTGCACCGTCAAGCCACGATTTGTGTCAAAAGAGGCATTTTGATTGTCACGAAATCCAGGGATTAATGTTTCAGCGGTTTATTCCTGCTTTTCTTTTTCTTGTGTTTGTTCGCCTTCCTCACCTTCTCCGGCGGGCGGTTCCTGGGAATAGGTATGTTCAATAATGAATTCTTCCACCTTGTCAATATCTGTTGCAACGATCACATGCTCGACAGTAATAGCCTTTATAAAGCCCTGCATATAAGGATTTAAGACATCCACCAGTTGCTTATTCTGCTTTTTGATGCTTTCAAAATCCTTTACATCGTTAAAGACAAGCGAACTTAAAAAAAGAATGGCTGCTTCCCTGGCCCGGGGATGGATGGGGGGAATTTCCTGGTCCGGCATCAATTCGTTTAGAACCAGATTTAAATCCATGCACAGATAACGGTCTTTATCATTTGACCGGTTCTTATTCAGATTTACTGCAATCGGTCCCATGGGGATAACCTGATCCAGATTTTCTTCGGTGGCAGCCGCCTGTTTTGCAGCAGTCTGTTCCCAGACAAGTATCCGGCCGTTTTCATCTTTCAGGCGCATCAGTGTTTCACTCAGTTCCATGATATCAAAAAAAACAGTGTCGTTTTTCTTCCATATCTGTTCAATATCCGATTCAACAACTGTAAATATAATCTGGCCTTTATCAACGTACCAGGTACCTTTGGCGCTCCCTTTGGATTTGACGATTTTGCTTGTTGCATCCGCGATCCGGACAGATGAATTCCATTCTCCCCTGGGATTGGTAATTAAAAGGATATATGCCCTGTTTCGCATTTGTCTCCAGTTGCCCACGGCCATTTCCATTTGATTTTTTTCTTCTTTTCCGCAACCGGCAGTAATAAAAAGACATCCCATAAAAAACAGGCCCACGATGCACATGATTAGAGAAGCCGTAATTTTTTTCATGACAAAATCCTAAAAAAAATGAGTTTAAACTGCTTGATCAAAGCTAACATGAAGCAGATCCATGGTCAAGCCAAGTCCGCATCTTTAATGTATTGGTATATTTTGTGTATTCGGGATATAAGACGCATAACTTTAATCATATGGAAAAATTATGCTCGCTAACACATTTATTCATATCCCCAGCATCGGCCCTGCAACGGAAAAAAAAGAAAGGGGAGTGAAGATATGACATCTTCCTCCCCCTTTTTTGAAAAAAATATGCGGGTGTCAATCTCCGCAGGAACCGCCGGAACCACAGCTTCCGCAGTCAGATTGACCAAGATCCAGATTTGAATCCAGGTGGAATCCCATCCCGGTAAAATCGACTTTTATTGTCTCGGCTTTTTCCATAAATTCTTTATCAACAACAAATTTCAGGCCTTTCACATCAAATTGATCATCAGTATCTTTTGGCTCATCCAGAGCCATGGCAAGCGAAGGCCCGCCTCAACCGCCTGAATTGAGAAAAATTCTGATGGGAGTGGGTTCTCGTCCCTGGAAATAGTCATCGATCTGCGTTTTGGCAGGATCTGTCAACTCAATCATTGTAAAACTCTCCTTATTGTTTTATTTAATTTCAAACATTTTGTCTGAATATGCTATAGTTTAACCATGCCGGTCCGCCCTGTCAATATTCCAGACCGGTCTTTTTGTCCATTTGGGTTTGGAAAAATAACGGCTGTACATTTTTTTATCACACCTTTGTCGACTTATCATCTGTTTTAACCCCCATTGCATATTGCTTTTGCGGCAGAGAATACGGTAACATACGCATATGAAATTGTCTGTGCCCTTTATACCGGATAAAGATTATATCCATTTTTTAAAAACCCGGATTCAATCCATTGAATCGGTATATTTTCCCCTGCAGTCAGGTCCGGTTCTCGACGCCAGGATCCGGCTTGAAAAAACAGGTCTGAAAAAATTATCAGCAGGATTGAAGCAGATAGGCACGGTTAAAAAATATTGTCTGCTGAATTCACGCTTTATCCATCCGCGTCTTTACCATGATAAAAATTTCATCAGCAGGCTTATGGACAGTCTTGAGTATTTGCGGGTTGATTCAGACATATCCGGGCTGGTCTTCTCGGATGCTTACCTGCTTTTCGCTCTGTCTGCCGGGAAAAACAGGATCATTCATGAGCTTGAGGCCGTACCCGGTATCAACTGCATGATAGATTCTTTTGAAAAAGCCCTCTCCTTTTTCGAATTTATTGAAACAACGGGTTTTCTGCTGCCCAAAAAAATCATCCTGGACCGGTCCTTGAACAGAGATCTTTCTTTGCTTGAAAAAACAGGGAGCAGGATAAAAGAACATTTCTTGAACATCAAACAGAATCAGGCAGAAAAAGAGCCAATAAAAATTGAACTGCTGGCCAATGAAGGATGTATTCACCATTGCCCCTACAAACTGAGCCATGACTCCCAGATTTCCTTTTCAAACGTATGTCACGAAAAGGGCATGAGCCTTATTTACAATCAGACCACAGGGTGCCGTCATTATTTTTTTTCCCGGCCGGAACGATTTTTCAAATCTCCGTTTATCCGGCCTGAAGATGTGAATCAATACCGTTTTCTGGCCGATACCATCAAACTGTGCGGCCGGACACTGGGCAGCCGGTTTTTAACCCGGGTCATTAAAGCCTATGCCCGGCAGGCCTATGACGGGAATTTATTAGAGCTGATGGACGCTGTCAACTGGTTATCGGATCATTATCACATTGACAACAAAGCCCTTGATCCAGGCTTTTTTAAAATGATAACCCAGTGTACAAAAGACTGTAAAACGTGTAAACTGTGCAATAATTTATTTTTAAATGCTGTAACGAAAAAATCCTTAACCATAAGAGATTATAAGGATTATCAATGAAAATACTTGTTACCGGCGGTGCAGGCTATATTGGAAGCCACACCTGTGTTGAACTTCTCGATGAAAATTATGACGTTGTTGTACTGGATAATCTTTGCAACAGTTCGCGCGAATCGATTGACCGTGTTCAGGAAATCACCGGCAGACCCCTGGAATTTTATAAAGCAGACCTTTTGAACATTCAGGAAATCGAAACGATTTTCAATGATCATGCCATTGACGCGGTGATCCATTTTGCCGGACTAAAGGCTGTGGGGGAATCCGTATCCATCCCGCTGCAATATTTTCACAACAACATCACCGGCACATTGAATCTTTTGCAGGTCATGAAGGAACACCAGGTGAAAAATATTGTTTTTTCTTCTTCAGCCACTGTTTACGGGGACCCTGCCGTTTTACCCATAAAAGAAGATTTCCCCCTGTCCGCCACAAATCCGTACGGCCGGACAAAACTGATGATCGAAGAAATCCTGCAGGATCTTTACCAATCCGACAACTCCTGGAACATTGCCCTGCTCAGATATTTCAATCCGGTGGGTGCCCATGCCAGCGGAAAAATCGGGGAAGACCCGTTCGGCATTCCCAATAACCTGGTTCCCTATATCTCAAAATTTGCTGTTGGAACACTTCCTGAACTCAATGTCTTCGGCAGTGATTATGATACGCCGGACGGTACCGGTGTCAGAGATTATATTCACGTTGTTGATCTGGCCAGAGGACATATTAAAACACTTCCCAAACTCTTTACCGATCCGGGTGTGGTGGTTTATAACCTGGGAACAGGCAAAGGATTTTCTGTTCTGGAAATGGTCAGGGGTTTTGAAGCTGCAAGCAAAAGAAAAATAGCCTATAAAATTGTGGACAGGCGGCCGGGTGATATCGCTGCGTGCTGGGCAGATCCGGCGAAAGCAAAACAGGAACTGGACTGGGAAGCTCAAAAGACGCTTTCCGACATGTGTCACGACACCTGGCGATGGCAGAAAAACAACCCGAACGGATACCGGAATAATAAACAAGAGAGTTAAATATGGCTGATTATCTTCCCAGTTTGAAAAGCAGCTTAAAAACCCAGAAAATCGGTAAAGCCAAAACCCTGCTTTCCGAACTGCATTCAAAACATTTTCAGATTAAGCTTGATGTCCTTAAATTGCTGGCTCTAACACCGGATAAACCGGCTTTGGAAATATTATCCTTTATGACCAGCAAAGAATATAAGGACCCTGAAATTCATGATCGTCTGATTCAGCTGATCATAGACCGGGCTCATCTGAATTTTAATTTTATATTTATCCTGTTAAAAAACGGGGACGGCGAGACATTTACCAAAATCATCCCTTTGATCCGACATATTTTATCAAAAGAAACCGACAAACAATTATTAAATAAAATCATTAACCAATCCGGAAAACTGCAAATCGAAAGTTTAACAGATGACATTGCAGAATTTATTTTTTACGATGACAGACATCTGAAGGCAGAAGCAGTTAAAGCACTTGAGAGGATCGGTTCGTCAAAGGCCTGCACCCTGCTTGTTCAAGCCTCAAGAACTGAAAAATGCGACCAGGACATCCTCGATGCCATACAGGTTCTGTCCATTAAAAAACCCGTCAAGATGCCTGGCCCTGTTGTGGAAAAACCAGTGCTTGAAAAAACTGCGGGGAAAAATGAAGTCCAAACC
>JBNKNP010000304.1:0-35744 GCA_050293905.1 Desulfobacteraceae bacterium | reverse complement strand
TATCTGGTTGAACTGCTGATCCGGGAAGATTTTCTTGAAAAAATGATTGAGATCGGAATGAATTACCAGGTGGGGACTAAGGGTAATAATCTATCCGGTGGCCAGCGCCAGAAACTGGCCATTGCCAGAACCTTTTTAAAGGCACCGCCCATAATGATTCTGGACGAGGCCACCTCTGCTCTGGATAATAATTCCCAGAAGAGAATTCAAAACGTTCTGTCCCGGCAGTGGAAGGGCAAAAGCACTTTGATTGCAGTGGTTCACCGTCTGGATATTGTTAAGGAATATGACAAGGTCGCCTTTCTGAAAGCCGGTAAAATCATTGAAATGGGAACCTATGATGAATTAATGGAAAAAAAGGGGTATTTTTATGAACTCGCTTATGAACACAGATAATCCAAAGGATAAAAGCGAATTTTCCGATAATCTGAACATTATCCGGCAGATAGAATTTTTTTCCGGCCTTCCCATGGAGGTGATTAAATTGTTTGCTTTTCTGTGCAAACGGCAGTCATACAAACCAGGGGATTATATTTTTAAACAGGATGATGATGATCAGTGTTCCTATTATATCTTGACCGGCAGGGTGAAACTGGTGCTTGAAGAAAATGACACAGAGCATCTTGTCCGCGAATATGGTGCTGAAAATTTCTTTGGTGTGCTCTCTTTGATGACGCCGATGATAAAGCCCCTGTCATTGATCGCAGCACAGGATACCGCCTGCCTGGTCATGACCAGAAAAGCATTTTCCAAGGTAGTGGACCAGTTCCCGGATATCCCCCTGATCGTTGCAAGAGCTATCGGCCAGAGGGTTTTCAAAGCAGATAAAAGAGCGATTATTGAGTTTGAATCCCATAAAAAGGAAGCACTCAAACAGTTTATAGGGGTCAGTCTTATCTAAAGTCGGACTGAAGATTGACAAATGAATAAAGTATCATTACGATTGAAACATGGGTTATTTTAATTTATCCATAGCGTTAAAAAACCGGCTTGAAGACCTGGATAAGATTAAGCAGGCTGTTGAAGGTATGGGCGCCACCATTGAATGTACCCGGCGGAAATTCAAAGAAATTGATTTGATTCTGGAAGAGTTGTTTACCAATGTGGTCAATCACGGGTTCAGCGATGACAAAGAACATGATATCAAACTGGATCTGTCCTGCACTGCCGAACGGCTTAAAATCAGGATGGAAGATGATGGCAAGCCGTTTGATTTGACAGCCCATGCAGCACCTGATACAAAATGCGCACTTGAAAAAAGATATATCGGGGGGCTGGGGATTCACCTGGTTAAACATTTTATTGATGAGTGTGATTATTTCCGGGAAGACGGTAAAAATATTGTTATCTTGAAAAAGTATCTCACAAGCGCTTCCCGGCCCGAACACAAGACATCATCCGAGGAAGCAATTTAAGGAAAAATCTTATGGAAGTGCAACAGGAAAATACCAATGGCGTGGAAATATTCAAGGTTAAGGGAAGTCTGGATTCCAACACATCCCCGGAATTTGAAACTCTGATATACAAAAGTCTTGAAAACGGTCAGCGTAAACTCATTCTTAATCTGGAAGACCTGGATTATATCTCCAGTGCCGGTATCCGGGTGATGCTCAAAACCACAAAAGATCTGAAAAGAATGGACGGCAATATCGTGCTGTGCTCACTGCAGGATTATGTCCGGGAGGTCTTTGACATTGCGGGTTTTGACGGGTACCTGAACATTGAAAACAGCCTTGATGCCGCCATGGTTGCTATCTAAAGCCGTCAGGCCTCGCGGTTTTATTCAATCCATCCTTATTTTTCATTCGTCTTTGGCTGATTTCCGGCCGTTTTTTAAAGGCAGTTGTGTATTATCGGTAATTTTTGTATATAGAAGTTTCTTTTTAAAATAAAATAAAATTTTTAACAAAAAGGCTGGCAATAAGCGTGGAAAAATGTCGAAAAATAGCGTTCATCGTCCCAGTTTATAATGAAAAGCGGAATCTGCACAGCCTTTATGATAAATTGACTGATGTTTTAAAAGGTATGCCCGGCTATGACTGGGAAATATTGTTCGTGAATGATGGCAGCACGGATGATTCCTGGCAGGTTATCCAGGATCTTCATGAAAAAAATCCGTTAAAAGTTACAGGCCTTTGTCTGTCACGTAATTTCGGCAAGGAAATGGCCTTGACAGCCGGGGTGGAATCCATTGGCGACGCAGATGCCGTGATTTGCATGGATGCTGATTTGCAGCACCCGCCTGAAAAAATTCCCGAATTTCTAAGGGACTGGGAAAAGGGCTCGGAAATAGTCGTTGGCATACGAAAACAGGTATCTGATTATTCCACAATTAAACGAATAGGCTCCAAGCTTTTTTATGCCATCATGAAGCGGCTTTCCGAGTTGGATATCCCGCCGAACAGTACGGATTACCGATTACTGGATAGCAAAGTGGTCCGGACCATTCGAACATTTTCCGAACGAACCCGGATGTTCAGGGGGTTGATCGACTGGCTTGGGTTTAATAAGTCATATATATATTTTACGTCACCGGACAGGGAAAGTGGAAAACCAAGTTATTCTTTAAAAAAATTGTTTTATTTGGCCATTAACAGTATCACTTCTTTTTCCCTGCTGCCATTGAGATTTACCGGATATTTAGGTTTTATCGTATGTTTATTTTCCGGATTGCTGTTAATTTACATGACAATTACAGATTTTGTGGATTATCAATTTTATACTCCCCAGGCATATTTTGCTGTGTTTAATACTTTTCTTGTCGGGCTTTTGCTGTCGGCGCTTGGCATGATCGCCCTGTACATCGGCCATATCCATACGGAAGTGGTCCGTCGTCCATTGTATATTATCAGGGAGAGGACCGGCAGAAAAACAATGTGACCGGTGCACTGCAACAGGACGCTTAATGGATATAGAGAATCCCCACATTTTTTATCAGCTAAAACAAAAATTTATCAATGACCGCATGCTTCAAAAAAGTACGCTGCTGTTTACAGCCGTAATGGCCGGAAACGTGTTTGGTTATTTGTTTCAATTGTCCATGGGGCGGATGCTCACAATAAAGGAGTATGGAGAACTCAATGCCCTGATGTCTATGATGGTTATATTCGGCATACCGTTTCAGACAATGGTCAATTTTTTTTCTAAAAACTCTGCTGTATACGCGGTGAACAATGAATTTGGAAAAATTAGAACGTTTTGGCGGAAAGGCTTGAATAAGCTCCTTATATTTTTAATGCTTCTTTTAATCCTATTGTTTTTTTTTTCAAATCAACTGGCTGATTTCCTCCATGCTTCAGTAATCCATATTTTGTTTATCGGCGGGTGTGTATTTTTTTCGGCCATTGTCAGTTTAAATGCCGGCGTCATCCAGGGCCTGCAGTATTTTAACAGCCTGGCCGTGATTAATTCCGGAACCCATGTCATCCGTTTCATTTTCGGGTTTTTGTTTGTCTGGATTGGTTTCGGGCTGAATGGTGCGCTTATTGCCATCTTGGCGGCCAGTTTGTTTCTTTTTATTTTTTCACAGTACAGAATTTATAAAATCCTTCCTGCCGTTGGAACCGATTTGGACTTTTCATTTTTAAATGTTTACAAATATGCGTTCGGACTTTTCCTGGCCAATCTTTTGTTTGGCGTAATGACCCAGATTGATGTCATGCTGGTTAAACATTTTTTTTCTCCTGTGGATGCAGGCTTTTACACTTCGGCAGCAGTCATCGGCAAAGCGGTATTGTATCTTCCGGGTGCGATTGTCCTGGCCATGTTCCCAATGGTTGCTTCAAATCATGCTGTTGGCAATTCTTCTTTCGGCATGGTATGCAAAGCACTTGTTTTTTCAGGGATATTAACCGGAACGGGTGCTCTGTTGCTGTATTTTTTCCCGGATACTATTGTCAGTGTCTTGTATGGGGAAAGATATCTGCCGGCCAGCCGGACGATTTCCGTCTTTGGGGTGGCAATGCTGCCGGTATCGTTAAGCTTTTTATTGATGCATTATCTTCTGGCCCAGGGGCAGACCCGCTTTATTGTTTTCATGGGGGCTGCGGCAATTTTGGAAATCACTTTGATCTATTGTTTTCACAGTACGCTTTCTAGTATTTTATTTGCCATTATGATGGCAGGCCTGCTGATGTTTACGGCTTTGTTTTCCAAAGTACTGCTGGACCACTATCATTTTTTACCGGTAACGGATCAAAAAAATCAGGAGAAATGAATGTGACTGCAAATTGTTCGATATTGGTTTTGTCCTGTGACAAGTATTCGGATTTATGGGATCCTTTTTTTTATTTTTTTCAGAAAAACTGGCCGGACTGCCCTTATCCTGTGTATCTGGGATCAAATGAAAAGAAATGCCGGGTTGACAATATTGTTACGGTTTACTCAGGAAAAGACGAAGACTGGTCATCCAGTTACCGGAAAATTTTATCCCGGATTCCCAGTGATTATATCCTGGTCATCCTGGAAGATTTATTTATTACCGGACAAGTGGATACCCAGCGGATAAACAGCCTGTTTGAGTTTATGAAAACGAAACAGGCAAACCATATCCATTTTAAACCGGTACCCAAACCATGCAAAATTTTGAACGAAGGGATCGGTATTTATGATAAAACAATGCCGTACCGGGTCAACGTTGCCGGCTTCTGGAATAAAAGATATTTATTAAAATTGCTGATAAATGGTGAATCTCCCTGGAATTTCGAAATTATGGGATCGTATCGAAGTGCCTATGACAACGGCTTTTACTGTGCCGTTCCAGGCGCTCTGGAGTGGTTGAATTCCGTTGAGAAAGGTTGCTGGTTTAAAAAAGCTGTCCTTTTTTGCAAACAGCTGAATGTGAAGATTGATCCTTCCCGTCCGGTTCTTTCAACAACCCAGAAAATGATCAGTTTTATTCAGATATGTTATTTTAATCTGGTGATGAAGGTTAACTGGAAAATCCGGGTAAAATTAATGAATCTTTTACGCAAGTTATTGATTTCTTATTAGCAGATCCATCTTAAACCGTTAAGAACTGCTCATAGCATAAATCAATTGACTTTAATCAAATATGAGTAAACAGCATTGCGTGGTAAAATACTATGTTTGTTCAATTTATTCTTAAATTGGTTCTTCAGGGGGAGTTTATCCGGCAGATGGAGAATGATATAATCAATATGAAGTTGCCTTGCACAGGTTATTAATTCGCTCAGCTTTGAACTTTTGGTTAAGATCAGTGCTTCCTTAAAATTGGGATGTTTTGTGCCAAAAAAGTTAAATAGCGGTTTATTGTGATAGGTCTGCCAGAAATCAGGCATATACCCCCATTTAAACGGCCGTTCAAAAATTACGACATCACCTTTAATTTTTTTTACTGCCTGATAAACCTGCGGAACGTTTGAAGTATCTGCATAATAACCTTCATTTATCTGTGTAAATTCCAAGAAAACTCCAAAAATAAGCATAACGACGATAAGCTTGCGGTATTTCGGGAATTTTTTAACAAGAAAATATAGTCCGAAGCTGGCAAAGCAGGTTGCGGTAAAAATGGTTAACACCCCTATCCGGGACAGGGTTCTGATCATTGGCAGCATGTAAAAAACCAATTTACTCAATGTGGGTATTTTAAAGCCGAACACATCTATTTCCGGCTGTACGCCTAGAAAAAAAGGGATTAAGCCAATGATTAAAATCATTATCAGATATTGTTTTTCAATATGTGCAAAAACAATGCTATCCCCTGATTTTTTTACCGGCGGGGTATTCGGCTTTTTCTTTACCAGGCCGTAGCCAAGATATCCGCAAAGCAGTAAAGGAATATATCCTATAAATAGAGTTAATTCAGCATAATTGCTGCCGTGATGGTGTTTGCTGATGAATGCCCGGACGACATCCTTGAACAACAGGCTGTAATAGGGGGGCAATAAAAATTCATACCACCGGATACCAAAAGTGTATAAATCTTTAATTGATCGTGTATAAAAGGAAATGCCGCCATTTTTCAAGGTGATCATCCCCATGTAATACAAAACACACAAAGCAAAGACCATAATAACCAATGACGCGGATACCATAAAGCAGACTTGTTTTCTGCTGATGATAATTGTTCTGGTAATCAGCAGATAAATTAAAAGTGAGACCAGAATGAATCCAAGATAGACAGCGTAATACCCGTGAATTAACAGTGTAAACAGGATAAAAAACAGCACATAAGTGCAGGACTGGTAAGTTTTTTTTGATAATGCATTCATAATTAAAAGAAAAAAGGCAGGAAAAATCCAGGTTTGGGCCAGGTTAAAGTGATCAGATGCCTGAATGATATGAAAGGGGGAAAACATAAATATAAATCCGCCGAATAAACTGATCCAGTGATCATTGAGAAAACGGAACATCAAAAGATGCGTAAAAAGACCTGCCAGCAAAAAGCTTAGAAAAACAATGATATTATAACCGAACACCGGGTTGACTATTTTTGTGGCAAGACAGGCCAGAAGACGCATGGGCTCGTGGATCATCAGTTTTCTTCCCACAGGGTATCCCTGATAATAGGTCCAGAGTTCTCCGTTTCCGTTAAACGTGGCATGTTGAACGATTGACCAGTTATAACTCATGGTTCCCAAAGAGTCTGATCCATTATATGCATAGCCGTATTTATAGGTGGTCATATGAAATGATGCAGGAAACATTGCAAGAACAGATAAGAAAAAATAGATCGGCAGTAAAAGTTTAACTGCCGTAACCGTGGTGGTACTAAATTTGATGGAACGCATAAATGTTGACTTTTCGTCTCAATGTATTGATTATTCAGTCCGCTGGATATTTTTTAAACTAAAATTCTTGTTATCTCTATCACAACGTTATCCGGTTTTCAACATCATGTCGGCGTTTCAGTCCGGGTTATCAGGCAAAAGGAATGCTGTTCCCTGTATTGACAATCCGGCTCAATGCAAATACAAACTCCCTATAGATTTAAAAGAAAGGATAATTGTGGATAAACATATGGGGCTGACCTTTTTTGTCGGCACGGTTGCAGAGTTAATAAAGCTTTTTCCGATAATGACAGAGGCACAACAACAAGGGATTGAGTATCAAATCGTATCTTCGGGCCAGAACGATATCCGTGAATCGGAATTCTGGAATCTGATTAAAAAAAAATCACCGGATATACTGATATCAAGAGGCCCGAGACATCAGACAGCAATCAGCCTGATGGCATGGTTCCTGTGTACGGCAGTAAAATCCTTTTTTCTTTTTAAAAAAAAAGCACGGATTCTGAATGGAAAACCTATTCTTATTGTCCACGGGGACACCATTTCCACACTGATGGGAGCCTATACCGGATGGCTGGCCGGATATAGAATCTGCCATGTTGAAGCAGGGCTGAGGTCATTTGATTTTTTAAACCCTTTTCCAGAAGAAATATGCAGGGTCCTGGTTTCCAAGGTGTCGTCCATTGCGTTTTGTCCAAATGACTGGGCCATGAATAACCTTAAGCGTTATCGCGGCATTAAATACAATACACGGGAAAATACCCTGCTGGACAGTCTGAATATTGCCGTGAATGACAGCAAAATAAATGCGCTGCCTGAGCTGCCTGAAAAATATTTTCTGTTCATACTGCATCGTCAGGAAAATCTTTATCGTTCAAGTTTTGTATTGGAAATGATTAAGGAGGTCGAGAAGCGCAGCCGGACAATCCCATGTGTTCTGATTTTACACAGCCCCACAAAGATGTGTCTGAAAAAATTGGGAGTACTGCACAACGTGCTGCAAAACAAAAACATCTATTGCATTCCAAGACAGCCGTATATGGTTTTTACACAGCTGCTGCACCAATGCAGCTTTATCGTCACGGACGGCGGAAGCAACCAGGAAGAGTCCTATTATTTGGGTAAACCGTGTCTGTTGCTGCGCTTTGAAACCGAGCGTATTGAGGGGCTTAACCGGAATGTGGTGTTGAGTAAAAATCAATTTGACGTAATGGAGCATTTTTTTAAAAATTTTGAACACTATGGCTTTCCTGCGGTACAGCCCTTGATAAGTCCCAGCAAACTGATCATAACACGCTTGTCATTTTTCCTGAAAAAGGATAAAGCCTTGTAATATTTAAATTGTAATTTTAGCCTGGAGCGTGTTTTTGATTTCCATTGTTATTCCTGTTTATAAAGAAGCTGAAAATATTTCTCATACCACCGTTAAAATTGATGAGGTGCTCAAGACTGCAAACATTACGTATGAAATTATTTTTGTGGATGATAATTCCTGTGATGGCACTGTGGAAATTTGTCGGGATCTTTCAAAAAAATACAATATAAAATTGATTGTCCGGACGAAAGACAAGGGCCTTGCAAATTCCGTGATTGAGGGTCTGGACAACGCCGGGGGAGATATCCTTGTGGTCATGGATGCTGATCTCTCCCATCCGCCGTCCGCCATTGTCAAAATGAAATCAATATTGGAGAATGGAATGGCGGATTTCGTCGTGGGTTCCCGGTATGCAAAAGGCGGGTCTGTTGATGAGCAGTGGTCCCTTTTCCGGCGGTTCAATTCTTTCGCTGCCACACTGCCGGCATTATTGCTGGTAAAAATCAAAGATCCCATGTCCGGTTTTTTTGCGCTGAGGCGGGAAAACCTTCCGGATCTTTCATCCCTTTCTCCCATCGGGTATAAAATCGGCCTGGAAATTATGGTCAAGGGCGGGTTTAAAACAATAACAGAAGTGGGTATACATTTTTCAGACAGGCAATACGGGCAAAGCAAGCTTAACTTTAAAGAGCAATTATCTTATCTTGTCCATATCATCCGATTGTATCAGTTTTCTTTTCCTTCAGTGCTTAAATTTTTTTTGTTTGCCATTGTGGGGTTTTCAGGATTTTTAATTGATATTTCTTTTTATTTCGGGCTGCAGAAAATATTTAATGCCCCGCACGTTCTGGCCAGAGCCGTTTCATTCTGGCCTGCCGTGACCTGGAATTGGGCCATGCATAGAAGGATTACCTTTAATGAGCGCCCTAAAACGGCCAGACATTTTCAATGGATGAAATTTTCATTGAGTTCTTTGATAAGTTTTATCTTGAACTGGGGTGTATATACGATCCTAAGCAAAAAGATCCTGTTTTTTCAGACTCATTTATTTTTTGCCTTTATCACCGGAATAGCATCAGCAGCAGCATTTAACTTTGCGTTTTCCAATTATTTCGTATTCCCGCAGTTCATCTGCGGCAGGCAAACACATGACCAGAAAAGAAAAGAAAAAAGAAGCAGATAAATGGAAAAACAAACCCGGCAGATTGATGAACATCCAGGGCCGAAAACCGATATTAAATTTTTTCCTCTATCCGGGAATTTTAGCCATCACAGCGACCTGTTCGTTGTTTCCCTGCTGGCTGCAGTGTCAATACTTATCTTCTGGCAGACCACGGGGTTTGAGCTGGTCTGGGACGACACGGCCGTTCACCTGACGGAGAACCCGTATCTCAATCCGCCGTCATTAAAGCATTTGCTGCATTTCTGGACAAATCCATACCAGCAGCTTTATATCCCGGTGGCATATAATTTGTGGGGCGGTTTGAAAATCATCGGTTCAAACACACCCTTTGCCTATCACCTGGCCAATATTCTGCTGCATCTGCTCAATGGGATATTGGTATTTGTACTGCTCAGGCAGTTTGCAGAAAACCGCTGGGCCGCGATGGCCGGGGCAATGGTGTTTGTTGTTCATCCTGTCCAGGTTGAATCGGTGGCATGGGTATCCGAGTTCCGGGGGCTGCTGGCTGCATTTTTTAGTTTTTCCGCCCTTTATGTTTATATCAAAGGCTGTCATGAAAAATACAGCCATGGGAAAGAAGAATCCCTAAAATCAGTTGTCCGTTATTTTTTTATCAGCTGGATACTTTTTGTTTTCGGATTATTATCAAAGCCCTCGGCCGTGGTCATGCCTTTGTTTGCCGTCATGATCGAATATTATTGGTACCGTCCTGCTAACTTAAAGCGGATGGCTGCCGTGATGGGTCTGTTTTTTATTCCGGTTGCACTTGTTACCGTTCTGACTTCCACAATTCAAGTTACTTCAGAAAGCAACCCGGTCTGGGCAAAGCCCCTGATTTTCGGGGATACTATTTCATTTTATCTGTATAAGCTCTTTATCCCTTTTTCCCTTGCTGCGTCCTATGCCCGGACCCCGGCTTTTGTCCTGGCTCACAAGTGGGTGTACCTGATCTGGACCGTTCCGGCGGGCTTGGGTGTCTTGTGCTGGCGGGTTCGAAAAAAAGCTCCGCTGTTCGTGCTTTCAGTTTTGCTGTTCATCGCAGGGTTCCTGCCGGTATCAGGACTCATGGATTTTTCATTTCAGGCCTGGTCCACGGTTGCAGACCGGTACCTGTACCTGTCCATGTTTGGCGCTGCCCTGGCCGTTTCAACTGCGGCTGGATTTATAAATCAAAAATGGCAATGGGGCATCATTTTAGGAATCATTGTTTTGTTTGCAGGCTGGAGTGCCTTAGTACAGACCCCTGTCTGGAACACCCGGTTTTCATTGTGGAATCATTGTATCAAGTTGACCCCGACAGATTACCATGCCTACATCAACAGGGGGCGCTCGCTTTCGGAAAAAGGAGCGTATGAAAAGGCGCTTTTGGATTATAATCATGCCATACAGCTTAATCCGGATATTGCAGACGTCTATAATAACCGCGGCAAAGCCTACTCACTTCAAAATGATTTTCAACGGGCATTATCAGACTTTAACAAAGCCATTTTATTAAACCCAAAATATGCGGACGCATACTATAACCGGGCGTTGTTGAACAATAAGAACAATGAACCGGAAAAGGCACTCTCAGATTACAATACCGCCATTTCCATTAATCCGAACAAACCGGGTTATTATAGTAACCGAGGGATTGTTTTTGCACTTAAAAAGGATTTTTATAGGGCACTATCGGATTTTAACACTGCCGTTTCAATTGACCCGGAATATGCAGATGCCTATAATAATAAAGCTGTGACGTTGTTTTACATGAAAGAATATCAGCAGGCTGTAAAAAATCTTGTGAAAGCCCAGGCCCTTGGAAAAAAGATCAATCCCGGCTTTTTAAAGGAGCTGAAAACAAAAGCCGGGATTGAATAATTCATGTCTTTTTCTTCATCACCTATCCGGTTTGACGATGACGATCAACCCTTTTTCACCCAGAGATTTTAAGAACAGGGTGACGGAAATTTCAGCCTCTTTTGAGTTTAACGAATGTCGTGCTGCAAATTTTTTGATAATGGCTTTAACGTTGTTTTTACCGTCCAGAAGCGACCAGACATCAACCCCCAGCGGATCCAGTTGGATTTTTCTAAGGAAGGTTTTTTCAGGATCTTTTCTAAGCATTTTTTGAATCCTGCTGAAAAAAGGTTTGTACATGGCCGGGTATGAAAGAATCAGGTCTCCTGAATCCAAAGGCTCTTCTTTTACCAGATCATTTTTTTCAGGAATACAAAGCAAAGCATCTTGTTTCAGGATTTTCTGTTTTTTTTTAAATATCATGAAGGGTGGAGTCTTGTATCAGATCATGTTCAAATTTTACGGGTGAGTCGATCTGCATACCTGAGATACGATTGTTTTCCACATCATGGCAGATCCTGAATACCGAATACAACGACATATGATTGAAAAAGGGGATCAGGTTTGCATTTTTAAATTTTTCTTTTCTAAAAGACCATTCAAGATAATTCCCCCTGGCACAGCAGCCCGCCCGGGCCAGTCCCGATATCAAGGGAACCCGCTGCCGTGCAAATGCCGACAGATCCATCTTTGAAAGCAAAAAGGTTGCCGGTCCCCAGCTGTAAAAGCACAGGTGTTTTTTCCTGTCCTTTAAATCCACCCGGAATGCACCGGGTTTGAAGCTGTATTCTTTAAGATCAAAAGAAGCAGGGGCAGTGAACTCCATTCCAAACATGGCCCATGAAACCTGGCTCTTATTGGGGTGATCCGTAAATGACTGCAATATTTGCTGGGATTGATCCATATGAATGCCGTCAAAAGGCTTGAAGAACCGGATCAGGGTCAGACGCTTGCAGTGATTGCAGAAGATAAAGGTCCCGCTTCCCTTTTCCCCATGTCCTTCCCAGTCAAAAAAGAAGAACTCAAAAACAGTCGTGGGATGTGAGAAACCCTCCGGCGTCGGGCGCTCATGGATAATAATATCCAGCTGTTTTTGAGCCCTGACAATAAATTTTTTTAAAAAGGCGTCCAGGGTGAATTGTCCGGGTCCTTCCGCCCATTTGATTTCAAGTTCAGCCGTGCTGTGTTTACCCATCATCAGGTGTGTATCATCAAGACTGTCCACCTCCCAGTCCGGTGGAACGAGAAAAGATATCCTGTTCCAGGCAATTTTTTTCAATAGGGGATGTACAATTGCCATAATGCCTTATTCCCCGGGGGGTGAACTGGTTTTTCAAGCAGAGTGTCCGGGTATTTTTTTAAATAGCAGTCCCGTTCCTTTTCAATTTGATCGGTTAATGTCAGCTTGACGGCATTTCCCAGTTTTTCATCTTCCACGGTTGTATTGTGCTGGAGGATCAGGCTGATTTTCTGTTTTTTTTCATTGGTAAATGACCATTTCCAGGCAATCAAAGTTTGAAACGGGTCTCCTTTGTATTCATCCGGTGCTCCAAGCTCTTTTTTATACCGGCTCAACAAGGTGTTGAAAAATTTTTTTGAGGAATCTTTAAATTTTAATTTTATTCTCAGTATTTTATTGGGACTGCTGCACAGACCGTACTCAATGAGCCCGGATTTAAATCCCGGCCTGTCTGGAATTTTTCCCTCTCCGATATATGGGTTGAACAGGGTCGCCCGGCAGGTGGCCATATCAATCTGATCCGCATATGCCGAGATATCTTCTCCAAGGGTGAATCCGCCTAGGTGGACGGGAAACTGGGCAAGAGCACCGGAACCTGAAGCAGAGAGCAGAATAAATGTAAAAAAGAATATATATTTTTTCATTGTTACCTCCAAAAATAAGATATCTGCCATTCAAATGGCAGGCTGTAATCATAACACTGTCGAAAACGTAGTGTTAATTCTATCACAGCCCCGGCAATTTAAAAAGTGGTACTGCCCAGCGATCTTAATATCAGGGTCAGCCCCATGGCAAACATCCCGGTCAGGCCCATGCCGCAGGAAAATCCGGCTAAAAGTACCGGCGCATACTGCCGCCACTGTTTTCCGTATCTCTTCAGAAAAAAGAACCGGCCCAACAGCGCACCGATCACTTCAAGGATCAGTCCGTGGGGGGTGCTTTGACCAAGTCCCCGGACAATCCCGTATACCAGCAGAACCGGCAGTCCGAACAGGGTGAGTATCGCATAGGTAATCAGACCGAAACCCATTCCTGAAACCACTGTTGTTCCACTGAGTGCCTGGTAAAACAAGGAGTTGCCTTCCAGGGTGGAAGACTGCATTAAAAGCGTGTTCAATGCCTGTAAATGCCATAGTTCCTGGGCATAGGGATAGCTGGCTGACGGAATCGGTGCCAGACGCCAGATAAACTGGGAGAATAATAAACTGGCCACCATGACAACGGGAAAAACAATGATTTCAGCTTTGATGATGCCTCTTAAGCTGGTCCCGGTCAGTTCGATCTGGCGAAAATTTACCGTGGCTTCTCCATAATTGTGGATGGGAATAGGGGCATACCAGATTTCAATACCCTGGTAGCCGAAATATTTTGCACCGGCAATAAAGCTGGCTTCCCGGACCAGAGGGAGGCTGACAAACTGGCCGGCGATTCCTTCCATCCTGGCAGTGATATATGAGATCACCGGAGTATAAATAAAGCCGTACAATAAAAAGAAAATCCAGGGGAAGGTGGGTACCAGGATCGTACATAAAACAACATAGGAAATGGTGGAAAACACATAGATGCCGATGGCGATTTTAAAATCAAAATCCCCCCTGCCGGGCGGGGGGTGCAGCAGGTCTTTTAAGCTGCCCCGGTTTTTTGTTTCAGGATTCCAGAAGGATTTAAGTACCTGCCACAGGCCGATCAATCCAATGGAAAGGCCAAGTCCGATTCCAAAACTCATGTAAAAATCAAAATTGTTGGCAAACACGGTTTCCACGGTTCCCATGCCATGGTGCCAGCTGGTTAAAATCCCCTTATGGTAAAGAACCGGATTGACGGCTACCGTGATTAATAAGCCGATCAGTCCGCCTATGACAGCCCAGAACGGCAGCACCATGCCCAGGAATACCAGACCCAGGTCCAGCTGGATTCCGGTGGCCACTGCCGGCAGCACCCCTTCGGTATGCCGGGTAAGCTCCACCCAGGGGATGGGAATTAACCGGATGGGTTCGGTAAAAATCAGGCCGGATACGGCCGGCAGAAGAATATAGATCCCGCCGAAAGCAAGGCCGATAACCCCGCCAATGGAAAAGACCCGCCATTTCCAGGAACTTGCTTTTTCTTCTTTTGATTCGGCAAGCGCTATGGTTCCCAGTGCACCGACAGGTGCCATGGGAAAGGGAAGTTTTTCAACATCCGAGGTGATGCGGTACAAGGCATATCCAAGACCGAACTGATCGATCCGCTGGATGATCTGTGAGCCCACCAGCAATAAAATCGGAACCAGCCAGTCCGGGTGGAGAAAGGTTCTTGCAAGCAAAGCGGCAGACTCAGGCTGGGGGGCCACCCATGACGGGATATATTCGGTCAGCCCCAGCATTTTGGCGGCATCGGACTGGACCAGGTATTGATTCCATAAAAGGCCCTGGAATGGAGACGCCATGGCTGCACCGGCCATGTAGTACAGCAGAAAGATCTCCTGCTGCTTTAAATCAGAATAGGCGCGTTTGGCAATTTCAGCAAAAAGAATAATCGTTACCCAGCGGGCCGCAGGACCGATGCCCGTTCCGATAACCAGTTGAAGATACATGCTTCCAGGCATCATGAGAAAACCGATGAAAATGGCACCCACAACAGTTTTCCAGTTAAAGCCTTCTTCAAAATGGTCCGGGGTCTTTAACAGATCCCGATATTCTTTTAACTCTTTATCATCATACATGGCCTGTTATCCTGCAACAACTTAAGTCCTTGCTGTTTATGTGGGAAGAACCTGGTAGCCATATTCGGTAAAAAATCCGATAATGGCCCATGTCCCGCCCATTAAAAAATCTCCCATGATCAACCCGACGAAAAAATACCGCATTCTTTTAAACAAATTGATACCGCCGTACCGCATGCACAGGGCGTTAAACAGCCAGCCGATAAAGAAACTGACCCATAAAATTTTCATGGCAGAGCTGTAAAGCATTAAATAACCGATGGGATGCAGCGGCCACCAGTAAAACCGGTGATAGCAGACAACCAGCAACCCCATGACCAAAGCACCGGCCAGGGCAAAGTATTTAATCGAGTCTCCCTGTTCAATCTGGTTTTGTATCACCGGCAGGATGTTATTATACACTGATACCGTGGTCCGCGTGGCCCAGTCCAGCTGCAATTCCCTGATTCCGTATTTATAGCACAAAAGGATCATGGCCACGGCAGATACAAACAGGCAGAGCACCATGGCAAGAAAGATGCTTATAAAAATAATTCTTACCCCTTTGACCCGGCGGTTAAGCCTTAAAACATGGAGAATGGACGGGGCTACGGATTCCCTTAAATCAACAAACAATACTTTCTGGCACACAGAGCCCAGGGTCATGGCCAGGCTTGAAAAAATTTTCAGGCCGAAAATGGTATTAACGGCATCCAGGGGTGCAACCGTCAGTGTGAAATAGGTAATCCCGCCCTGGCAGATCACCCGGACAGACACCATGGCAAACAAAATGAAAAAAAAGATCAGCACAAAGGCCTGTCCCGGCGAAACACCGTGAAAAATAAACCAGGCCATCAGTCCCAAAAATCCAATCCAGGAGCCCCAGAAGATGATTTTGTCTTCCATGGAATTGGAATGATTTCCCTGGGTATTCAACCCGAATGCATGGGCCGCCACTTCTTTATAATGAAGACGGGTCAGCCAGACCAGAAATATTGCAAATACAATAAACGCCCCGACCATCTGGGTTTCTTCGGGATTGGACAGGGTCGGACCAAAGGTGGTCCCAAGTTCCGAGGCAGGAAAGCTTAAGCCGGCAATTGCCAGCAGGCCGGTCATAAAGGCCCCCAGGATATAAAAAAACCAGAAAGAAAAAGAAACCTGTTTGGAAGCCAGGAATGCAAAACCGATAAACGCAGGATAAAAATAGAGTTTGAGCTTTATAAAACCGGCTAAAATTCCCTGTTTGGGAAAGTAGGATCCTGCCAGGACCAGGGTGTTGATGTGGGGAACCGATGGAAAATAAAAATTTAATCCGTTCAGCAGATGAAGGCAGACCGGGATGCTCAAGCCCATGAGCAGGAACCGGTTGCCTAAAAATCCGGCCAGTTTTTTCTCATCCAGGGCGGTTTGCAGCATTTTGGGGACAATCAGGAGCGGAAAATTCATCCGCTCATTTTCCATGGCCTGCCTTGAGATCATGTGGACCATGCATAAGAGCAGAAAATAACATAAAATAATAAAAATCCCCCAGGATAAAAAGGGCAGGGCCCAGGCCTTCCAGGGTATTTGGGATATCAGTTCGGCCCATCCCATTTCCCGGCCGCCTTCAATGCCGTTGTACAGCATATTAACGGCTGTCATGTCCCGGGGAAATAAATTATCAGGCAGCAGGGGCTGAATAATGCTCTGCCAGCGGTTCTCGTGGGTGGCAAAATAATAAGGGGCTGTCAGATTGATAAAAAAGGTCCGGGCAAAACCTGTGTAGGCAATACCGGAGACCAGCAGCATCAGGCCCCAGGTAAATATCAGCTCTGCCCCGGTGAATAAAGTTTTTATGTTTAATAATTTATCTGCTGCCGCCGTTAGGATGGTCAGTACAAATAACAGGTAAAACGGGGCCAAAGGAAAGTATCCGCCGCCCAGAGGAGTCGCATTGCGATAGACATTATTAAACGGGGTCACCGCGCAGATCAGAACCGCCAGGGTAAACCCGATGAAAAAGGCCCGGGGCCGGATAATGGTACGTCTTTTCCGTTGTTCGGTCAAAGGATCTGTCCTTGTGTATTCAGTATAGATGTCATCAGTGCTTCAGACCTGTCTTTATGACCTCTTTCCATGGACCGCCAGATCAGCAGCTGCTTTCTGATTAAATTGACAAAACGCTTGTTCACCCGCCACCAGGTATTCTTCTCCCCTGCATTACGTGTAATGATCATTTTTATTTCCATATAGTTGCTGAAAAGTTCGGATGGCGCAACCCTGAATTC
Organism: Desulfobacteraceae bacterium; assembly: GCA_050293905.1. Taxonomy (GTDB): domain Bacteria; phylum Desulfobacterota; class Desulfobacteria; order Desulfobacterales; family Desulfobacteraceae; genus Desulfobacula. The sequence continues at coordinate 18,462 of JBNKNP010000304.1, read as the reverse complement.
AACACGCTGCATCACCCCCAGGTCAAAGGGGGCCAGCCAGGCGGTAAATCTGATGGTAAACTGAATGTCAGATGGTTGACCGTTTTTCACGGGGTCTGATACAGGCTCGGCCATCAGCCTTCCCACGGAAAAAATACCGTGGGATACACTTCGATGGGTATCAAACAGGTCATATAAAAATCCACCCACGGAAAAGCTTTCTTTTCCCTTGATTAGAAACGGCAGGTCAATATCCAGGGTGTCTCCTTTTGCTTTTGCAAGTTCCCATGATTTTTCAACATCCGGGATGGCAATGGAGGCAGCCACTTTTGCAGGATAGATGGAAGACAAAAGGACCACAATCATGACCAGGGCCATGGCAAAAACACCGCCAAGGGAAGAATAATTGACCGTTAAGCCGTTTAAAAGGGAAGTCCCTGCAAAGACCTTGACAATGACCTGGGCCAGGATATAGCCCAGGACAACACTTAAAACCGCATAGGCCAGGGCTTCAGCAATAAAAATAATGGCGACATGGGTCGGGGCCATGCCAATGGAAGTGTAAATCCCAATCTCATGTTTTCGTTCCTGGACACTGCCGATCATGGTGTTTAAAACAATAAATATGGAGATCAGAATGGGGATCATGACATTGGGCAGCCCGCTGTAATTGAGATTGTCGCTGGCACTGTAAAGAAAAACCCCGTTTTTTTCTCCTGAAAAGAGCCAGAGGCCGAACCGGTCCACCAGTTTAAACGCTGTTGTATTGTCTTTCGGCGGTGTCCGGTACTTTAAGGCCACGCTTTTTAAATTCCCGCCAAGAGACATCAGGGTCTGAAACGGGATGATGACGGTCTGGTCAAAGGGGATGTGCGTGTATCTGCTTTGAAAGGACTTGATGTCATCGCCGGATTCCATGGCCTCCACTTCTGCTTCAGTGGTCTGCTGAAAGACCTCATCCGGAAAAACAGCCGGGGTAATGGGCTCCCCGTCCAGGTCTTTAAAGCGGTCAAAGGCCTCACCGGAAAACGTGCCGATAACCTTAAACGGGATGGACCATAATTTGATGATTACTTCTTTTTTCTCAGGATCTTCCAGGTCCAGGTGCCGGGCCATTCTCTCAGGAATAATGATGCTGTACCGGTCCTGTTGCGAAAACCACCGGCCTTTGGTAATCAGCCGTGACAGATGGCTGATGTCCGGTTCAACCGGGCTTAAGCCCAGCATGGCGTTGGCATCGTAATGGAATTGGCCGGAGGTCACCGGGATTTTTGTGACCTGGGTCCGGTTTTCATTTTCAAGCCAGCCCCTGGGAGCGGCAGTCATCTGGTCATCCATGGTGTTTTTTATGACTTCAAAGGCCTTTTCAGGAAGCGTGTTCCAGTTGATCTGCTTGATCAAAAGTCCCTGGTACGGGGTCTGGTCATTGTACAGCAGCCGGGAATGCTGGCGCATGCTTTTCACCGACGTAAAGCTCATGATGGTAAAGGTTAAAATAATCAGGGTGGTGCAGGTTAAGACGGTTCGCACCCTTCTGCGGCGAAGATTGTTGATTCCCATGAAAAAGGAGGCGGAAAAAGCTTTGAGCAGGCTTATTTCTCCCTCATTGCCCCGCTTGCCCTGGAGTTGAAACCGTTTCATTTCATTTTCAAAATGATGAAAAATAATCCAGGTGACAATGGCGGACAGACCGATGATGAAAAAGGCCAGGATCACCACAATGGGGCTGTAAGCCAGGTCAAAGGCCGGGTGGACATTATAGATGATGGCGATGAGCACGACCAGGATGCCGATGAACCCTGCGATCCGCTTGTAGATGTTGATAAAGGCAAAAACAAGCCGCTCCAGGCAGAAGGCAAAGGGTGCAAACAGCATGATATAAAACAGTACGCCGTAAAGCACATCTTTCTGGATGCTCTCCACATGATCATACACCCTGCCGGCAAGGGCAAGGGCGTTGCCCGCGGCCTTGAAAAATTTATCGTAGGACAGGTCTGCGAGATATTGGTGTGCATCTTTCAGCGCCTGGTTCCCCTGGGTTTGAAGATCTTTTATCCGCTGGTTGTTGATTCCTTTTTCTTCAAGATTGTCAACACGCGGATTTATAAGCGCCCACATGTCCTGTGCAGCCAGGTACTGGGTGGGGGCAATCATGGGTGTTTCATCAATCCGATAGCCGGTTCCGGATGCCTTTTGTTCCTCGGCATGGGTCAGAATCAGTTTTTTGGTCAGCAGCGTGTCGGACAGGGCCAGTTTCAGCCTGGTGCCCGGCGGCAGGTAGATCGAGCTGATCAAAGAAGACCGGGTATCAATCCGGGAATACCAGTAGCGGATAGGGGTGGCGTCCATCCTGGCATCCAGGATTTGCAGTCTAGTCATATACCCGAAATTCCTGGGTTCCAGTAAATTCAATATAGTGGTCTGGCTGCAGGCGAACATGACCAGGTCGGTATCCATATCCTTGTTGTACATTTTGACCCGGTACCGCAGTTTTGTGGTCTTCTTTTTGTCCACAGCCCAGATGGTCTGGCCGGTCTTTCGATCAAACTTATATCCTTCAAGAATGACCTTATGGACGGTTAATTTTTTTGTGGCCGCACCTTTGATCATAAAAAAACCGGATTCATCCACCATGGTATGGAAAACCGCCGGTCCCTGGAACGAAAGAATTACGCAGCCCGGAGCCGGCGCATCGGCAAACACTGCTCCGTGCCGTAAAAAATTGGCCCTGCCGGACAAGGTGGCAAATCCGTTCCTCGGCCGCCGGGAGACATTAAGGTCTGATGAGGCGGCAAGGGATGAAATCTGGTGCGAAATAAACCGGCTCTGGAGGACGGCCTGATCCATATTCACTCTCTCTATGGTATCAAAAGGGGTCTGCCAGAATCGCCTGGCATCATTGGTGGTGGCAAGAGTAATCCCTAAAAATCCTGCCAGCCGGCTGACTTCCCCGCCCAGGGCCGGGGTATCTTTAAAATAACTCTGCCAGGGTCGGTGCAGGGACGGCCGCAATGTATCTTTAAAATAATCAGGCATGCCAAGTTTTTCAGCGGCTGCATTTCCGGTATCCAACAAGGCTGTGTTGAGTTTTACATACGGAGCAAAGATGTTGACACTGGGTTTGATCTCGTAGAGCCAGCCTTCGTTAAAGGCCCCGACCCCGTCTCCATGGCTGGACAAATGCAGGGAAATCACAATCTGTGTATTTAGCCGTTTAATCTTTTTTTTGAGTGCAAGCGTAGATAATAAATGGCTTTTTCGAATTTCGGCATCTTTAATGATTTTTTTAAGACGATCCCGGGCTGCCGGAATCAACAGGTTCAGCAGCCGGGCGTCATCTTTTGAAAGCGCAGTTAAATCACTTTTTCCTTCAAGCCGTTTGAAAATCATCCTTTGATCTGCAAGCTCTTTGATCCTGGCTTCATCCGGAACGCTTTCCAGTCTCAGCTGCATGAGCCGGTTGCTGAGCGTGTCGATTTTTGTTTTAATTACCTCGTGGATATTGTCCTGAAAAAGGGAAAGCCGGTCCGCATCCATGGGTTGCCGGTTTTTGGATTTATCCAGGGTCTCAAGCCCGGCCCGGGCCTGTGACAGCCTTTTATTAATCTGGTTCATTATTTTTTTTAAGGTTCTTGATTTTGCATCCAGAGCCCAGATAAATTCACGCATGCCGGCAAGGCTGCTGCCATGACCGGCCGTGGCCACCAGGAGAATGGAACGTTCGGGTGGATTTTTTTTCAAATGGCCGGCCAGGTCCAGAAGGGATGCAATGGAACACGCCTGATCCGCTCCCGGAGATTTGCCCGGGATAAATCCAGCCTGGTCATAAAAGCTTTCAATGATCAGCAGCTCTTTTTTAAGCAGTTTATCCCGGCCTTTAACCAGGCAGTAAATATTCTCGGCAGTCACTTCTTCCCATTGCAGATCAGAGCGCAGGGAAATCATTTTTGACACTTTTTTATCATCACGGTCATCAAGTGCCTGGAAAAGATCACGCGCTTTTTGTTTTGAAAGAAGAAAGCGCGGGAAATTAATGGGTGACACTTCTTTTTTGTCTTCAAATAGATATTTGTCCGGTTTTTGATCATACAGATAGATAATTGCTCTTGCACCAAGCGAGACGGCGGTCAGCCAGTTTGCACCTGAATTAATATCCATCAGTACAATGCTGTTTTTAACCGGTTTGCTGTTAAACGATTTCAGGTCTCCTTTTTTTACATAGATCATGTGACCGGTCAGTCCGTCTCCGGCCAGTGTATCCGGCGAAATGGCATTGGATAAAAAAGGATCAATGTCAATGGTTTTGTTGTTATCTGAAAGGGTAAGCAATACTTTTGTTTTCACCCGCACCGGAGTTGAAAAAGTCTGACTCCCTATATCATCATAACCAAGGCGTTTAAAATAGGTTTTTATAAATTGGGCCATGCGGTTGGAATCGCTGCTGCCGTAGCTTCGATCCTGCACATCGGAAAAGATTTTAAGCAATTGAGCAAAATCCTGGGGATGATCTGTTAATGCGGCGGCCCAAAGCATTGATCCGGCAGAGAATTGCAGGCATAAAAGGAAAATAAGGATCAGGGATATTCTGTTGCTGTTAATTTTGAACAAATGTTTGGAAAAAAGATGTGGCCAACCGGTATTTTTCATTATCAGTCAATCTGTCCCAGGGAGATGGAAAGTTCTTCTCTGTCCTCAATTTTGTCTATTCTGCCGTCACTGATCCAGATCACCCGGTCTGACACGTTGAGCATTTTCAGATCATGGGTGGCGGAAATAATGGTAACGTTTTTCTCTCTGCTGAGCATTTTCAGCAGGGAAATGATTTCATCTCCGGTGGTCAGATCCAGGTTGCCGGTGGGTTCATCTGCCAGGATAATGGCAGGATCATTGGCAAGGGCACGGGCCACAGCCACACGCTGCTGCTGTCCGCCGGAAAGTTCAAAGGGTTTATGCTGGAATCTTTTTTTCAGTCCCACAACATCTAAAAGTTCCATGCCCTTGTCTCTGGCTTCATCGTCAGGGGTTCCTGCAAAAATCATGGGCAGGGTAACATTTTCAAGTGCGGTCATAACCTGGATGATATTAAAGGTCTGAAAAATGTAGCCGATTTTCCGGCAGCGCAGCCAGGCCAGTTCATAGGCATCCAGTTGAGAAATATCAATTTCATCAATGAACACAGCACCGGAAGACGGTTTGTCAAGACCGCCGATCATGTTGAACAGGGTGGTTTTCCCAGACCCTGACGGCCCCATGATGGACAGGTATTCCCCGGTTTTGATTTCAAGGTCGATCCCTTTTAGAACGTGGACTAGGTTTTTGCCCATGGCAAAATCTTTTTTTACCTGTGACACGCGGACGATATTGGCAGATTCATTCATAAATTATCCGGATTCATTGTGGATTAGTCTCTTCCCCTCATGGCTTCCACGGGTCGCATCCTTGCGGCCAGCAGTGCCGGGTATAATACCCCGATAATACTTAATGTGCATCCCAGCAGAACAGCAGATAAAATGACTGTGATAACAGCCGTTACACCGGCGGCAAAAAAAGCAATGGTGCCGAACTTGAAAACAGAACCCAAAATGGCAATGACAGAACCTGCAACACCGCCGATGGCTGCACCGATTAACCCCTGGAGGGTGGCCTCGATTAAAAACAGTCTTAAAACAAACCGGTCAAGGGCGCCCAGGCACTTCATGGTGCCGATTTCCCTGAAACGGTCCGCCACAGCCATGAGCTGGGTATTGACGATTCCCACCACACACACCAGCAGGGATAAAAACAGAATCCATTTTTCTTTGGGGTTCATGACCTTGGAATTCATAACCCCGCTTGACCCTGGCTCAGGCACTTCATAGCCCTGCTGGCTTAACCGTTCAACGACCGTTTTATTTCCGGTGGTGAGTAAGCCTGAAATTATCTGTGAATTGGTCTTAATGTATGAATAAAAAGAAATGGCCAGGATCAGGCTCATGGTGGTGATCAGTGATCTGAAAAATCTGGATTTTATGCTTTTAACAGCAATCTCAACAGATTTAAAAAACGGCAGGACCACCTGTTTTTGCACCCGGCCTGATGTGTCGGTTTTCAGCAGCATAAAATATTGATAAAGAAAAAACCGTTTAAAGTCAAGAAATAGCGGCCTTGCAAAATCCAGTTACACCTTGACTTGATCTGTCAAGTTGGATTAAAAGGAGACATTACAAAACAAGGAAGGCTTATGGCAAAATCTGATATGCACCCCGTGCACCGGTTCGAGTCCTGGCAGGTCTGGCCGGGGTCCTATGGAAATAAATTCAAACCCGATGAATATCCGCATCCTGAGACCTCGGGGCTGTCGATCGACAGAACCACGCCCATTGCATCCATGGGGTCCTGTTTTGCAAGGGAGATCAGAAAAGCACTGTTAAAGCACGAATACAATTATGTCCTGGAAGAAACGCATAAATGGGCGGCTGTTCATGCCAGCGCGGCCTGGGAAAGAACCTACAATACCTTCAGCATGCGTCAGATTTTTGATTATTCGTTTAACGAATTTTCACCCCGTACCCGGTGGTGGGTTTCCCCTGAAACCGGACAGGTCCAGGATCCGTACCGCAGGATCATTCTCTATGATACCATAGAAAATGCCGAGCTTGATTTCCAGAACCACGTGCGGTGTTCAGGAAAAGCCATTACCCGGGCAAAGGTGCTCATCCTTACACTGGGGCTGACGGAAATCTGGGAGAGTATCCATGATCACAGCGTTATCTGCCTGCCGTCCGGGCCGTATGTGAATGAGGGCGGTGATATGTCCGATTACAGGTTCAGGGTAAGCCGGTATCGGGAAAACCTGGAAAATATGGAAAGTATTTACCGCACGCTCAAACAGAATAATCCGGACTGCAAAATGATCATCACGGTATCCCCGGTCCATTTGTGGGCAACCTTCAGAACGGATATGGACGTGGTCAGTGCAAACTGCAATTCAAAATCCACGCTCAGGGCTGTTGCAGATGAATTTGTCAGCAGTCATGATGATGTGTTTTATTTTCCAAGCTATGAAATTGCCACCAGTTTTAACCAGCTTGCAAACCATAGTCCCTTTGTCAAAGGAAAAGAAAATTTTCATATTAACCAGGAAACCGTGGATTTGATCATGAAACATTTTTTTGAATTTTACACCACAGCAGGGATTTCCTAACCTGCCATGGAAAAGATTGAAACCTTTAATATCCTGATGTATTCCCACGATACCTACGGACTGGGCCATATCAGGCGGACCATGGCCATCGCCGAACAGCTTCGGCAGGACAATACCAATATCCTGATTCTGACCGGTTCCCCCATTGCAGGACGGCTGACTTTCCCGAAATATGTGGATTATGTCCGTATCCCGGGTATGATTAAAAAAGCCAATGATGAATATTTCCCTTTAACCATCCGTATTGACCCCCAGCAGGCCATGGAAATTCGGCAGGCCATTATCATGGCAACGGTTCAGACCTTTGTGCCGGATTTATTTATCGTGGATAAAGAACCCCAGGGTTTGAAACGAGAAGTCCTTCCGGCACTGGAATGGATTAAGGAAAATCGTCTTGAGACCAGAACTATCCTGGGATTAAGGGATATCATGGATGATGCACAGACCGTTCAGAAAGACTGGATCAAAAAAGACATCTATTCAACCATTGAAGAGCTTTACAGCGAAGTCTGGGTATACGGGCAGCAAAGCATTTACGATCCTGTAAAAGAATACTTGATTCCTGAATCAATTCATAAAAAGGTGCATTTTACCGGCTATATCCCAAGGAAAATCCCAAAAGAAGATGTGGCAGATGCCCTTCGCCTGCAATTGAACGTCATGAAAAACGAGACCCTGGTGACGGTGACCACCGGTGGCGGCGGTGACGGCTTTCACGTGCTGGATTCATATTTGAAAATGCTCGAACATATGAAAGAACAGACCATTCTGCCGCCGTTTCAAAGCGTGCTGGTGACAGGACCCTTTCTTTCCAGAAATGACAAAGATACTATTTTGAGCCGCTCCGAAGAACTGGGCATTCAGGCCTATGAATTTTTTCCGGAAATGGAGACATTGATTGCAGCATCCGATATTGTTGTCTGCATGGGCGGATACAACACCCTTTGTGAAATCCTTTCTTCAAAAACCCGGTCTCTTGTAATTCCCAGGGAAACCCCGAGAAAAGAGCAGTATATACGGGCCCAGGCATTTAACCGGGAAAAATTGATTGAATTTATTCCCTGGAGCGAACTCAATGCCGTTAACCTGGAAGAAAAACTGTTGTATATGCTGGAAAATAAAGGTCCTTTTGAAAAAGCAATGGGCTGTTTTGAAATGACAGGGATAGAAAAAATCTGCGAGCGGATATCAAGATTTTGGAATGGAAAAAATGGAAAAGAATGCATGCTCGACCCTGTGTGTCATCCTCAAAGGATACCCTAGAATATCCGAGACCTTTATTTCAAATGAAATATTATTGCTTGAATCACTTGGATTCAAGGTTCATATCATTTCCATGCGGCAGCCCAGAGAGGCGTTTACGCACGACAGCGTGAAAGCCGTTAAAGCCGGTGTGGATTATCTTCCCAGCACCATCCTGGCCCATCTTATGCCCCTTGCCTGGCATAATATTCTGCTGGCGGCCAGACAGCCCAAAATTTATGCCAAAGTTGCAGGCCTTGCTGCGATCCGCTGGATGCGGACCCGGAAGTCGGCTACCATCAAGCACCTGCTCCAGGCGGGATATCTGGTCCATAAGCTGCTGCCGGGAAAAAATATTGTTCATTTCCAGGCCCATTTTGCCCATTCACCCACATCCGTTGCCATGTTTTCAAGTCTGCTGAGCAATATCCCATTCAGTTTTTTTGCCCATGCAAAAGATATCTATACCTCCAATAAAACCCAGCTAAGAGAAAAAATCGACCGGGCAGCATTTGTGGTAACCTGCACGAAATATAACCAAAGATATCTGTCCAAAGTGGCCGGAAAAAGCAAAACGCCTGTTTTCAGTGTCTATCACGGGATCAACCTGGATTATTTTATACCGGGTCAGACACCATCTGCCTGTACGCCGCCGTATAAACTGCTGACCGTGGCAAGAATGACGGAAAAAAAAGGACTGGATACCATATACCATGCCCTTGCCATTTTAAAAAAACAGGGGCTTGAATTTAAGCATTATCTCATCGGCAAGGGCGATGATCATGAAAAAATAGTTGATCTGATTAAAGCACTCGGCCTTGAAGATGTGACCCGCCTGCTGGGCACCCTGGCCCATGAAGAAGTGATAGGTCATTATAAAACCAGCGATCTTTTTGTGCTGGGCTGCAGGGTCGCGGATAACGGCGACAGGGACGGGATTCCCAATGTCATGGCGGAAAGCATGGCCATGAACCTGCCGGTGGCGGCAACCCGTGTATCCGGCATCCCTGAATTTCTTGAAGATACTGTGACCGGGAAAATGGTAGCGCCAAAAGATCCTGAAGCGCTTGCCCATGCCATGTTCGAGCTCTTAACCGATGAGAAACTGCGCAGAACGGTCACCACAGCTGCCAGAAAGAAAATTGTAAAGGATTTTAACAATCAGGCACTGATTATGGATCTGGCACGGATCTATCTTGATAATATCCCAGGCCTTGCTGCTGACCCGGATACTAAAACTGCCGTCAGGATGTAAAATGAAAATTGCATTTTACGCACCGTTTAAACCCCTGGGCCATAAGCACCCGTCAGGCGACCTTGCCATTGGACAAGGGTTAGTGGATTATCTTGAACGCCGGGGCCACACCATTCATGTTCAGAGCCGGCTCAGGGCGCGGTGGATTTATTTCAAGCCCTGGCTGTGGTTGATACTCATCAAGGATTATATAAGGATATTGTTCTGCCTGTTAAAAGATCCGCCGGATCTGTGGCTGACGTATCACACCTATTATAAGGCACCGGATCTGATCGGTCCGTGGATATGCCGGTTGCTGGGGATAAGGTACCTGATTTTCCAGGGTATTTATTCGACCAAGAAACAGCGCAGCATGAAAACAGTTTTAGGTTTTTATCTGAACCGGGCAGCGTTAAAACAGGCAGATCACATCTTTACCAACAAGGTACCGGATTTTGTCAACCTTCAGCGGTTGATTCCTCCCGGGCAGTTAACTTATATCAAACCCGGCTTTCAGCCTGATTGTTTTGAAAAACTCCATGATCTTGAAAAAGAGAATAAAACCGGAAGAGAAGTTAAGAAACAATGGGATAAATCAGACTGCCCGGTGATATTGACGGCTGCCATGTTCAGGGATGATGTTAAAACCAAAGGCCTGATCTGGCTCATTGAATGCTGCGCTCAATTATTAAAATCAGACGTTAGATTTCATCTGGTCATTGCAGGGTCAGGGAAAATGGAAAAAAAACTTCAGATACTTGCCCAAAATCGTCTGCCCGGCTGCCATACCTTTGCCGGAAAAATTGACAGGGAAAAAATGGCGGCATTTTACAGTACAGGGGATGTATTTGCCTTTCCCGGCATCAGGGAGTCTCTGGGCATGGTGTATCTGGAAGCGCAATCTTGTTCCCTGCCCGTGGTGGCTTTTGAAAACGGAGGCATTCCTGAAGTGGTGGATAATGGAAAAACCGGGTTTTTAGTGCCCATGTATGACTGCCCGTCTTTTTGCGAACGGCTCAGGCTCCTGCTGTCCGAGCCGGACCTGCGCCGGAAAATGGGCCGTGCCGCAGCCCGGTATGTCCGGATGCACCATGATATTGAACATAATTACAGGCTGCTGGATCAAATTCTTAAAAAGGTGGCGGCCTGATGGTTCAAATTGATGTCATCCGCCATGCAAAAACCCAATGGAATCTTGAAAAACGCCTCCAGGGTCTAACAGACATCCCTTTGTGCACCCAGGGGGTGGAGGATGCCCGTAACTGGGCACAGCGGCTGGCTGCCGAACCCTACGACCTGATTCTGTCAAGTCCCCTGATCCGGGCAGAACAGACAGCCCGGATCATATTGGAAAAAGCCGGATCGGACATTGAGATTGTTGACGGGCTCAAAGAGCAGGACTTTGGCCAATGGGAGGGAAAAACACTAAAGGAACTTCGTGAACAATTTCCCGGTCAAGTGGAATCACAGGAAGCAAAAGGATGGGCATTCTGCCCGCCTCAAGGCGAAGCCAGAACCGCGGTGCTGGACCGGGCATTGTCAGCGCTTGCCCGCGCATGCGGGAGAAATGCCGGCAAAAGGCTCTTGGTGGTTACCCATTCCAGTGTGATAAAGATTTTGATATACCATCTTCAAGGCAGAACATTTCTGCCTTTTCGGAAGACTGGTAAAAGATCGGAGGGAAAGCCTGTTTTAAAAGCCCGGCATCTTCACCGGTTGAACTGGGAGCAGCAATTGAAAATCGAAAAACTCAATCATATTGCCCTGCTGTGATGCACCATGGAAAAAATTATGGGTTGGAACATAGTATGAAGGTGTTTATCTATTGCCAGCATGTCCTGGGTGTGGGACATTTATACAGAACCCTTGAAATTGCAGGGGCTATGCAGGAGTTTGATGTGATTCTGGTGGTTGGCGGCGGGTTGCCCGACATCTCTTTGCCCCGCCGTATCCGGATAGTTTCCCTGCCCGGCCTTAGAATGGATAACCAGTTTAAAGGGCTGATTCCCGAAGATTCGGGGCAAACTGTAGATAGCATAAAAGATCAGCGTAAAAATAAATTGCTGGCACTTATAAAAAATGAAAAACCGGATTTATTTTTTGTCGAATTGTATCCGTTCGGCAGAAAAGCCTTTGCCTTTGAGCTGGTTCCGGTGCTTGAATATATTCATTCGCAGCCTGTGAGAACCTGCAGGGTGGTTTGCAGCCTCCGGGACATCCTGGTGGAAAAACCGGAAAACCACCTGCATGAAACCCGGGTGATCAAAGCGCTCAATCTGTGGTTTGATGGAGTCTTTATCCATTCTGACCCCAGGCTGATAAAACTGGATGAAACCTTTCAAAGAATCAACGATATCCAAATCCCATTGATTTATACCGGATTTGTGGCCCCGAAGCCAAAAGAAGAAAAAGTAAAAGAGATTCAAAACCAGATACGGGATCTGTCAAAGGCAGGCCTGATCGTGGCCAGTGCCGGTGGCGGGAATGTCGGTGCCCGGCTTTTGAAAGCAGCGGTCCGGGCCTTTGGCCTTATGCCGGAAAATAAAAATTATCTGCTCAAAGTCTTTACCGGGCCCTATATGAAAAAAGAAGACAAGGCCGAGCTTCACTCCTTTTCAGGCCCCAATATCCATGTCCAAGAATTCTGTGATGATTTTGTGTCATTGTTGGCGGCTGCTGATCTTTCAATTTCCATGGCAGGATACAATACCTGCATGAATATTGTGGCGGCAAAGGTGCCGTCCCTGGTCTGGCCGTTCAGCCGGAACAGGGAACAGCGCAGCCGGGTTGAAAAACTCAACGCCTGTACATCCATGGATCTTCTTGAAGACCGGGATCTGGCCCCGGAAAATCTGGCCTGCTTCATCACCCGCCGGCTGGGAACCCGGATTGAAACATCCGGCGATAAATTGAACATGGACGGCGCGAGAAACACGGTTGACATGATAGGGAAACTGAATTTATGACAGCTTGTATTTATGGCGCATTTGATGCCCGGCTGCCAAAGGATATTGCAGATGCCGTTAAAAAGACAATTGACATTCAATTGGAAAAGCATCATCCGGTTAACCTTTTTTTCAGGGCAGATGATATTGGTGTGCCGTCGAAAAATTATACCCGGATGATGGACCTGTTCCTGAAGTACAGAACACCGTTGTGCCTGGCCGTAGTGCCGGCCTGGATGACCCGGCCCCGGTGGCAGAGCATGCAGCCATATGTGAAAGAAGGTGGTGATCTGTTCTGCTGGCACATGCACGGGTTTCAGCATAAAAATTACCAGGTTCATGGCAAAAAACAGGAATTTGGAGCACACCGAAATGTTTTCAATATTAAAACGGATCTGATCCGGGGGCATGAAAGGCTTGGACAAATCCTTGGCAGGCATCTGACACGGGTATTTACCCCGCCCTGGAACCGCTGCACCCTTGATACCATGCATTATTTAAAACAGATGAATTACACGGCGGTTTCCAGAAGCTGCGGGGCTGCTCCCCCTGCGCCTGAGGGATTACAGGATTTCTGTGTTCATGTTGACCTGCATACCCGGAAGGACAAGACAGCGAAACAGGGCTGGCAAACGCTTTTACAGGAATTTTCCAACGGCCTTGGTTCAGGACGCTGCGGGATCATGATCCATCATATGCGTATGAATGCCCAGGCCTTTATTTTTTTAGAATTTTTACTGGATCTGTTGTCAAATTCTCCAAAGATTAACCTGATGACATTTAAACAATTCGCTTAACCGCTGCCTGTCCTTTTGCCAAATCATTTCAGTTAATTAAACCCTTTGAGAAATATTGAAAAAATGGTAAGGAATGATATGCGGTTACCAAAACAGCGCATGGATCCAGGTGTTTAATTGCTTACAAGGGATCAAATTATTGGTGAAATAAATCAATCTACAAAATGGGTTAACAAAGACTAAGTTCCTGTCAGACAGCCTATGAGATCAACACGATTATCATCCGGAAATAAATTATTAATAGGCATACTTTTGTGCCTTTTTCTTGCATCTGCTGCAGGTGAACTGATCGCTGACCGGATGATCCGGAACCGCCTTAAGAAGCAGGCCCGGCTGCAGACAGCCGTTATGGATCAAAGTATCAATGCCATCGTCGCCAATTTGATTGTGAATCCGGAAAAGACCGGGGAGTTTCGCTGCCGTCTCAAAGATCCCAAATCCGGTCGCATTTATGAACGGACAGTGAATTATCGGTACGTGCCGGAATTGAAATTCTTCATAGGTTTTGTTTCCGATTTTGAGAAACCGATGGAATCCGTCAAATTGCTCCTTAATGTCCGGATGCTCATCATGGCGGGTTTCCTGTTGTCTGCTTTTCTGGTCATTGTCTTCATCGTAAATCCAATGGCCCGGGAACGGGCACGCGCTTTAAAAGACCCTGATCAGGGATTCAAAAACCTTGTTGAAAATTCCCCGGACAATATCATCCGATATGATACCAAGTGCCGATGTATCTATGTCAATCCCCGGCTTGAAAAGACACTGGGCGCATCGCTCCAGAGTTTTTACGGGAAGACGCCCATGGAGTGTTTCCCGGAAGGGCCGTTCCGGGAACTCCAGGATCGAGTGGCCGAGGTTCTGAAAACCGGGAAAAATGTTGAAATAGAAGTCGTTGCACCAGATACCGGAGATGGGGAACAATACCACAGCATCCATCTGACTGCGGAACGAAACAGCGACGGGATGATTGTCGGTGTCCTGGGGGTCGGTCGGGATATTACCGACCGCAAGCTTTCTGAAATAGCCTTAAAAGAATCCCGGCGCAAACTGACATCTTTAAGCATGACGGACGGGCTGACCGGGATATGCAATCGCAGGCGTTTTGATGAAGTTCTTCGCCAGGAGTGCGCCAGGCACGCCCGATCAGGGTCGATGTTATCATTGATTATGCTGGATATCGACCATTTTAAGTCCTATAATGACAGTCTTGGTCATCTAAGCGGTGATAACTGCCTGAAACGCGTGGCAGAAGTCATTGTCTTATGTGCTTCACGCGCACCTGATTTTACTGCCAGGTATGGGGGCGAGGAATTTGCCTGTATCCTGCCGGAGACCGATTCGGCCGGAGCTGTCCGCATTGCAGAAAAAATTCACCGGGAACTTTCCGCACTTGCCATTCTTCACCCGTCTTCCCCGACTGCAGATACCGTGACTGTGAGCATCGGTCTTGCAGCGATAAGGTGCACAGAACAGACGAGACCGGAAGACATCATCGGGCAGGCCGATAAGATGCTTTACAAGGCAAAGACACTGGGCCGGAACCGGTTTGAATTTGAAGTTTCGGATAAAGCAGATATCCCGGATTTCATGGGCGCAAAAGACACTTTGCTGCATCTTGTCTGGAAAGATCATTTCTGTTCGGGAAATTCCAAGATCGACACCCAGCATCAAGCGCTTTTCCGTGCATCCAATTCGTTGCTGAAAGCAATTTTCAGCAAGCGTCCGAAAAATGAATTGGCGGAAAAGGTGGCCATGCTTTTAAAAGACATCAAGCTGCATTTCCATGATGAAGAGGCCATTCTTAATGCAGTGGGCTTTCCCGGCTTAAAGCAGCATGCAGAAAAGCATGCACAGCTCTATGACGAGGGCCAAAAACAGTTTCGCGCGCTTAAGGAAAATAGCAACTCCCTGTCCGCCGGCAGTGAGATCTTCTCTTTTCTGGTGTATAAGGTGATATATGAACATATGCTTATCGCAGACAGGGAATTCTTTTTATTTACCAAAACCAATAGCGAATCATTGCATGGCGGTTTTAAAAATAATCAGCTTTCCTGATTTCAGGCCTCCTTTACACGTTGTTCCTTTCTGTTGGAATGTTGTTCCGGGAATATCATTGACAGATCGGATAGATGCGCTATATTAAAAGGTTTTAGGTTAAAATTTTACAGGAGAATTTAGATGAGACAGAAAATAAGATTTGAAAAGAACCCCAAAGCGGGCATTTTGACTGTTTTGGAATCCAGTGAAGTGGATCCCGGAGTGGTTATGCCGCTGCTTGAGGAAGAATATGACCTGACCCAGATGGTCCAGGCCTCTTCTGAAAACCTTGATGCCTTTGTCCGGATGCTGAGACGACGAAGTTTTTTCCCCACTTCGGATCTTTGTGAAAAATTGTATGAAAACACAATGGATTTTTTCAAGAATGAAGATGAGCAGACCATTGTCATTGAGTATGATGATGCAGAAGCCTTTCCCAAGGAAGAAAAATTTTCCCTTGAAGAAGAGGATGTTGAAATCGACAAGATACTTGAAGAGGACGGGGATACAAAAGAAGACGAGATCAAGGAAATTGACGCCGGCGATGACAAAATAAATTTTACTCCTGAAGATATATCTGAACACGAGAATTAGAATCCATAATGAAACAATCCATAAAAGAAATTGTCAGGGAGGCTGCGTTCACTGCCTTTAAAAATGGTGACCTGCCGTCTGATCAGATCCCTGAAATGGAAATTGAAGTGCCCCGCCATTCGTCCCATGGGGATTTTTCCACAAATGTTGCCATGGTTTCAGCTTCCATCCAGAAAATGGCGCCCAGAAAGATTGCAGAACATATCGTATCTGTAATTGAATTGTCCGGGATGATAGAAAAAGTCGAAATTGCAGGCCCGGGATTTATCAATTTTTTTCTGTCCGGCAGGGCATGGCAGCCGGTGGTGAACCAGGTGCTTGAGCAGGACAAAAAATACGGTTCTTCCACAATAGGCGGCAATGAACGCGTGCAGGTTGAATTTGTCAGCGCCAATCCCACAGGCCCGCTTCATGTCGGACACGGCCGTGGAGCGGCTGTGGGGGATTCCGTGGCAAATATTTTATCCTTTGCAGGCTTTGATGTTCAAAGAGAATATTATATAAATGATTCAGGCCGGCAGATCCGGACCCTGGGGACCTCTGTCTGGCTGCGCGTTCTTGAAAAATCAGGCCGGGCCGTTGATTTTCCCGAAGATTGTTACCAGGGGGATTATATAAAGGATCTGGCTGACGAAATTCTTGAGCAGGAAGGAAATGATTTTAGTTTAAAGGAAGAGGCTGAAGCCGTAATGATCTGCGCAAAGTTTGCCGCGGGCCGGATTCTGGGAGAGATCAAGGCAGATCTTGAAAGTTTCGGTGTCGGCTTTGACCAGTGGTTCAGCGAGCAGACCCTGTATGATTCAGGACAGGTTCAAGCCGCTATAGACCGGTTTCAAGCCAAAGATCTGATTTATGAAGACGAGGGCGCGCTCTGGTTCAGAACCCAGGATTTCGGGGATGAAAAAAACAGGGTCGTAGTCAGAAATAACGGACTTACGACTTATTTTGCATCAGATATTGCCTATCACATGGAAAAATTCGAGCGGGGATTTTCACGGGTGATTGATGTCTGGGGGGCGGATCATCACGGATATATTAAACGGATTGAATCCTCGGTTGTGGCTGCCGGATATAAGGCTGAGCAGTTTGATGTGATCCTGGTCCAGCTGGTAAACCTGCTGCGGAACGGCAAACCCTTTCAAATGTCCACCCGGGCAGGCGAATTTGTCACCTTAAAAGATATTGTTGATGAAGTGGGAAAAGATGCGGCGCGGTTCATGTTTTTAAGCCGCAGCTATGACTCCGGCCTTGATTTTGATCTGGAACTTGCCAAGCAGAAAAATTCTGAAAATCCGGTTTACTATGTCCAGTACGTCCATGCCAGAATAACGGGTATTCTGTTAAAGGCAAAAGAGGATAAGATCATTGATGCGATAGATTTTAAAAAAGGACATCATCTGGATCAGCTCAACGCAGCAGAAGAGATCGGGCTGCTAAAGTTAATTTCCTCATTCCGGGAAAATGTTGAAAAGAGCTCACAGACGCTTCATCCGCATGTGATATTTACGTATCTGATGGGACTTGCTTCAGCTTTTCATGGGTATTACAACAAACACAAGGTCATTGGCGAAGATGAAAAACTGACCCTGGCACGCTTAAGTCTTGTCCTGGCTGTTAAAAAGGTTATCAGGAACGGATTGACGCTTCTTGGGGTATCGGCACCTGAAAGAATGTAAAAGATGATGATGTCCTTTAAGGGGATTTTAAAATATCTGATTTATATCTTTATTGCCGGATGGATGTTTCTGCTGGGTATTGTTGTCGGCCGCGGCACCTCTCCTGTGACCTTTGATACACGCAAATTTCAGCAGCGTCTTGAAATGATTGCAGATAAACAAAATAAAGAGATACAACCCGCCTCCCGGAAAATGGATCTGGAATTTTTTGATGCATTGGATCATCCTATTCCGGTTGAGGGCAGCAAACGGTCAAAAAAGACACAGGAACTTGTTCCCAAAAAGGAGAGCCGTCCCCCTGAATCAGAAGCAGCCATCCCGGTGAAGATCAGCCTGAAAAAACAGACCTATAAAAAACAAAGCCGGAAAAGTGAACCTGTTGCCGTAAAAAAGGTTTCAGAAGCCGGCAGATATACGCTTCAGATTGCGGCTTATAAAAATGCCAATGATGCTGCAGCTCATATGGCTGCACTTGAAAAAAATGGATATGCCCCTTACCGGGTACAGACCAGGCTCAACAAGGAAACCTGGTACCGGATCCGTTTAGGGTCATATGATACTTATGATTCAGCCAAGGCTGTGAAAGAAAAATTAAAAAAAGATCGAATCCAAGCAATGATCGTAAAAAAGGATAGTCATGAAGATATCAAAAGATGAAGTGCAAAAGATTGCCCACCTGGCCCGTCTGGAAATTGATGATTTACAAACTGAGAAAATGGCCGAACAACTCAGTCATATCCTGCAGTATATTGATAAACTCAAGGATGTTGATGTT
>JBNKNP010000303.1:0-6007 GCA_050293905.1 Desulfobacteraceae bacterium | reverse complement strand
ATGCCAGTAACTGGCCCACCCCTCATTCATGATTTTTGTCCGGATCTGGGGTTCGAAATACAATCCTGTATTTCTGACAATCTGCATGACGGACTTTATCCAGATATTTTCTTCCTCTTTTAAAAACGGTGAATAACGGATGATATATTCCATGACATCCATGTCCGGGCTTGCTTTTGCTGACAGGTGCTTTTTGAAAAGTTCGTCAAATTCCGGATATTTGCTGATTACAAGCTCAAAAAAATCTTCCTTGTTCTTCCTGCAGTCGTTAAATCTTGTAATTTCTTTTAAATAATCATTATTGGTGACATGTTTCATGGTCTGCAGAAACACATCAAAATAGAAATCCGACCGTGTCATTTTCTTTTGGGTGTCATTGGAGATTTCCCGGTTGAGTTCTCTTTGATATCCCACCAGGTTGTCTATCCCCCTTGAAAATTCGATTGCATAGTCCACCCACCGGCCCTTTTCAGACCGAAGCTGGGCAATCAGGCGCTTGTCGGCCAGGGCCTGACCGGTCAGATCAATATCCCAGGTGTTTTTAAAAAACAGATTGTTCTGAAAAAAATCAATATGTCCCAGGACATGATAAAAGATCATTACATTGAGCCAGTCCGGATTATTGTCATTATAAAAAGAAATAGCCGGCCGCGTATTAATAACGGTTTCAAAAGGATTGGACGGATAGGCTTCGTACTGGCCTTTTCCTGACAGCACGCGCACATCGTGCACCCAGTAGTCGTAGAGGGTGGGGATCATGATCTTGGGAGACAGCTCAATCATATCCCGGTTGGTCACGATATATTCAAGGGTCTCATCATCAAACTTAAGGCCGTGGTCACGAGCCCGTAATTTGCATTCTTCCATGATGCCTTTGACGTGTTGGCTGACAAGTTCCATGGTTATCTCGCTTTCAGGTTTATCCGTCCACCTTGTTTATGAAATAAGGTTTTTTATGCCTTGGATAATTCTTGTATCGTCTGCATTTTCGTCCAGAATATCCAGTTTGATCAAATTGCTCTGCTTGGTTAACAGGCTGGATGCTTTCAGATATTTTTCAACCTCTGTCTGCTTTGATCCCATATAGGTGTGTTCGACAATGGAAATGCCGATTCTGGAAACATATTGAAACATTTTTTCAATCTCTGCAATGGTCTCTTTTCCTTCTTTGTCCCAGTCATCTCCGTCAGTGCCGTGAAAAACATATATATTGTAATCCCTTGCCAGGCTCTCTCTTTCAACAATATCATTCACGAGTTTAAATGCTGTGGATACCTTTGTGCCGCCGGCAACTTTATACGAATAATACTTATAAAAATCCGCCACTTCCTTTGCCTCGGTATCATGAAGAATAAACCGGGTTTCAACCTGTTTTTCATATTGATACAAGAGCCATGAATAAAGCATGACATGCTGGGAGACCACGGTCTGGGTCACTTTTCCTCCCATGGAGCCGGAATAATCCCTTAAAAAAAATACAATGGCCTGGGATTCAAAGTCTTTTTCCCTGGACAGTATCCGGTAGATCAGATCCTGGGGAGAAATAAGAAATTTTGTGGTATCGATATTTGAAGCATCCGGGATATTGCCCAGACTGATATTGGTTTCAACGATCTGCCGGAGGGTGGCTTTTTTATCCAGCACCTGGCCCACACCTTTGTTTTTATCGGTCAGATCGTAGACATATCGTGCCAGAGTCCTTTTTTTCCCTTTGTCCTGGAGGTTGGGAAGCTGGAAATCCTGGGACAATACTTTGCCCAGTTCATAGGCATTGGCCTCCATTTCATGCTCGCCGCCTTCGCCTTCTCCCGGGCCTTCGCCACCCCCCTCTTCCGCGCCTTCGCCTTCTTCGGGCCGGATCGGCTGTTCCCCGACCACATCGCCTTCTTCACCACTGCCGGTTCCGCCCGTGGAACCGCCTTCGCCCGGTTCCTGTTCCAGGTTGATTCTGTCGTGGACAAATTTTTCTTCCACGGTTGAGGGTACGATTATAATTTTACCTTTACCGGCAGTGCCCGGCTTAACAATTCTTCCAATACGAATCTTTCTTTTAAACCCGTCCTCTTCCCGTCTTCTGTCTCTTTCAAGGAGTTCTTCAAGGGTTATCATCGTATGTCACCTCCCCGGCCATCAAATATCGGGCCTGAAACCTCAAATTGAACAGCCGTTACTTATCGTCATCCTGGCTGCAAAAATATTCAATGGTCTTTTGGGCACAGGTTCTGCAATATCCGAGTTTTTCATTCATGGTATAAATCATCCGGTCATACAGCTTCTGATTCTCCTCGTTTGTCCGGTTTGCCAATGCACCAATCAATGACCCGGCACCGGCAATATCCGATTTCAACCGGACATCGGTGATGGCTTTGACCAGTTCCAGGTTATCCATGAAATCGTAATTGGCTTCTATTGAAATTTTCTGCCCGTAAATTTTTCTAATGGAATTTCTAAATGAGGCTCTTTGCTCCTCGGTTTTCAGGCCAAGGCGTTCTTCAACGTTTTTAATATACCGTTCGTCTATTTTAAGCGCCCTGAGTTCACCGGTCTGGGGGTCTTTATATTTCCACATCATATCCGGACCCAGGTGCTCTGCATCCACACCGATAATCATGTTGACATAGTTCATGACATCTTTTTTAATGGCCAGGGGTTCATCCATATAGGCATTGAACATCTCGGTCATTATGCGTTCCCTGTAAAGGCCCCTTGCAAGTTTAAGATCTTCCATGAACTTGGCCCGGTCAGCCGGTTCCTGAACATAGTCGAGAACTGTTCTTTCCAGGGCTTTGAAGATATCCAGGGCAAACATGCACTGGCCTTCATTGGTTTCAGAACTCTCCAGAAGCAACTGAATGGCCCGTCCAAGGTTTCTCTGCCCCATTCCTTTCTGGCCGAACCGTTTGGTAATATCCGTATCCTGATTTAATGAATCAATCAGTTCAGCCAGGGTTTTCAGACTTTTCTCTCCTGCCACTTCACCGGCAGCAAGCTTCATGGTTTCAACCGGTGTTAATTTGTCTGATCTGGGCAGCCGGGTCAGAACCACGCCCACAGAAGCGGCATAGTTCAGGTTCGGATCCTGGTGCAGTATCTTTGAGTCCAGGGAACGTTTGACGTCAGTGCCTATGGCATATTCGGTCAGGGTCTGCTGTATTTTGTAATCCGTATTGTGTGCCACATAACAGATCCTGCACCGGTCAACAATGGGTGCTTCTTCCCGCTCGGACAAAAAGGTATCAAATTCGGAATTGTTACTGGTGGCAATAATCAGGGTATCAATGGGCCACCTGAACCCATCCAGTTCAATGGTCCGGTTCTGGATCACGCCCAGGTAGACCTGGACAAGGTCCTTTTTGTTTTTATAAATTTCATCGCTGAAATGAATCCCGCCGCCGGCAACCCTGGCAAGCGCCCCCCGTCTTAAATCAAACCGGTACGGATTGTTTGTATCCGAGATATGGAGCAGGCGCTGGATGGATTCTTCTCCCATCAAATCCACGGCAGATGAGGTAATCTTGTCCTTTGCCGGGTATTTTCCGGTAATGGTGCCTAGACTTTCAATCAGGGGAACCTGCAGAATTTCAACAAAAGAGAGCATCTTGGTAACATTATTGTCGCAATATTCCCTTATCTGGTTGAGAATATAAGCAGAGCAGGCTCCCAGGGGGCGGTAACTGTCGTAAAGTGCATCAATCTGTTTGGCTGTAAACTTAAATGTTTTGGCCAGATATGCTTTTGACTCCTCTTTGGTCTCGCACAGGCTCATGGCCAGAATCATGGGGTCTTCGTATGTCTGGGATTCAATAAACTGAATGTTTCCATATCCCCCGATCTTGTCAAGATTGACAAATTTAAACGTGTACTTTCGATTTTCCGGAATTGTTAAAAATTCTCTGTAGCGGGCACACAGGTATTCAACAAAAAACGTTTTCCCGTTACCGGGTTCCCCCACCAGGACAAAGGCCATTTCCCGTGAAGAGCCGCCCTCGGAGGCATCTTTTACGAATGAGACAAAGCTGTTGATTTCATCGTACATCCCCACCAGGTGTTTTTTCCCCTGGTTGAAGATATCAAACTGGTATGTTGTTTTGCCTTTAACCGTTACTTTTTGCACCCCAGCCTCAAGAATCATTCTGGAGACATTCTGAAAGGCATCCTCGAATCGCCTGGTTCCCTTTTTCACTGCGTCAACATGAAAGCTTAAAGATTTTTGATTTGCTTTGCCGGCCATTTTACCCTCCTTCGGGCAGCCAGGAGGCTGATGCTGCCATTGCGATGGATTTAAATTGTGTTTTTTCCGTTAAAAAACAGAATACTGACAATTAAATTAATATTGCATTTATCTTGATCATAAATGTTAGAAAGAGTATTGATTTTACTTTGTCTTTTCCTCATATATACCAATATAAAAAATCAGTGTCAAACAATTAACCAACTCCATTCCATATATTTTTCGTTAACAGATCTTTATTTATTGTTTAAAATTCAATAAACTGTCACAAAATGACGATGCTTCATTATGAATGATAACTCAACTCTGATGAGGGGAAAATGACCCAGAAAAACCTGTTGTCTGTTTTAGATATTTCCAGGGAACTGAATACCGGCAGAGCCACAACGAAATTTTTACTCAAGCGCTTTAAAAACAGGATCCCCCCTACTTTTATAGACGGACAGCCTTTTTATCCAAACACCGTGATTCAAACTTTATTTACCATACAGGGGAAACTTGAAATGGGCATACTTCCCAATGACATTGAGCAGCAGCTTGACGGAAATCCGCCAAAGACAGACAACCCGAAGGAATCCGATGAGGCATCAACCCTATTAAACGCTTTATCAGGGAATGAGAACCAGCAGGGAGATATTCATTTGAGTAAAGACGGGCTGAATGTATTGGAATCGGCTTTTTTAAAAATCGGAGAACAGCAGAAACGTATTGCCAAAGCCCATGAAAAAAGAGCCCAGGTAGAAGAACGAAAAGCGGTTGCCATTGAAAAACGGGCCCAGGCAGAAGAGCGAAAAGCCGTGGCCATTGAACAAAGAGCCCTGGCAGAGGAAAAAAAGGCCGCTGCCATGGACAATATTGCCAAAGCGCTCCAGGAGATGAACCGGTTACGGACACCGGATCCGGCGATGCAGCAGATCGCGCATCAGACCGTCGATATTATAGCTTCTGACGAAAAAGATCCACTATCTGAAACAGCCCCAACACTGAACGAAAGCCTCCCGGATGATGATGGGTTATCAGATTCCCCTTTCAAGGATCAACTCCGGTCCGAGATGGATGATCTGTCTTTGCTTATAGACCAGGGCACAAAAGTTTCTTCTTCAGATACGGATATCCCCACCGATGACCTGTCCGCCCTGCTGGATGATGAACCGGTACCGGATGAACCGCAGTTCCTTGAAGAAAATGGGGATGAAAACGAGATTCTTGATGATTTATCCTTGCTGATTGACAGTCCCCCCGAAGCAATGGACAATTTGTCGGCCCTGGACGATCTTTCTGCTCTGATTGATGAAGAACTTCCTGAAACAGCACTAAAGGGGAAAAAGCCCCCTGTGGATGATCTGTCTGCACTCATTGACAGCCCGGCTGATGAACCAGATGACTTGTCCGCACTCATTGATACACCCGATACCGCGAATGGGGCTGCATCAGACGATCAGAGCGTATCAGAGATGGATGATCTGTCTTTGCTCATTGATTCCACCCCGTCGGACGAGGCACCGCCTTCAATTCCGGATGAGCCCGAAGCACAAATCCTTGAAGACAATGACCCCATTCAGATAGATCTTTCTCCCCAGGATGATCTTGAAAAATACAAATCCGCCGTCATGGCGGTCATTATTAAATTAAAGACAGACGGGCTCAGTGTTGAACAGACAACAGACAAATTAAATTTGAATAAAATAGAAACGCTTTCCGGAAAGTCCGAATGGAGCCGGAAAGCGATTTCACAAATTTATAAGTTTATTGAAGCGGCAAAATAATTCTGTGCTT
>JBNKNP010000302.1:0-3410 GCA_050293905.1 Desulfobacteraceae bacterium | reverse complement strand
CTTGAGCCTTTGGCTGCTGGCCGGCAACTGCGCGTCAGCAAATAAAAAAAGCTTGAGCCTGTCAGAAATGACGACTATATCGGCCCTGCAATCCGACAGCCGACTAACAGGTCCTTGGCGGTTGTGGCATTTTTTTACCCGACATTGAAAGGCTGATTATTTTCAGACTAACCGTATCTGATGGTATTGGTCCACACTCTGAAACAATTATTTTTTCTTGATCACCATAAGGGTAATATCATCATGGACAGGCAAGGTGGTACGAAAAGGGGCTACAGACTGGAAACGGACGTCAATGCTTTCCGGATGACATCCATGACGCGCTCTTTTTTGCCCAGCCACAGATCATCTTGAAATCCCTGAACTTCCATTTAAAGGGGAAGTCGCGGCATTGCCCGGGCTTTACCGGATGAATGCGGCAGCCGTCTTCCGTAAGAAAAACGCAGGCTCCATCCTTTTGATCAATGAGCGAGAGACATTGCCGGTCCCGGGTCAGCCGGGTGAATCTGTCGATAAATTCCAGCACATCCATGCCAAGGAATGCAGCAATCCGGTCCGGTTCCGTCCGGTCAAGCCTGACATATCCGGTCTGCCTGCAGCAGGCATGGCACTGGATGCATTTAAAACCACGGACATCACCGGATTTTAATTCATCTTTCTTTTTCCGGGGAAGTTGCTGTTTTTTCATTCATGTATCTGTTTATTTTTCCTGTAAACCATTCCGTTAAATCTTGCCACGATCTCGCCCTTATCATCAGTGACCAGTACATCATACGCTCCAAGTCTTCCAGGTTCCGTGACTTCGTTTGCAACAGCATAGAGGATTCCTGCAGATGCAGCTTTCAGATAGGAAATATTGACATTAATTGCAAGGGCGAGCTGCCCATGACTATTTGAAGCAACCGCAAAAGCCAGATCGGCTAGAGTGAAAATCGCTCCTCCCTGGACCACATTTGCCGCATTCATATGCTTGTCTTCAATCTTCATACGGGCCTTGCAATACCCGGTTTTTACATCGACTATTTCAACGCCGGTTAAAGCGGCATATCGATCATTTGTAAAAATTTTTTTTGCTGCATCCGTATTCATGAAATTCTCCATTATCTTCCTCTTGCTTTTTTTTAATGGCTGCGATGAAATAAGCTGCGGGAATTAACCATCTGCTGGAATGCCATATTCAGACTATCTGATTATTTTTCTTAATCACCACTAGGGTGATATCATCATGAACCGGTAAGGTGGTGCGAAACCTGGCTACAGACTGGAAACAGGCGTCAATGATTTCCTGAGCGCTTTTGTCCTTATGTTTCCTGATAACATCCATGAAGCGCTCTTTTCCAAAAAACCGTCTTCTGTTGTCCCGGGTTTCCCAGATTCCGTCTGTACCGATCAGGATAATTTCACCCGGCTCCCCCATATCTGCTTTGTATTCCTGGTATTGCCAGTCATCCAATACACCCAGTACCAGGCCTTCGCCCTTCAGCAGCTCAAAACTGTCCTGGGAAGGGACATACCGAAGTGCAGGATCGTGTCCTGCCCTGACCCAGGTCATAGACGGTTCCATGGTGTCCAGAACAAGATAGAACAAGGTCATAAACTGCCCGGTATCCTGTATGTCTATGGATAAAAATCGATTCAAATCAGAAATGACCTGGGCCGGTGACCCGGATTTACTGATCCGCATTCTTAATAAAGCGCGGGCCGTTGCCATTAACAGGGCTGAGGCGATCCCGTGACCGGCAACATCACCCACCACCACGGACAGCTTTCCTTTTTCCTCAGGCAGGATCATGTAATCAAAATAATCTCCCCCGGTCTCATCACAATAGACACTTCGGCCGGCAATTTCAAACCCCGGAAACCGGGGAGGCTGCTTTGGCAGCAGCCGCTGCTGGACCTGCTGGGCCAGTGTCAGGGATTCTTTAAGGATCTGATGCTGCTCTTCGATTTTATTTTTCGCATTTGCCAGTTCTTCATTAATCCGGTGCTGCATGGTGCGCGAAAGCACGTTATTGTGTTCCAGCCGGGCCTGATCCTTTCTGGCCCTTTCCAGCCGCTGCTGCAAAAGAGCAATGGTCTGATCCTTGTCCTGTTCATCCAGAATCAGGGGACAGGATTCATTAATCGGGTCAGGCGGCCGGTTAAATCCCTTTTCTCCGATTAACAGGGTCACCATGGTGAAATTATGATACCGGGGATCACGCCCTTCTGCCGGCGGAGCCAGCTCACCATAGGAATAAAATCCGGCAAAGGGAAGGTTGTCCGGGAGATGTTCTTTGATTAATTGTGCTTCTTTGTGGGCCTGCAGGCCGAGAACGGTTTTCCGGGCAACACAGCTGATAACCAGACCGGCCCGTGGTGTCCAGTCCAGGCCGGATGTCAATCCGGCCAGGGTCTGGGCAGAATCTGCCAAAATATCCTCACCCGAGGTTTCAGTAAACTGAACCATTGCACCCTCGGGCAGTGCACTGTCAAATTGTACGCTCTCCTGTGTCAGGTCAAATTCATTTGCAACACGGATATAGTACAATTCTTTTGTGTCATAAATGGCCAGGGGCATCTCCAGCATGGGTTCGGAATGAGGCCCGAACGTATCGTGATAAAACTTCAGTGCTGATTTCCCGCCGATTCGCATGACAGAATTGCCATTGGTCTTTTCAATATAGGAACGCGGCCCGATTGGATTCCAGGAATTACTGATGCAGAAAGCCGACTTTACCGGTCCTGAAAACAAAAGGATGCTGACGGCATCGGAATGGACCTGTCCATCATGAAATTGATAAATTTCAGTTTGCGGGTATGCATCCGATGCAGCATACCCACCGAACACCGGGCAGTTTTTATCCAGTTTTTCATGGAGGATATTAACCGTATCCACTGGACAGGATGTCAGGTTATTTGCAAAAGCAATACAGAGTGACGGACTGCCGTCCAGACGGTCAAGCGCCTGGTTCAGCGCGGTCTGGACGGCCCTTTCCGTACTCAGCGATGCATTGGGACCGCACCCGGATGAGATACGGATGGAATCGGTTGCAAATAATAAAAGACAAATGGAATCCTGCCGGAAACCGCAGATAGCAGACATCTCGCCGGCAGCACTGCAGCCTGCCAGGGGTAAGCCCGGAAAAGCTGTCCGGATGGATTCAAGAATCACATCATAATCCGATCGCAGAGAGGCAAAAAGAATGCCGGCACTGGGTGAAAAATCTTTGAGCTGCTGTCGGCATTGCTCAATAACCTTCTTTGTGGCACTCGCAGTATCAAGTCCCTCAGCATGTCCAATGACGGAAGAAAACATGATAGAACAGGCTGTTCCCTTTTTTTAATTATATTTTATCCATGGTAAATATTCTAAATGATAACCACATATGCTCTCAAAATGCAAACATCTATATTTTATATACGCTGTC
>JBNKNP010000301.1:0-18506 GCA_050293905.1 Desulfobacteraceae bacterium | reverse complement strand
CCCGGTGCTGGCCGAACGCTGCAAACAGCACGGCGGAACGCTCTCCGGCGGTGAACAGCAGATGCTTGCCATCGGGCGGGCGCTCATGAGCCGGCCAAAGCTGCTGCTCCTGGACGAACCCTCCCTGGGTCTGGCGCCCTTGATTGTCCAGAAAATTTTTTCAATCATCAATGAAATCAATAAAAAGGACGGTACTACGATTTTACTCGTGGAGCAGAACGCGAACATCGCCCTCCAGACCGCCACGCGCGGTTATGTACTGGAAACCGGAAACATCACCCTGGAAGATGATGCAAAACAGCTCAGGGACAATCCGGAAATACGGAAAGCTTATTTAGGGGAGGGATAAAAGGGCCTTTGATCTATTCCTCAGGTCCGTTTTATCCTTTAAATGGTTTAACCATTACAATCATATCCGAATAAATAAGGGAAATCGTTATGAATGAAACCCCGGAACAATCCATTATGAAATCAGCCATTGCCCGGGCCGAAGCCTGGCAGAACCGTGCCAATGAACTGCTGACCCATGAGGAAAAGGGCATCCAGGAGCAGATGAAACGCCTGCTCACCCATCCCATGGACAAAGTCGTCCTCACAAAAATAATTGACCAGAGTTTTCGCTCCCGCGAACCGGGCCGGATCGCCGACCAGGTCAATGATCTGCTCAAGGTATACGGTATGCCCGATTTTTTCAGCCAAGTGGAAAAACTGCTGGTCCAGATGTTCATGGGGGTGGGACGCCATTTTCCTGCCATAACCATTCCCAAATTCATTGACCGGATGCGCCACAGCAGCAGCCGGGCCATTATTCCGGGCGAAACCCAGGAACTGCATGCCCACCTGAAAAAAAGAAAGTCCCAGGGTGTGCGCATGAACATCAACCATCTGGGCGAAGCTGTTTTAGGGGAGCAGGAGGCGGCCCAACGGCTTAAAACTTACATCCGGGACATGGAAGATCCTGAGATCGAATATATTTCAGTCAAAATTTCCACCATCTATTCCCAGATCAGTTCCCTTGCCCTGGAACATACAATCAAGGTTCTTACGGACCGGTTGTCCAAGCTTTTCCGGGCAGCAAAACAAAATTATTTTATCCGGCAGGATGGAACCCGGGTGCCCAAGTTCGTCAATCTTGACATGGAAGAATACCGGGACCTTGAAATCACTTATAAAACATTTATCAAAACCCTGGACCAGGAAGAATTTCACGATTATTCAGCAGGAATTGTGCTCCAGGCCTATCTGCCCGATTCTTTCAGTATCCAGAAGGAACTGACCGCCTGGGCCAGAAAACGCCTGGCCGCGGGCGGGGCTCCCATCAAGCTCAGGATTGTCAAAGGCGCCAATATGGAGATGGAACTTTTGGAATCCTCCCTGTTCAACTGGCCCCTGGCACCCTATGACAACAAGCTGGAGGTGGATGCCAATTACAAGCGCATGGTGACCTATGGCATGGATCCTGCGAACATCCATGCAGTGAATTTAGGAATTGCCTCCCACAACCTTTTTGAACTGGCCTATGCCCGGGAACTGGCCCAAAAACAGAAAGTGACGGACTTCTTTTATTTTGAAATGCTCGAAGGCATGGCCGACCATGTGCGGCGGGCATTGTGCGAAATGTCCGGTGATGTGCTCCTGTATGCACCGGTGGCCACCAAAGATGAGTTCATCAATGCCATTGCCTACCTTATCCGGCGGCTGGACGAAAACACCTCTCCTGAAAATTTTCTGCGCTATGCGCCGAGCCTGACCGTCGGGTCTGATGAATGGGAGTTTCTCAAACACGAATTTACCGCATCCTGTGAATTCAAAGACAGGGCCAGGGCAGTTCCAAGCCGTACCCAGGACCGGAATACACAAACATTTCCAAAAACCGTGGGAACCTTTTTTCAAAAAGAATTTGTAAATGAACCGGATACGGACTGGTCCCTGGCACCCAACCGGAACTGGGCTGAAGGCATCCGCAGCAAATGGAAAACAACCCCGGGTTCCGATCCCATCCGGATCCCGGTGGTGGTGGACGGACAAGAAATATTTGAGGATCGGAAAACCCGGGACTGCATAGATCCGTCCCAGTACAATGATGCCGTGTGTACGGCCCGTTTTGCCATGGCCGGTCCTGAAGATATTAAAACAGCCGTGGCCGTGGCCAAGGCTGATCCGGATCAATGGCGCAAAAAATCCTTAAATGAGCGCCACAAGATTCTTACCCGGGTGGCCATGCAATTGCGAAAGGCCCGGGGGGACCTTATCGGAGCGGCCGCGGCAAACACCGGTAAAATCTTTATTGAAGCGGATGTTGAAGTATCCGAAGCCATCGACTTTGCAGAATTCTATCCCTTTTCAGCCCGGGCATTTGACCGGCTGGAAACCATTACAGCCAAAGGCAAAGGTGTGGGCCTGGTAATTTCACCATGGAATTTTCCAGTGGCCATCCCCTGCGGCGGGATCATTGCCGCCCTGGCAGCCGGGAACACGGTTATCTTTAAACCGGCATCAGATGCGGTTCTGGTGGCCTGGCAGTTGTGCCTGTGTTTCTGGAAGGCCGGCGTATCCAAGCGGGTCCTGCAGTTTCTGCCCTGTTCCGGCGCAGATGCGGGCGCATCGCTCACCTGTCATCCTGATATTGATTTTATCATTCTCACCGGCGGAACCGACACCGGGTTGAGCATCCTTAACGCCCGGCCCGGGGGATATCTTGCCGCGGAAACAGGCGGCAAAAACGCCACCATTGTGACGGATATGGCAGACCGGGACCAGGCAGTCAAAAATGTGATCTATTCCGCTTTTGGGAACTGCGGCCAGAAATGTTCTGCCACGTCCCTGCTGATCCTTGAAAAGACCATCTACGATGATGAGCATTTCAAACAGCAGCTGGTGGACGCGGCCCAAAGCCTGAATGTCGGCTCCGCCTGGGACTTTAAAAATAAAATGGGGACGCTTATCAAACCGCCGTCGGGTGATTTAAAACGCGGGCTGACCACATTGGAACCCGGGGAAACCTGGGCACTGGAACCCAAAATGGTTGACGGCAACCCCCATCTCTGGACACCGGGTATCAAGTACGGGGTTCAGCCGGGATCTTATACCCATATGACTGAATTTTTCGGCGCGCTTCTGGGCGTGATGCGGGCAGACAGTCTGGACCACGCCATCTCCCTGGTGAACCAGACCGGATATGGTCTGACATCGGGCATTGAAAGCCTGGATGCCAGGGAACAGGATCAGTGGAAAAAGCAGATCAAAGCCGGCAACCTTTACATCAACCGGGGCACCACCGGCGCCATCACCCTGCGCCAGCCCTTTGGCGGCATGGGAAAATCCGCCATGGGACCGGGGCTGAAAGCCGGAAGCCCGGATTATGTGACCCAGTTCATGGCCTTTACGGAAACCGGATTTCCGGAAACCGGTGTCATTAAAACAGAGAGCCGCATGCTCAGAATGGTTCATGAATGGCAGCAGAAAGTTGCCTGGGCCAGTGCAGGGGAATATACGGATGATTTGGAAAAGACCATCCGGGCCGTTAAAAGCTACCTTTACCATGTGGAGCAGAAATTTTCCCGTGAAGAGGATTATTTCCATCTCAGGGGCCAGGATAATATTCTACGGTATTATCCCGTCGGCAAAGTGGTGATCCGGCTTCACCCGGACGACACCCTGTTTGATACACTGGGAAGGATTGCCGCGGCCCGAATCAGCGGCTGCACCAGCCTGGTGAGCGTGCCCAAGGGGCTTGAAAATGCCTCAACCGCTTTTCTTGCCACACTGGAAGGCAGGCGGCTTCTTGGGGATGCCAGGATTATAGAACAGGATGATGATGCCCTGATCAACCAGATTCCCCAGGTGGACCGCATCCGGTATGCCGCTTTTGACCGGGTTCCGGCCCAGGTCTTTAAAGCAGCGGCAAAAACCGGCTTTTACATTTCCCGGACCCCGGTCATGATGGAAGGCCGGATTGAACTACTGCAATATTTCCGGCAGCAGAGCGTATGCAACAATTATCACCGGTACGGAAACCTGGGGGAACGTGCCCTGATTTAAGCGCTGCGCTTAACCGTGAATCGGTGTGCCGATCACTTTTAAAGCAACTTCTCCCATAATTTCAGCCAGTGTGGGATGCGCGTGAATGGCATGGGCAATCTGTTCCGCTGTAAATTTATTTTCAACGGCCAGGGTGGCCTCACCGATCAGATCTGTGGCATGGGGACCGATCATGTGCACACCAAGAACCCTGTGACTTTCCTTTTCAATAATTATTTTGGCTTCACCGGCTATTTCTCCTATGGCCTGGGCTTTTCCCAGGACCCTGAAATTGACGCTGGCGCAAAGAACATCCATCCCCTGTTCAACTGCCTGGGATTCACTCAACCCCACGGTGGAAATCTCGGGCATGGTAAAAATAGCGCCCGGCACAGCCTGGTAAGACATCCTGCTGTCCAGGCCCATGGCATTTTCAGCAGCAACCAGACCCTCATGGGAGGCCACATGGGCCAGCATAATTTTGGCAGGTCCCAGGATATCTCCAATGGCATATATATTTTCAACTGATGTTTTCATCTGCTCATCTGCTTCTATCCATCCGGGCCCGATTGTTTTCAATCCTGCATTCTCAAGCCCGAGATCGTCGGACAAGGGTGTTCTGCCGATGCAGACCGCCATCAATTTTGAAGAAATGCTCTCTGTTTTCAGGGGCTTGGCTTTTTTGTTGTCCGTAAACGGACTTAACGCCAGGGCAATAGTTACATCATCCGGGTTTTTGTCACACCCGGTAACGACCGTATCACAGAATACTTTAATTTTACGTTTTTTCATTTCCCTGAGCAGAGATCTGGATATGGCTTCATCCACGGACGGAAGAGGGAGCAGCCGGGACATGGCCTCTACAATCGTCACATCACACCCCAGCGCTGAAAAAATAAAGGCAAACTCACAGCCAATGACCCCGCCGCCGACAATTGTTAAAGACTCCGGGATTTCATCCATGACAAGAATATCATTGGAAGACAGAATTTTTTCATGATCAAAGGGGAAGTCTTTCACATTCATGGGTTCTGTTCCTGCTGCAATGATCAGTCTGTCAAATGTCATTTTTTTTGAGCCGCCGTCTGAAAGAGAGATGTCTACACTGCCGTGATCTGCTATCTTTGCCCGGCCGTTTTCGACTGTGACACCGCGTTGGCTGAGCAAAGCGGCAATCCCTTTTCTCTGTGCATCTAAAATATTTTCTTTTTTCTGCATTAAAACAGACATATTGGCCGACACCGGTCCCTGGATATCAATCCCATATTCCCCAGCATGTAAACATTTTAATAAAATCTGCGCTGAATTTTTCATTATCTTTGATGGAATGCAGCCCCAATTCAGGCAGGTACCTCCTAAATTCTCCTGCTCAACAAGCGTAACCTCGCCCCCCAGGGCGGCAGCTCTCATGGCTGCAACATATCCTCCCGGCCCGCCACCGATAACAACAATTTGTTTTGACATGATACCTTTCTCCTTTCCGCGGTCAATATCGTTCCTTAAATCCTATAGCCATTATAAAAAAACAATGCTTTTCAGTAATAATTTTTAAAATAGTTGATATTTTCAATAGTTTTTTTAAAAATAATTGACTTTATCATAAACATGCAGTACTAACAACATATATTGATTTTTTTTAAACTTATACCCTTTTAAATTTAGAAAAACGTTTAAAAATTGAATTTTATCCTATAATATTAAGGTAACCGTCATGGACAAAAATTTAAAACAAACCCCATTGCACGAATGGCATATTCGCGCCAATGCAAATATGGCCGATTTCGGCGGGTACGACATGCCGTTGTGGTATGACACAGGCGTTAAAAATGAACATCTCGCAGTTCTTACCTCTGCCGGGATATTTGACACCAGCCACATGGCCTGCATCACTGTGGACGGCGATCATGCGTTTGAACTTCTCAACTATTGTTTTACACGAGAGCTGATAGGGCTGCAAGCCGGCCGTTGTGTATACGGCGCCTTTTTAAATGAACAGGGGCATTGTATTGATGATGCCATTGTGTATAAATTTTCTGATTTAGAATTCATGGTCTGTGTGAACGCAGGCATGGGCGGGGTTATTGCCCAACACCTTGAAACACGGAAAGCATCAAAATTCTCAGGCTCTGCAGACGCGGTTATAAATGATATGTCAGGGAAAATAGCAAAGATGGACATTCAGGGAAAGAATGCCGCCCGAATACTGTCAAAAGCGATTCAGGCACCAGAAAAGGTGTTTGAGGCCATGCCCTATTTCTCTTTCAAAGGTCATTTTGATCCATCCGTTCCCGCCTCTCAGCACGTAAGATTAAAAGATGACACCCCTGTTTTATTATCCAGATCCGGATATACCGGGGAATTCGGGTTTGAAATATTTCTTTCACCGGATGCCATTGTAAAATTATGGAATTTACTGCTTGAATGCGGACAGACCCCGGGGATTGCCGCCTGCGGTCTTGGCGCCAGAGACTCTTTAAGGGCCGGTGCCTGCCTGCCGTTATCCCATCAGGATATCGGACCGTTCAAGTTCATCAACCATCCCTGGGATTTTGCCCTCCCGTATTCTGATGACAGGCAATACTTTACAAAAGATTTTCTGGGTGCCGACGCTCTTTTCCCTGAGCCGGGTGATGTTTTTGTCTATCCGTTTGCCGGCGAGAATTTAAGAAAAGTTTCAAACGGGAAGGGAACGCGCGTAATAGATCCGGATAACCATGATATCGGGCATGTTTTAACCTGTGCCACAGACATGGGCATTACCTGGCATGAAGGCCGGATTGTCAGTATTGCCACACCCGGCTTGCCTGAAAACATCAAAGTCAAAGGCATTGCCTGTGGATTTATTATGGTCTCCAAAGCCTTGGAACCGGAGACCCGGCTCACGCTCAAAGAAGGGAAAAGATCCATTCGCGTCACCCTTAAAACAGATATCAGACCGGACAGAACTGCAAGAAAAAAAATAAGCCATTTTATATAGCCGAAAGGAGAGTATGATGAAAGAATTAAATGATCTTAACTTACCCGAAGACGTTGTTTACACCAAGGACCATGAATGGGCAAAACAGGAAGGTGACCTTGTGGTTGTCGGCATTAACGATTATGCCCAGGATCAGCTGGGGGAAATCGTATTTGTGGAACTGCCGGAACCAGGCGATACCTTTTCAAAAGAAGATGAATTCGGCAGTGTGGAATCGGTCAAGGCCGTGTCTGAGCTTTATATCCCCATTTCAGGTGAAATTGTTGAAATCAACGACGGCCTGGAAGATGCACCGGAGCTGGTCAACGAAGACTGCTATAAAGGCGGCTGGCTTGTAAAAGTAAAACCGGACGATCTTTCCGAAATGGATGAATTATTGGATAAACCCGCATATCTGGACATGTTGAAAGGTTAAGCCATGCGTTATCTACCTCATACCCAGGATGATATCAAAGCCATGCTGGCAAAAATTGGCCACGATTCCCTGGACGACCTGTTTGAAACCATCCCGGAAGAATTAAAATCAAAAGAACCCCTTAATCTGCCGGAACCCCTGTCGGAATGGGACCTGGATACCCATATGGAAGACCTGGCATTAAAAAATATTGCCTGCAAGGCCTATACCTGTTTTATGGGGGCAGGCAGCTACGATCATTATATCCCGTCAATCATCCCGTATCTTGTATCGCGCTCTGAATTTGCAACAGCCTATACACCGTACCAGCCGGAAATCAGTCAGGGAACCCTGCAGGGAATATACGAATTCCAGACCATGGTAACCGAACTGCTGGGCATGGACATTGCCACTGCATCCCATTATGACTGCGGAACAGCCCTGGCTGAATGTGCGCTGATTTCCCTGAAAAAGAACAGAAAGGCCGATAAGTTTGCTGTTTCTGCTTTAACCCACCCCAGTCACAGGCAGATCATTGAAACATATCTGCACCCCACAGCCTATGAAATTGTTGAAATCCCGTATACGGCCCAGGGGCTCACGGATATGGATGCCCTTGCTGCAATGGACGATCTTGCCGGTATTGCTGTTCAATCTCCCAACTTTTTCGGCCACATAGAAGACCTGGCAGGATTCAGAAAAATTGCTGATGATAAAAACGCGTTGTTCACCGTCTCTTTTACAGAAGCACTGGCCTGGGGCCTGTTAAAGAACCCCGGATCTTTTGGTGCGGATCTTGTGGCCGGGGAAGGCCAGAGCCTGGGGATTGCCAAAACATTTGGCGGACCGGGACTTGGACTTTTATCCGGGACGCAGAAAATGGTTCGAAACCTGCCCGGCCGCCTTGTAGGCCGGACCACGGACAGGGATGGAAAACAGGGATACGTGCTTACCCTGGCCACGCGGGAACAGCACATCCGCCGGGAAAAAGCCTCATCCAACATCTGCTCGAACAATGGCCTGAATGCCATGACAGCGGCGATGTATCTTTCCACCATCGGAAAAATCGGCATCCGGGAAATCGCACAACTCAATCACGATAAAGCGGTTTACTTGAAATCCGTCCTTGAAGATGCCGGCTTTGAACCGGTCTTTGACCAGCCGTTCTTTAACGAGTTTGTTCTCAAAGCGCCGGACGGGTTTAAAGAGAAAAGGACCCAATTGATCCGGAACCACTGCATATTCGCAGGCCTGGATCTTGAACCGTATTTTCCTGATTTGAAAAACCACTATCTTTTCTGTGCCACTGAAAAATCAGGCAGACAGGAAATGGATCAACTGGCAAAGGAGGTGGCGGCATGATTGATCGACCGGGAACCAAAGGCCTGATTTTCAACGAGGCCAACGTGTGGGATAAGAGCCGGGACGGCCGCTGTGCCATCTCTCTGCCCAAAAAAGATGTCCCTTCAAGCGAACTGAGTCCGGACCTGACAGGGGACGCGCCCAACCTGCCTCAATTGTCGGAACTGGATGTGGTCCGCCACTATACCCGGCTGTCCCAATGGAATTTCGGCGTGGATTCCGGGATGTATCCTTTAGGATCCTGTACCATGAAATACAATCCGAAAACCAATGAAATCCAGGCAGCCCGGCAGGGTTTTTCCGGTGCCCATCCCCTGGCCGGTGATGAATTTTCCCAGGGTGCCCTGAAAATGATGTACGACCTGGAACAGCATCTGGCAAACATCACAGGATTTCCGGCAGTCACACTTCAGCCGGCTGCAGGTGCCCATGGAGAACTGACCGGCATGCTCATGATTCATGCCTACCATGCAAAACAGGGCCGGCAGCGGTCTAAAATCATTATTCCTGATACTGCCCACGGCACCAATCCGGCATCAGCCAGTCTGTGCGGTTATAAATCCATTACTGTAAAATCCGGGGAAAAAGGAATTCTCGAGCCTGCAACCGTTGCTGCTGTCATGGATGAAGAGACTGCCGGCATCATGATCACCAATCCCAATACGCTGGGTCTGTTTGAAGAAAACATCAAAGAAATCTGTGATATTGTTCATGCAAAAGGCGGGCTGGTCTATGGTGACGGCGCCAATATGAATGCCATCATGGGGATTGTGAAACCGGCCGATCTGGGGGTTGATGTTCTCCATTTAAACCTTCATAAAACCTTTTCCACCCCCCATGGCGGCGGCGGCCCGGGTTCCGGCCCGGTAGCCGTGGGAGAAACACTTACCCCGTTTCTGCCCGTGCCCCGGATCAAAAAGGATCTGGATACCTATTCCTTTGTTACCAACTGTCCGGACTCCATCGGACGGATGCATACATTTTACGGCCATTTCGGGGTGATGGTCCGGGCTTATGCATACATTCTGTCCATGGGAGCCAAGGGGCTTAAAGATGTTTCCCGCCTGGCTGTCTTAAATGCCAATTATGTTAAGGAATCTTTAAAAGACACGTTAAACCTGCCATACGACCGCCCCTGCATGCACGAATGTGTCTTTAACGACAAACATCAAAACAAGCATCACATCACCACCATGGACATGGCCAAACGGCTGCTTGACTATGGATTCCATCCGCCCACCGTCTATTTCCCCCTTGTGGTGGATGGTGCCTTTATGGTGGAACCCACGGAAACAGAGTCTAAAGAAGATATTGACCAGTTCATCCATGCGGTAAAAGCCATTGCAAAAGAAGCCGAAAGCACGCCTGAAAAATTGACGGACGCTCCGCTTCTGACAAAGGTCACCCGGCTGGATGAAGTCGGTGCAGCGAGGAAACCATGTCTGAGGGGTTGATGACACAAATTCGCTCTGCAGTGGTCCGGGATCTCGGTCTTATGGACTACTGCAGGGCGCTGGATATCCAGAATCAGATCCGGGCCGGAAAAATCCAGGACCCGGATCTGCCGGATCAGCTGCTCTTTGTAGAGCACCCTCCTGTTTTTACGTTTGGAAAAAACGGCGGCCGGGAAAACTTAAGGGTTTCTGATGACTTTTTATCGGAACAGGGCGTTCAGACCGTACAGACAGACCGCGGCGGCAATATTACCTATCATGGTCCTGGCCAGGCGGTTCTGTACCCCATCATTGATCTGAACCGTGCCGGCATTGGTGTTGCTGATTTTGTCTACGGTCTTGAAAGAATCATGCTCAATGTCTGCGCTCAATTGGGCATTAAGGCCGGCAGGGACGAAAGAAACCATGGATTGTGGGTGGGATCAAATAAAATCGGCAGCGTTGGCCTGTCCATTAAACACGGGATCAGCATTCACGGCCTGGCCCTGAACATCCGGCCGGATCTTACGCCCTTTTCATGGATCAACCCCTGCGGACTTGAAAACGTATCCATTACATCGGCCAAAAAAGAGCTGGACAGCTCAGGGAAAAACAGCGGTCATTTATCAATGGATGCTGCAAGAGACAGCTTATTTTCCTGTTTCTGCAAAACGTTCAACTTTTCGATTGCCAGGGAAAAAGAGCATGTGTAAAACAACAGACATCCGGCGCAAAAAACCTGCCTGGCTGAAAAAACCTTTGCCTGTGGGAGGCGACTATCAGCGGGTCACCAATCTTCTCTCCCGGGCAAAACTCCATACGGTCTGCCAGGAGGCAAACTGCCCGAACATGTTTGAGTGTTTTTCCAAAAACACCTCCACATTCATGATCCTGGGTGACCAGTGTACCCGCCACTGCCGTTTCTGCAACGTTACAGCAGAGCCTGTTCTTCCCGTGGACCCGGATGAGCCTGCCAATGTAGCAAAAACCGTCATGGATCTTGGGCTCAAGTACGTGGTCATTACGTCCGTCACCCGGGATGATCTGACCGACGGCGGTGCGTTTCAGTTTGCAAAGGTCATCCGGGCCGTCAAAAAGGCAGGTGAAACAGCCGGGTGTCCTATCCGCGTGGAAGTTCTGATCCCTGATTTTCAAGGAGATGTTAAGGCCTTAAAAACCGTGATCAATGCCAAGCCGGATATCATCAACCACAACATTGAAACCGTTGCAGGGTTATACGCCCGTGTCCGGCCTGAAGCGGTGTATGAAAGGTCTCTTGATCTGATTGCCGCTGTAAAGCAGGCTGCACCGGACATGCCGACAAAATCCGGAATTATGGTGGGGCTGGGTGAAACACAAGAAGAGCTGGTAAAAACAATGGAAGATCTGTTCGCACACCAATGCGATATCCTGACCATTGGCCAGTACCTTCAACCCACTCGCAGCCATCTGGATGTGGAAAAATTTTATACTCCGGAAGAATTTAAGCGTCTTGAAACCATTGCCCGGGATATCGGGTTCAAGCAGGTGGCTGCAGGTTCATTTGTAAGAAGTTCATACAAGGCAGAAGATCTGTTTGTAAAAACTGCGCCGGGTCTCTAACCCCAGAACCTCTGCCGGCAGCCCAGGCTTGCCAAAGGTACTCTGAACCGGCTCGAATCAAGACTCTCAAGCTATGTTCTCTCCAATTTTCAGGCCTTGATTTTCGTCTTGACTTAAGTTTTTCCCTCCTGATACACGCACAACATGTGTGCTTGTATCAGGAGGGAATGAGTATTATTAACTTTTAGGATGTTAGATTCTTCCTATGATAAAAGCAAGTTCCGGTACTTTAATCCGAGATGGAGATTGAATGATAAAGAAAGTAGCCGGTAGCATGAAAGTTGAACAGATAGCCCTTGCCGCCACAGACGGATACACGCTTGGGGCCACACGCTACCATGCAGCCGATCCGCTGGCCGGGCACCTCATCGTTGCCGGTGCCACCGGGGTTCCCCGAAAATTTTACGCCCGTTTTGCAAAATTTGCCGCAAAAAGGGGATTTACGACGTTGACCCTGGACTACCGGGGAATCGGCGGGTCAAAACCAAAAACCCTTAAAGGATTCCGAATGGATTTTCTGGACTGGGCGGGGCTTGACCTGGCAGCCGCAGTGGAGACCATGGCTGATGAAGAGGTTCCGCTATTCCTGGTGGGCCATTCCTTTGGCGGCCATGCCCTAGGTTCACTACCAAACCATCGCCGGATAAAAGGGGCTTTTTTTTTGCAACAGGGGCAGGATGGCATGGGTGGATGCCCCGCATGGAAAGCCTGAAAGTCCGCCTGCTGTGGAATATTGTCTTCCCCGTACTTACCAGATGGAAAGGCTACGCGCCTTTTGACATGCTCGGCATGGGCGAAGATCTCCCTTTGGGCGTATACAACCAGTGGCGCCGATGGTGCAAATTTCCCCATTACTTTTTTGATGATCCGGAAATGCCCCCTATCGCCGAACACTATGCCAAAGTAAAAAACACCCATTGCTGCGGTAAATGCCACGGATGATCTCTGGGCCACCCCCAGGTCCCGGGATGCCTTCATCAAGGGGTACAGGAACGCATCCGTCACCTGTATTGACCTTGATCCCAGGCCCTTTCCGTGCGGCATCGGCCATATGGGCTACTTTAGGAAACATGCAGAACCGTTGTGGGAAGATACTTTAAAATGGTTCAGCATGCGTGCCATATCACGATAGACCCAGCCCATCATTTTTTTCTATAGAACAAACTGATGAAATTGCCGTTTGGGTCAGGGGCAGCCAGTTGATAAATTTGTTTTTTCCCACTCTTTGAGCTGCAGCAAAGTCAAGTCGATGAATCGTTCAGGTTCATTGACGATAAGCTCTTTTTTTTCCGGAGGGATCTCAAGCTGCTCCGAAAGATACTTCTCCGACCAGCGAATGAGGTGAACCATTGTGACAATTAAGTCTTTGCCCTTGACGGTCAGGAAGTACAACTTCCGTTTGCGATCCTCCGGATGGACAACTGAAGCAATGAGGCCATTGTGTGCCAGTTTTTTTAAACGGTCGGTGAGGATATTGCTGGAGATTCCCTCGGAGCCGGCCAGCATCTCCTTGTATTCATGGAGCCCCAGAAACATCAGGTCACGAATGATGAGCAGTGTCCAGTGGTCGCCGACAATATCCAGGGCGCATGCCACAGGGCAGCCGGACCGCCCGGCATGGGTCTTTTTCTGAACCATAACGTCTCTTAAACCTCCATATTTACGGCTTATGGGTATCTCTTATAATAATGATATCTGAAAATATTTACTTGCATAATAAAATTAAATCAGCTACAATCAGAATTAATTTCATTATGCAAGTAAATAATCCGGATGTAAAGCTTTATGGAGGTATCATGTCAAAAAAATTTTTTTTCGCTACAATCAGTTATGTTGTACTCAGTTTTGCAATTGCCTATCCTTGGCATTTGGTCTGGTTTCATAACCTTTATGTTGAGATGGGAGCCTTTACAAGAGAACAACCCATCGTCGTGCTGGGTGTCTTGAGCATGTTCATCCAGGGGGCGGTAATCGCCTATTTTTATCCTTTCTGGTACCGGGGCGGGAATCCGGTCTTGGCTGGAATCCGGTATTCGCTGATCATGGGTCTCTTGATCTATACGGTAATGGGGTTTGCCACCGTGGCCAAATTCAATATTGCCCCGGTCTCCGTCTTCCTTATGTATCACACCGTTTTTCAGTTTTTTCAGTTCACCATTTCAGGTGCCGCTCTGGGACTCATATTCGGGCGGGATATACCCAAATTAAAATAGGAGGGGAAAAATGTCTGCGCATGCTGATGGCTCCCCATTTTCCTATGATCAATTAAAGCAGCATGGCTTGACCGGTATGTTAATGGGACCGGGTAAGCTGGAGAATAATCCCAAACTAATGGAATATATAAGAGAGGAATACAATGAGTTATGACCTGACATCCAGCACCATCTTGCAGGAAGAGGGAGTGGAGCTGTCAACTATGATGAAATCACCCTGTCTGCGCTACAAAGGAATCTTTCTTGCAATGATGTTCGAGAGGGAAAATTGCCTCATCATCAAAGTCTGCCCGGAACGGGTTAACGAATTGATCAATGATGGAAAAGGCAGGGAATTCAATTTCACCAAGAAACGGTTCAAGGAATGGGTGCTGATTCCATTAAAATTTAAAGAGGAATATGAATCGTTTCTGTATGAGGCCTTAAATTATGCAAAGTAAAGTTTAATCACCTTAATTTGCATGATATTTTCTTTACAAACAAAACGACATTAAAATAATTGAGATTCTCTTGCAAACGAAGACAATTCTGCCCGCCCTGCATACTGTTCTTGACAAAAAACGTCTTCTTATCCTTTATCCTAATAGGAATTGTAATGAAATGCTTGCCCGGCCCCATGATTCAAACTGATTAATACGATCCTTCTAAATAATATCCGGGTAGTCTTTTTTCATACACTCAGGACAAATACCGTGTGAAAATTCTGCTTCCGAACGATCCCTGATATACACCTCCAACTGCTCCCAATCATTATTGTCATTACGATGTTACTTTCGTCATGAAGCAGGCTGTACAGCTCAGCCCCCAGACCGTTCGGTTCGTTGACATCGATATTGTGCCGGATCACGTCATTTCGGACACGGGTCAGCACCCGGTTCATTTTTTTCTTGTCTGGTCGTATATGACGTGTGTCTGGAGCCGGACCAAGCGATTTTATACACCGGAAAAAGGGGAATATCAATACTGGGTGGGGGTTGAAATTTAAAAAATCTCCATAAGTCTGGACTGCGATACCGGCGCCAGGAACGGCAGTTTCATCGGAAACAGCGGATCTCAGATATGCATTCATCACCTTCCAGGCACAGATCAACAATTTTACCAGCAGTTTTCGATCATAAAGAAAATAAATCCGCAGAAACCCGTGATTCTTTTCGACCTTGCTCACGCCATACGGGTCGTCTTAGACAAAACAAGTGCTCAATCAAATCTATTGTGCAGCATTTGCAGGGTGCATTCAGAAATTTGTTTCATGACGGTCCAATCAATCATCTTCAAGGTCTAAATCTGGATAAAACTTTTTGGAACAGTCCGGGCAGATACCGTGGTGGATGTATATTGAGCATAATCCTGTCTTTTGACGTAGTCCAGTATTCTTTCCATTAACCATTCTTCATAGGCTTCCAGCTGTTTCTTCAGGAGTCGTGCTGTTGGATTGAGGGAATCTTTCTTTGAATCATTGGTTGACATACCCTCCCCTTTGGTCAATGGATTGAATGTTGGATTTGGCCCACCCCTTTAATATCGTACTGTATATTGTAAACCTTTTTATATCCATTTTC
Organism: Desulfobacteraceae bacterium; assembly: GCA_050293905.1. Taxonomy (GTDB): domain Bacteria; phylum Desulfobacterota; class Desulfobacteria; order Desulfobacterales; family Desulfobacteraceae; genus Desulfobacula. Next base: position 2,946 of record JBNKNP010000301.1, on the reverse strand, counting down.
ATTACAGAGTTGGTAAGGTTTCAAGTGAACATTTTAAGGTTTTTGCCGGACAAATAGAGCTTAACATTATAGCTTTCCTTTGTTCATAACACATTCCCGTTCAGGAATTTTTTTTAATAAAAAACAACTCAATCTAACAAATTTTCCCTATCGGGAATATTTTTATTGCATCTTACAAATATATATTATATATTCCCTATCGGTAATAAACTCAAACGGACTATAAATTATGAACACAAAAAAAATTGGCTCTCTTGTAAAGAAATCACGTAAGAATCAGGGATTAACCCAGTCAGAAGCGGCCGGCTATCTGAATGTTGGCACCCGTTTCCTGTCAGAGCTTGAAAACGGTAAACCAACTGTTCAGTTGGAAAAAGCCTTGCATGTATTGAAAGGTCTGGGATTGGCATTATTTGCTGTACCAAAAACAAACCACAAGCTGATCCGATATATTGAGGAGCACATGGGTGAAGAGTAAGCTCAACGTTTTTATTAATCAAGCTAAGGCAGGTGAGCTATGGTTGGATCACCAGCGCAGGTTTTGTTTCAAGTATGATAAAAACTGGATCAATTCCAAGGACAGCTATCGCTTGTCTGTTTCCCTGCCTTTAAGAGAAGCTCCATATTTAAATGATGATTCATATTCGTATTTTACCAACCTGTTGCCTGAAGGCAAAATCCTGAATGTTCTTTCAAGAAAACTTCAGATTCCAGTTAGCAATCCATTCGAATTATTAATGGCTATCGGGGGAGATTGTGCAGGTGCTGTGTCTTTATTTGAAGACGGCACCTTGCCGCAAAAGCCTGAAATGTACTTCTACGAAACCCTTACAAACGATCATTTAATAAAAATTATAAAAGAGTTGCCTGAAAATCCGTTTATGGCAGATGCAGCTGGTATCAGACTTTCTCTTGCCGGGGCCCAGGAAAAACTTCCTGTTGCACTTAAAAAAAATAAGATTCGGATTTCAATGAACGGTGCACCATCTTCCCACATTTTAAAGACACCGATAAAAGATCTCCATGGAACGGTTGAGAACGAAACGTTCTGTATGATGTTGGCCAAAAGAATGGGACTGACGGTACCTGATGTTAAGATTATAAAAATTAATGAAATTCCTTTATACATTATTGACCGATACGACAGAAAGATGGAAAATGGACAGATTATCAGATTAATACAAGAGGACTTTTGTCAGGCATTGAATGTAAATGCCCAATTAAAATATACCCCAACACTTAAGATGTGTTTTTCACTCATCAGAAATGAAACTGCTTTTCAAGTCAAAGATACTAAGCGACTTTTACAACTTATAATTTTTAACGGCTTAATCGGCAACTCTGATGCTCATGCAAAGAATATTTCCTTAATTCATGGTGAAAACGGAACAATCCTGGCACCTTTCTATGATTTATTATCCACATATGTTTACCCCTATGCAAAAAAAATGGCCATGAAAATAGGTGGTGGAAGACATTTCCAGTTTCTCGAACCCGAACACTTTGAACGGTTTTCCAAAGATGTGTCAATAAAATACAAAGTTATGAAAGAAACCATCTTGACCATGGCAGATAAAATTGTGGGTGAGGCAAAAAACACAACCGAAGAGTTTTTTGACTTGTATGGAGAAAGTCCTGTCCTATACGAAATTAATGAGGTGATTAAAAATTCATCGAAAGAAAAGTTAAAGGCCTTTTCTTAAAAGTTAATAATTTTTAAATCTTCTTTGATGACACTGCTCATTCTAATCGAAAATTTCTGCGTATTTTTCTTCAATCACCCGAATTTCATCACTGGTCAGCTTTTCGAATTCCCTCGACTTTGCACGCTTTGACAGCTTCCCCTCATTCTGGGAAAGAAATCGTATAAGCAAATCAACAAGTTTATCAGGCATATCGATATAATTTTTGATGAATTCATTAAGAATATCATATTTTCTAAGGTATGCGATTTCTTCAGGGAGCGTTTTGTTTACTGTCTCCTCAACGCATTCAAAGAAAAATTCAGCCTGTTTTGTTGCATCGAAATAGCGATATAAATCGATCGTCTCGTTTAGTACCTCAATATTGTTTTTCTCTGTTGGCCGCCATTCAATAAGATCAAGCCTTGGCTTTGAAAAATGTTCCAGTACGTTCCTGTATTCCACTATCCGGGCCAAAATCACAGCGGATACCGGGAATATCAGTCCTTTCGGTACAAATTTTTTTTCAGCCAGGAGATGGTGAAACAAATAACGGTGAATCCTCCCGTTTCCATCTTCAAACGGGTGAATAAAAACAAAGCCAAAAGCAAGGATAGTTGCTGATAAAACAGCATCAAAATCATCCTTGCAAAGAAGTTCATACGTCTCAATAAGGCCTGATAACAAAGTGTTTAAATCATTTGCGCAAGCACAAATGTGGTCAGGCATGGGCATACCTGTGATGCGGTCATGTTCCCCGACGAAACCGCCTTCTTTTCTTAATCCCGGAGTTGTGAAGCGATTGTCTTCAATGATAATCTGTTGCAGATATTCCAGCTCTGGAACACTTATTTTACGTTTTCCAGCTTCAGCTATAGCTCTCCCCCATCGTTCTATCCGGTTGTGCGCAGGTGTTTCTCCTTCTATTGTGTAAGAGGCTTTTGAATCTTTGAGCAGCAGAAAAGCCGCGGCACGGCTTAAAAGATCAGGGTGAGTCTGGCCGATATTTTTTATAGCTGTTTTTGACAGCTTTTTGCCAATAAAATCTTCAAGTTTTTCCGTTTTTCGAATCAATGGACTGAAATTCCGCGTCCCCGGCAGGTTATTGCGAACCCGATGACGTTTGGATGGATAGGATTTTCCTTTGTATTGCAACTTACTGTCAATGACAGGAACAAAATTTCCCATCGTTGCATCTTCAATATCCAGTTGTTTATCACACAGCCATTCCCATAAAAACCATAACCGCCGGCTATACCAGATC
>JBNKNP010000300.1:0-2616 GCA_050293905.1 Desulfobacteraceae bacterium | reverse complement strand
CGTTGAGTTCCTTGTTTTTCAAAGTGACCGGTGGGTGTTCGGTCGTGGGAGTCATTTCCTGTTGAAGAATGTTCTGTATATATTCCGCCCCGTAAAGTTTGTGATCCAAGGCTTTTCTCAGGGCACAGATCATTGAAGACGTGCCAAAGGTATCATTCAGTGATAGAAGTTTTGCGATTGTTTTCTTTATTGGTTGTGAAGCTTGCGTCAGTTTTTCAAGAAAATCGCACGCTTCCTGCCCCAGGGACATGAACACCATGACCTGTTTGTCCATCAACAGCCTTTTTCTCAGTCTTTTAACCTGTTCACTGTGGGACGGCAGATCAATTCGTTTATTTTTTTCCCAACTTCTATTATGGATGGCCACGGGCTTTTCTTTGTAGAAGATGCTTACGGTCCGGCCGTCTGCTTTCAGGGTTACTTGTTTGCCGACCAGCCTGGGCGGCACGGTATATTTGTTGGTATCAAAACGAACGGCAAAATCTTTGTATACTCTTAGTGTTTCTGTTTCCCTGAAGTCCGGTAAAGTATCCGGCAAGGGTCTTAGACTATCCCTTTCTAAAAGATCCATCGGCTTTTTGCCGGTAGTCTGGTGTAGCCTTAGATTGGCTGTTGTTTCAAGCCATGTCAAAACCTGATGATTTACATCTTCAAGATCGACAAAATTCCTTAAAGGCCAGAAATTATAACGCAGATATTTTATGCTGTTCTCCACTTTCCCTTTTTCATGGGGCGCCCGGATATTACAGGCCACCGGGGTTATGGCAAAGTGGCGTAAAAAATCCAGAAAAGATTCATTAAATCGAATGATGGAGCCTGCTCTTTCCGTCACCGCTGTCAGCATATTATCCACAAGTATTTCTTTTGGGGTTCCACCAAAATATTGAAAAGCGTCAGCCAGACATTGGTGAAGGGTTGCCTGCTTTTGACTGTGTGTAAAACAGACATGCAGCATGCGGCTGTGAGATTCTATAATGGCCAGGGCATACAACTTTCTTGAACTGTCTCCGTATGTCAGGCTGCCAAAATGGCCCCAGTCCACTTGCATCTGCTGTCCCGGCCGGGACTCAAACCGGATAAAGGCCTGTTTTTTACAGGTCCCGCGTAAATGCCTTAAATAGTCACGGACAATGGTGAGTTCTCCCTCAAATCCTTTTTCCTTTATGAGATTCAAAATGACCGGCGCCTTAACTTTGGGATACTCCTCTACTGCAGCTTTGATAATGTCCCTGAACGAATCTAATTTCGAAGGCCTGCCAGACCTCTTTTTACCGGATCCGTCGGGGTCCTTTAAATATTTGCTGACGGTTCCCCGGTCCAGGTTCAGAGTATCGGCGACCTGCCTGATGGAAAAACCCAGATTTTTCAACCGGTGAATTTCAAATACGGTTCGCCTGCTTATCATTTCACTGCCTCTTTATACGGACTTTCCGGCAGGGAAAGAACCTGGAACAGGGTACCGTCATGCTCGATCAGGTTTTTATAGATCAAACAGGTGCGGGCAAAAAGATAATCCTGTTCTTTAAATCCCAGTATGGAACAAATGCTTTTGTCTGAGTAAAATGACAGCCCGTTTTTATCGGAAGCCAATACAAGAAACAGGTATAATGCAAGTTCGTACAGGCTTAATGACTGCAGGAAACCGTCCGTCAGGAAACGGTGGGGGATAAAACAAAAGCTTTTACCGGTCGTTCGAAGACGCTCCGGAACAAGTACCTTTTTTCTGATCATACTGACCTCCTGATTCATTGGATTTTATGAACCAGTAGCACATAATTTTTCTGGTGTCCCCGAGTCCATCTTTGCAATTATGGCGAATTGTCCGGTGCTGTAATGATAAAAATTTTCACCGGGTCCATCTTTGCAATGGCCGGAACAAGCCAAAATTGTCCAAGAATGCTTTTCTTAAAGGATTTTCTCGCGTCCATCTTTGCAATACCGATAGTTTTGACCGGTTGTTTTCTGTGGTTCCTGATTCTTTGCAAGGCCCGGTTCCTATCAACTTTTTCAGGATTATTTCGACGGTAGTTTTTCCAGTAATCAGGATTGCTGTATAGCCATTTTTGCTGAGCCAGGCGCTGGTCTTTTTTGTATTCCGGATCCGTTGTCAGTTTCTGTTTCTGCCATAGGGCTTTTCTTGCTTTCTGGCAGTCCGGTTCCGAGCAAAAAATCTGCAGCTTGTTTCTGGGGGTAAAAAATGTGTCACAGCCGGGACAGGGCAAAGGCTCCATAATTCCCCTCCATCCGGGATTAGAGTAATATTGGGTACGGATGGGAATTATATGGATAGAATCAAATTTGTGAAAATTTCTTTTTAAACTGAATTAAATTGACGGAATCAGATGGGTGGCGGATTGATGCCGTTGAATTTGGCTGGGAAAAAATCCCTCAAAATGGATGGGAATTAAATCCCTGGACCCATGGATTAAACTTCTGAAATGCTATTTCACTTGTAAAGCTTGAGCCAATTTTCCGGTTTCAGGTCTTTGATGTTCCCCATCAAAGCACCTCTTTATCAAAGAAATTAAGATGGACGCGAGGAGGAGGAGGAAAAACCTCGCGCCATCTTCCCATGGAATCATCGTTAAACGAAGATCATCTGCAAACATTTCATGA
>JBNKNP010000299.1:0-2564 GCA_050293905.1 Desulfobacteraceae bacterium | reverse complement strand
GGGACAGAGCCTAATTATATTCCACTTGGGGCAACAAAGCGAAAGAGCTATTATTGACAATAGCCAGTCAATTCTTCTTTATTATAATTATTGGTCATTATACCCTCCATTATCCGACAGTTTACCGCATATCTTGAAAATTTTAATGGAATCCAACCAAGTATAGATGGGCTGGATTAAAACCTAAAATCAGTTTTATTGGAGATAATCATTCTTAGCCCAAAAATGCAACAGGAATGATTAACATATTTATGTTGAATAATCCGAGATGCTCCAATAGCGACAGATATCATTTGCCGTAAGTGCTTTTTTGAAACCAGCGTTCAATAACTGATGCAATGTTGATGGTTTTGAATTAAAGAACGGATAACGTTATAGCGGAATATTGATAATAAAGCTTGTCCCTTTGCCTTGTTTGCTTTCGATTTCAAGTTTTCCGTTATGCTTGTCCACAACTACCGACCGGGAGATCGCAAGGCCCTGACCGGTTCCTTTGCCTAATTCCTTTGTGGTAAAAAACGGATCAAAGACTTTTTCAATGATGGTATCGGGAATACCGGTTCCTGTATCCGAAATTCTGATTTCGACCCACTTGTCTTTTTTCCGTGTGCTGATTGTTATCTTGCCTTTCTTTTCAGTATCTTTGCCCTGTTTTTCTGTAATCGCATGTGCAGCATTGATGATCAGGTTTAAAAAAACCTGACTCATTTCACTGGTATCGCATTTTATCAAAGGCATATCCGGCTCAAAGTCAAGCGTTAGCTCTGCACAATATTTCCATTCGTTCACTGCCACGGTTACTGTATTTTCAATGGTATGATGGATGTCCACCATACTTTTCTCTCCGCTGCCCGGATGGGAAAATTCTTTCATGGATCTGACAATTTTTCTCACCCTGCCGACCCCTTCCAAAGTCTGTTCCACCGCCTGGGGAATCTCTTCGGCCAGGAATTCCACATCTGCATCTTCAAGGACCGCTTCCATCTTGTCAAGGAGCGGTTCATCCAGGGTTCCTTTCCGTGCAGCATCAAGGCATTGCTTAAAATGATCCACAACACCTAACAGCTCTTCAAAGGATTCTTTAATAAAATTCGTATTATCGCCAATATACTGGGTGGGAGTATTGATTTCATGGGCTATACCGGCGGCCAGCAGACCGATGGATTCAAATTTTTGCGCCTGGGCCAGTTCCTTATGGTATCGGATCAGATCTTTTTTAAGCCGGGTTTCATTCCATACCCGTTTCACCCTCAAAACAAGTTCTTGAATATCAACGGGTTTTTTAAGAAAATCGCCGGCCCCCATCTGAATTAATTGATCATATTGATAATCTTCGGTATGGCCGGTGACAACAATGACATCTGAATTATATTTTCTCTTTATCCGCCTTGTCAGTTCAATCCCATCCATTTTCGGCATGGAAATATCCGTGATAACAATGTCAAACGTCCGCTTTTCAAGGTATGCGAGAGCATCAAAGCCATTAAGGGCTGTCTTGGTTTCAAACCCTGCCCGATCCAGAACTTTTTTAAACACTTTTAGGATGGAAACTTCATCGTCTACAATAAGAACGCTGATTGCTTCCGATGCTGGGGATTCAATGATATTACTCTGACGATCCATTCATGGCATCCCGTAATTTTCCGGAACATTTAAAAGTAACCACCCGCCGCTTGGCAAGGATCATTTCCTCACCCGTTGCCGGATTTCTTCCTTTTCTAGCAGTTTTTTCATTGATCTGAAATTTACCAAAACCGGTGATCATCACTTCTTCACCGGATGTTAGGGATGCTTTAATAATTTCAAGAAGAGTTTCAACACTTTCTCTGGCCTGTGAGGGTTTAAGGATATCCGCTTCACTGATTTTTTCAATAATATCTGTTTTATTCAGGGTCAAAATACAGGTGTCCTTTTTATTTAATTTTAAAAAAAACAGTTATACAAGAATAACTACTTGTATCGATTAACAAAGTCAAGGGAGGGCATTCCAAGAGACCTGCCGTCAAAATATAAAAGGGCAATCCCGTAAAACCCATGCTGCAGAGAACTACCCTTTTATAAAAAATAGTCAGAAACCAGTTAAACAGTCGGTCTTGGAAGAACATTTGCCCGTTCGGCAATCTCGGGAACCTTGTGTTCCCATTCAATGGCCATCATGTGAACCCCGGCCACCCCTTCCATTTCCTTAAACTCCTCCACCTGTTCCAGGGCAAACTTAATGCCTTCTTCGGCCTGATCCTTCTTATCCACGCTTTTAAGACGTTTAATTAAAGCATCCGGGATATCCATACCCGGAACGAATTTGGACATGAAATTAGCCATGCCGGCATTTTTCATGGGCGTCACTCCGGCCAGGATATAACATTTTTCATGCAGCCCCATATCCACAACTTTTTTCATGAAATCCCTGAATTTATCCATATTAAAAATGCACTGGGTCTGGATGAAATCCGCGCCGGCCTCTATCTTGTTGGCAAGGCGGTGAACCCGGTATTCATAGGGATCGGCAAAGGGATTGCAGGCAGCACCGATAAACATCGCAGGCGGCACATCAATATTCTCGC
>JBNKNP010000298.1:0-12025 GCA_050293905.1 Desulfobacteraceae bacterium | reverse complement strand
AAAATGCCGGGTATGGACGGCCTGGAATTGCTGAAAACAATTAAGGAAATCGATCCTGACAAAGAAGTGATCATTGTTACCGGCCATGGAGACATTGATTCAACCATTAAGGCGTTTCAGCATGGTGCCAGTGATTTCATCAATAAACCGGTCAGGGATGAAACCCTGGCCATTGCGCTTAAACGGGCCGAAGAAAAGATTCTTATCCGCGAAAAATTGGAGGAATACACGATTAATCTTGAACAGAAGATTGCCCAGGCCACTGAAGAAATCCGGCGTACATCCAATTTTCAGCGGCTGCTGATCAAAAGCAGCAATGATGCCATTGTAGCTTTTGATCAGGAATGGAAAGTCGTGGTGTTCAACTCATCAGCGGCAAAAATTTCAGGACGCAAGCCCAGGGATGTCCTGGGTAAGATGACGATTGAAGACCTGTACAGCCCGGAAATGGTAAAAACTTTCAAGGATCTGGCAAAAGAAGACTGCAGCCAGCAGATAATGCCGTGGAAAGAAGATATTTTCACCAATAAAGACGGCCGACAGATACCGGTCAGGTTTTCCTTTAATGTTCTTTATGAAAACGGCGAGTTTATGGGTATTGTTTATTTTTACCAGGATTTAACTGAAATCAAACGCCTTGAAAAGGAATTGATCCAGTCTGAACGTCTGGCTGCCGTGGGACAGACGGTCAGCGGCCTTGCACACTATGTGAAAAACATCCTTATCGGGCTTAAGGGCGGCAGCTATGTTGTGGATGTTGGACTTGAAAAAGATGACAGGGAAAAATTCAAGACCGGCTGGGAAACCATTAAAAAGAATATTAAACGCGTTTCTGATCTGACCCAGGACCTGTTGACATATTCAAAAAACAGAAAACCTGAAATCGTGAATTGTTCTCCCAATGAAATTGTTTTGGAACTAATTGAATTGATAACGGATTTTGCCGGATCAAATGATATTTCCATACGCCATCAGCTTGATCCTGCTATTGGTGATATCATGGCCGACCCTCAAACCATCCACCGTTCGCTTTTAAATTTAATTGATAATGCCATTGATGCCTGTCTTGAGGATGAAAATACGGATAAAAAACATGAGATAAAGATTACAACCTGTATTGATGAAAATAAATGGGTCTGTTTTAAGGTGGCTGATAACGGGTGCGGCATGGAAGAGCACATTCAAGAACGGTTGTTTGACCCGATGTTCAGTTCAAAAGGTGGCAAAGGAACCGGTCTCGGGCTTCTGGTTACCTCAAAACTTGTAGAGGAGCACAATGGAAAAATTCAAGTTGATACCTGCTTTGGGAAGGGGTCTGAATTTATTATTAAACTTCCCTTGGAAAAAAATCTTTACCCGGCACAGTCTGAACCAATACGACCTGAATTTGGAGGATAGATTATGAGCGGAAAAGTTCTTGTGGCAGATGATGATCAGGATGTCCTGTCATTTGTCGTCACAGTTCTGGAAGAAAACGGATATACCCCTTTGGTTGCAAAAGACGGCGTTCAGGCTCTTGAAGTAATTGATAAGGAAAAACCGGATCTGGTTATTCTTGATGTTCTTATGCCAAGAGGAAGCGGAATCCGGCTTTATCATCATATAAAAACCTCTGAAGGCTATACGGATCTGAAAGTGATTATGTTTACCGGCATAGCATTGCGGTCTTTTTTAAAGTCACAGAAAGCATTGGAAAAATTCAAGGGAGGCCAGGTCCCGGAACCTGATATTTATCTGGAAAAACCGGTAGAACCTGAAGAACTTGCAGCGGCAGTAAAAAAAATGATCGGCTGATTTTGCGGTTCAGATAAACGGAATGGAAAAGAATATGGAGATCAGAAAACTGCTCTTTGTGACAAAATTTGACAGTCTTTGCTTCGATGCTCTCAAATCCATGCTGCCATTATGTCAGGCAGCTCTGGAACATGTTATTTTTTTAAATGTCATTGAAAAAGATAAAGTAACCCTGCAGCGTGGCAGCGGATACCTTACCGAAGAAGTCGTTAAATTAAAGGAAACTGCCAATATCCGGTTTATCGACTGGGCTGAAAATCTGTTTGAAATGGGCCTGGAAGTGGGTGCTTATATTGAAGTGTCCACCCTGATCCCTGAAATTCTTAAGGTAGTCGAAAAAGAATCTCCGGATCTTATTGTGATCGGCCGGTCCCACAAAGGGAGGATAGAAAAGCTGTATTCCAAATCAGATGTCCTTGAGCTGATCCGTAGAACCCAGGTTCCTATTTTGGTGTTCAAGCATATGATGGACGATAATATCGTTCCTGAAAAAATATTTGAACGGCCGCTGTTTGCCAATAACTGGAAAAATACAGGGAAAAAAGCCACCGCTTTTCTCAAAGGGTTGAAAAACGTCATCGGCGAACTCCATATCATGCATGTTTTAAAGGAAAATGCCCTGAAAAGTCACGACAGTCATAAAGTTCAAAAAGTTCGTAAGGCAGAAAGAAAGAGACTCGATGATCTGTGTGACGAATTTGAACAGGCCGGTATCCGTGCCCGGCCCCATGTCTATGTGGGTGATCCTCAACAAGAAATTGAAAAGGCAGCCAGGGAATACCAGGCCAGCATGATTGTGCTGGGTTCAAGTGACAAAGCCTCCATCCTCGAACGCTGGACCGGATCCGCAACCAAAAATATAGCAGATCATTCCATCTTTCCCTGTCTGCTGATACCAGGAAAAAAAGAGTTTTAAATGCAGTTGACAGACAAAAAAACCATTGATACTCTGAATAACCATTTTAACAAGGTCTATAACAAGGATGTCGTATGAAACTGATCTTCATTGATGATGAACAGACATTTTTGAACTATCTTGCCAAAAGACTCATTCTCGACGGTTACGAAGTCACGACTACATTTTCAGGTGAAGAGGGGATTGATGCTGCTTCAAAAGAACCCTTTGATGTGGCGGTAGTTGATTTGAAAATGCCGGGAATAGATGGAATAGAGGTTCAAAAACGGCTTAAAGTGCTTCAACCGGACCTGCCCTGTATTGTTTTATCCGCCCATGGCACAGTGGAGCATGCCCTTGAAAGCGGAAAATACAATGCCTTTAAATTTCTATCTAAACCCGTTGATATGGATACCCTCATCCAGACGATAGAAGATGCATATAAATTTAGAATTGAAAAAACATCCTCGAAAACAGGGGCTGCTGAATCAGAGACACAAAAAAAAGGAGTTGTTTCCAAACTGTACGGCAAATTAAGCAAGCTATATGGTGTTGAGAAATAATTTTTTAATTGATTGTCGTGAAAATGCCCAAGGAGGATGGGGTGAATCAAATCACAAATAATAAGACCCGTTCCGGGAGAATAAACAAAGACAGCAAACTCAAGGCGTTTTTTTCTTTTCTGATTACATTTATGCTTATAATGATCTGCTGGATCGTGCTGTCCGGAAAGTTTGAGCCCTTGCTCCTGGTATTGGGTTGCGTATCCAGCTTTCTTGTATCTTATTATTTTTATGACTTGCTGATACCTGCCATGGAACCTGCGTATCTGGGAATGTTTTTCAGATTCATTTGTTATATTCCCTGGCTTTTGCTTGAAATCATGAAAGCCAATTTTCATATGATTTACATCTCTTTTCATCCGCGTATGAAACAGATGATTGACCCCCGGATTATAACATTCAAAACCAGGTTTAAATCCGACATCGCCATTGCCACCCTGGCCAATTCCATCACCCTGACGCCGGGTACGATAACGATTACTGCAGATGCCGACGGTGTTTTCAGAGTTCATGCCATTGACCGGGAATGTGCAAGTGCCCTTCCCGGCACCATGCTGAAAAAAGTTGCCCATATTTTTGGAGAACAGGTATGAATACCTTTTTTATGTGTATTGCACTGGGGTTGCTGTTTTTGATGCTTGTATCCATGTATCGTGCTCTTTTCGGTCCAACCGTGCTGGACCGGCTCATCGGCGTGAACGCCATCGGCAGCAAAACCGTTGTCTTGCTTCTGCTGATCGGATTTTTATTTGACCGCATCGACATGTTTGTCGATATTTCCCTGGCCTATGCGATCCTGAATTTTGTGGCTGTTCTGGCAGCATCAAGATATTTCCATAAACGAAAAGGATTATACGAAGAATCTTTTTATGATTAACGGAACCGGTTTTGCCATGATACTAAATAGCTTATCAGTCTTTTGTCTAATGTTCGGGTTGTTGTTTTTTATAGGCGGAACCGTCGGCATTATCCGGATGCCCGAATTTTATACCCGCCTGCATCCTGCCGGAAAGCTGGATACCCTTGGGATCCTGAGTATGGTCGTGGGACTTGCCATCTATAACCTGCATCATTTTAGTGTTGAAAGTGTTTTGTTGTCCTTAAAAATGTGCTTAATCATTTTTTTTGTGTTTCTTTCCAGTCCTACAGCCACGCATTCCATAGTTGATGCCGGCATGCGGGCAGGATTGAGGCACTGGACCAAAAAGAAGGATTCGGATAAACAACCCTGAAGGAGGAGAAAGCACAAGACCATGATCTGGCCTATAGACTTGATTGTCCTGACCTTTGTTATTTTCTGTGCCATCGGTGCCCTTGCAGTAAAAGATCTTCTGGGAACAGCCATCCTTTTTGGTGCCTATTCATTTATGATGTGCCTGCTCTGGGCCGTGATGGGGGCTGTGGATGTCGCGTTCACCGAAGCATCGGTCGGTGCCGGTGTCAGTACGGTCTTTTTTGTGGCCGCTGTTTTCAGGACATCCAGGAGGACTAAAGATTGAAATCCATCGCATTTATTATCGTGAGTCTGACCGGCGCTTTATTGTTGTACGGGACCATGGACTTTCCGGTCTGGGGAGATCCGCAAACGCCTGCATCCGTCCACGTGTCTGATTATTATATAGAACATGCTGTGGAACAGACCCAGGTGCCCAATCTGGTCACGGCCGTGCTGGCCGATTACAGAGGGTATGACACCATGTATGAGACAGCGGTTATCTTTTCTGCCGGTCTGGCCTGTTTTCTGCTGCTCAGAAATTATAAGAAAAAACAGGAACGCTACTATATTCACGCTCCCACAGGCATTATTCTTCATATCAAGGCCATTGATAAAAAAATAGCGGTCGGCGCGGAATTCAAACACATGGATAAGGATTGGGTGCCGCCGGATATGATTATTAAAACGGTGTGCCGGATTATTATTCCTTTGATTCAGATTTATGCCCTTTATGTCATTGCCCACGGTGATTATTCTCCGGGCGGCGGATTTCAAGGCGGTGTGATTTTCGGGTCCAGCCTGATTCTTCTGGCGATCTCCTATGATCTGAAAACACTTCTGGGGCGGGTCAAGGAAAAAGCGCTGGGGATTTTGTCAGCCGTCGGGGTGTTGATTTATGTGGGAACGGCCGGGCTGTGCATGGTCATGGGGGGAGATTTTCTCGATTATTCCACCCTGGCCCCACTGGTATGGGATCCGCATCATGTGAGAGCGCTGGGTATGCTGACCGTTGAAATCGGCGTAGGAATAGCCGTTACAGCGGTTATGGTCATTCTTTATATTAATATTGTCTCAGAAGGCAAATATCATGAAGGATTATAGGTTTACAAAATGACCGATCTGCTGCCCCTGATCGTGGCAAAATACAATTACTGGCTCTATGTGATTCTCATGATGATCGGGCTGTATGGCATGATCGCGAAAAATAATCTGATAAAAAAAATAGTGGGAATGAATATTTTTCAGACAGCCATCATCCTTTTTTATGTTTCCATCGGCTATAAGCACGATGCCACCATTCCCATTATTCAGGCTGCCCACGGCAGCCCTGATGTGCATCAGGGCATGAATCAGGGAGTTCATGAATCGCTTATTCACGCAGCCGGTTATATCAACCCGCTGCCCCATGTGCTCATGCTCACGGCCATCGTAGTTTCCGTTGCAACCTTCGGCGTTTCCATGGCCCTGGCAATACGGGTCTATCAGCGCTATCAGACCCTGGAAGAAGATGAACTAAGAATGCGATTGTCGGAAGATTAACCAATGGAAAATGCTCCTGCACTCATTATTGTTGCTCCGCTGTTCGCGGCTCTTGTTGCCGGTGTTCTGGCCTGGATTAAAAAAGAGTATGCCTATGGTTGCGCTCTTGCCGGCCTTGGTGTATCCGTTTATTCAGCTGTAGAGGTTCTTATCCGTGTCCTTAAATCCGGTGTCATTTCCTACCATGTCGCCGGATGGGCACCCCCTGTCGGCATAGAACTGAGAATCGATCTATTGAACGCTCTGGTTCTGGTGCTTATTTCCGGTATTGCCTTTTTGAATCTGATCGCCAGCTTTCAGAGTGTGCTGGCTGAGCATCCGGACAGGGCCGGCGCGTTTTTTACCCTGTACATGATGTTCGTGACCGGACTTTTGGGGGTTACGGCAACAGGGGACCTGTTCAACCTGTATGTTCTCATAGAAATAACTTCCTTGGCCAGCTATGCCATGGTTGGGTTGGGTGACCAGGACCGTGGTCCTCTTGCAGCTTTGAATTATATTGTCATCGGTGTTATCGGCGCCAGTTTCTACCTTTTGGGTGTCGGGTATTTATATCTTGTCACCGGTTCATTAAACATGCAGGATATTGCCCGGCTGCTGGGCAGTATCCATGGTTCTTCCACTGTATTGACCGCTTTTGTCCTGTGCATGCTCGGCATCTGGATCAAGATGGCCCTGTTTCCCATGCACGTCTGGCTGCCCAATGCCTATTCTTATGCGCCAACAGCGTTTTCAAGAGTGGTGGCACCTTTGATGACAAAGGTCATGGTCTATGTGATGATACGACTGATGGTCTCCGTATTCGGACTGGATTATATTTTCCATACCCTTCATCTGTCCCAGGCGGTTGTATGGCTTGCCACCATCGCCATTGTGGCCGGCGGCATCATGGCCCTGAGCCGGAAAAACCTGAAAAAAATGCTGGCCTATATCATTGTCTGTGAGATCGGTTATATGGTCGGCGGTGCCTGGATGGGCAATACGCTTGGCATGACAGGTGCTGTTTTGCATATTGTGAATGATTCGTTAATGACGTTTGCCTTGTTTCTTGCCGTTGGAAATATGGTGTATCAGCAAGGGACTGTTGGTTTTTCAGACCTGCAAGGGCTTTACCGCAGAATGCCCTGGACAATGGCAGGATTTACACTGGCAGCCTTAAGTATCATTGGTGTGCCGCCCACCTGTGGTTTTTTCAGCAAGTGGTACCTGCTTCTGGGTGCAATTGAGAGCGGTGCCTGGCATTTTGCAATCGCCCTTATTTTTTCCAGTCTAATCTGTGCTGTTTTGTTTTTTAAAGTTTTTGAAATCTGTTTTTTTGAGCCTGAGACAGACGGGCAGGACGGTAAACATGGCCCTGTACCCTTACAAATGGCCGAAGCACCAACGGCAATGCTGATTATTTCAAGTGGCGTTTCTCTTTCCCTGATTGTTGTGGGTCTATATTCCGGGACCATTGTTAACACGATTATACTTCCGTTTTTAAAATGAAGCTGTATTGATGATAAAAAGGGCTGCATAAAATATGGAAACCATAGTATCGATAAAACCGCTTCTTGCAGTTCTTGTTACTTTGTGCATTATACCTTTGCTGGTCTTGTTTTCGGATAAACCCAATGTTCAGGAAGCCTTAAAATTTATTGCAGGATCAATCAAACTGCTCATTGTATTGTCCATGGTGCCCGCCGTGCTTGCCGGAAAACAGATTGCCCTGACCCTGTTTAACATCGCCCCGGGTGCTGCTATTGCCTTCCGGGTGGACGGCCTTGGGATGACCTTTGCCATAGTGGCCGCCGGCCTTTACATCATCACCTGCATTTACAGCATCGGATATATGAGAGGGTTGAACGAGCACGGGCAGACACGCTTTGGCGCTTATTTTGCCCTGGCGATTTCCGCCACCATCGGGGCTGCATTTTCCGCCAATCTGTTAACCCTGTATCTCTTTTATGAGGTGCTGTCCCTGGCCACATATCCCTTGGTTACACATCATCAGGATAAACAGTCAAGACTGTCCGGCCGTCGGTATCTTGCCTTTATTTTAGGAACATCCATTGGTCTGGTGCTGCCTGCCATGATTTACTGCTACCATGTAACCGGAACCCTGGAATTTTCAATTGCCGGTATTTTTACCGGGCAGTTATCCAGGCCAGCCGCCCTGGTGCTGCTGCTCATGTTTGTCTTTGGATTTGCAAAGGCAGGGATCATGCCGTTTCATTCATGGCTCCCGGCTGCCATGGTTGCACCCACACCGGTCAGTGCCCTGCTGCATGCCGTAGCAGTTGTAAAAGTCGGGGTCTTTTCCATTGTCCGGGTGATGACAGGTATTTTCGGGGTGGAGCTTTTGTCGGCATATCACCTGGGGATTGTGGTCATGGTCATAGCTTCGGTCACCATCCTTGCGGGATCATGCATTGCCCTGTCCCAGGATGAGCTCAAGCGGCGGCTGGCCTATTCCACGATCAGCCAGTTGTCCTACATTGTTTTTGGCGTGGCCCTGTTATCTCCCCAGGGGCTTTTAGGCGGTGTAATCCATATTGCGATGCATGCCTTTGGAAAAATTACCCTGTTCTTTTGTGCAGGCAGTATTTATGTGGCCACGGGCAAAAAATATATCAGCCAGATGAGCGGACTTGGTAAAAAAATGCCCTTGACTTTTGCAGCCTTTTTTATCGGTGCCCTGGGAGTTATCGGACTGCCGCCCACCGGCGGGTTTTACAGTAAATGGAACCTGATTTTAGGAACGCTTGAAGCCCAGCAGACCATCTTTATGGTGGTGCTTTTGCTATCCTCTTTCCTGAATGCATTTTATTTTCTGCCCATTGTATACAAGGGCTTTTTCGGCAAGATAAAGGATGATGATCCAAATGCAGAAATAAAAAATGCCGAAGCCGGCCCGTGCTGCGTCATTCCGTTGCTGATTACCGCAGGGATTTCCATTGGCTTATTTTTCTATCCAACACTCTTTGTCCGGCTGATCAAGACCGGTCTTGGACTGTGATATTATAAAGGAGTTTTATTTGTATGGGAAAAAGAAAAACAAAAATGAACAATCAGGAATTTGAGATCCTGGAACATGAACCGATCCCGGGGTATAAAACAGCCTTTCACATCATCCTTGGTATTGCTGTGGTTTATTTAATCTATATTTTTTCACAAAGCGGTGGTGTGTAATGAAAAAACAAAGGTTTATTTTTGATAATCCTAAAAATATCAAGCGGTTGCGTTACGGCTTTTTTGCAGCTCTTGTTCTGGTGCTAATTGCTGAAAGTCTTGTGGATATGCACGGGGAATTCCCGGTGGAACATTTTTACGGGTTTTACGCGGTTTACGGATTTATCTCCTATGTCCTGCTGATATTTGTGGCCAAGGTCATCAGAAAAATTGTCATGCGCAAAGAGGATTATTATGATGATTAATACTCTGCCTCCTGCCTTTATATTGATATTGGGTGCCTGTCTTGTTCCCTTTTTAAAGGGAAAGATAAAATCCGTATTCCTGCTGGCGCTGCCGGTACTTGTTTTTATCATTCTGATCAATCTTAAGCCCGGCAACATGTGGGAAGTTGACTTCTGGGGATATAAACTCATCCTGGGACGGGTGGATAAACTCTCCTGCATTTTTTCATATATCTTTACCATTATGGCCTTTATCGGTGTTGTATTTGCGCTAAACGTCAAGGATAACCTGCAGCATGTCTCCGGTCTGATCTACATCGGGTCCGCCCTGGGCGTGGTTCTGGCCGGTGATTTTCTTTCCCTGTATCTGTTCTGGGAAATCATGAGTGTCAGTTCCACTTTCCTGATTCTTGCCTCCCGGACAAAAGAGTCACGAAAAGCCGGTTTCCGCTATTTTCTGGTGCACATGATCGGTGGCCTTTTTCTTCTGGCCGGAATAGTTCTGTACATCCAGAAAACAGGAACCCTTGCCTTTGAATATATTGGTCTTTCCGGCATTGAATCCTATCTGATTTTTATCGGGATTGCACTGAATACGGCCATTATTCCCCTCCATGCCTGGCTGCCGGATGCCTATCCCATGAGCACCCCGGCAGGGACTGTTTTTTTAAGCGCATTTACGACTAAATCAGCAGTGTATCTGCTTGTCAGGACGTTTCCCGGAGAGCCGGTGTTAATGGTTATCGGCGCTTTTATGACGGCCCTGCCTATTTTTTATGCCGTGCTTGAAAACGATATGAGGCGGGTCCTGTCCTACAGCCTGATGAACCAGGTCGGCTTTATGCTGGTGGGAATCGGAATCGGCACGAATCTGTCCATAAACGGGGCGGTTGCCCATGCGTTTACAGATATCCTTTTCAAGGGGCTCTTGTTTATGTCCATGGGTGCGGTGTTATTCCGAACCGGAAAAATGAATGCAACAGACCTTGGGGGGCTGTATAAGACAATGCCGCTGACCGCCTTGTTTTGCTGTATCGGGGCTGCGTCCATATCTGCATTTCCTTTGTTTTCAGGATTCGTGTCCAAATCCATGATTGTGAGTGCATCCGCACACGAGAAGTTTTTCCTGCTCTGGCTGGTACTGCAGTTCGCTTCCACTGGTGTTGTCGACCATGCAGGCATCAAAGTGCCGTTTTTTACCTTTTTCGGCCATGATTCAGGTATCCGTACCAAGGAAGCCCCGGTCAACATGCTGGTGGCCATGGGAATTGCTGCGGCTTTTTGTGTCGGCATCGGTGTATATTTCCGGCCGCTGTATGATCTGCTGCCGTTTCCGGTTTATTATGAACCCTATACAGGGGCCCATGTGGTTACTCAGCTTCAGCTGCTGCTGTTTGGTGCATTTGCTTTTACTCTGCTTCTTTTAGCAGGGCTTTATGTTCCGGAAGTCAAAGCCCGCAACCTTGATTTTGACTGGACGTACCGAATGTCCGGCCGCCTGATCTATCGAATTTTAGATCTGGGACTCAACAGTCTGAACCGGATCTGCGAATCCGGGCTCATGGGAATGGTTAAACTCCTGAGCACTCTGTTATCCAGTGCCGCTATACACCTGGCGCTATTCTTTTTTGTCAATCTCTGGTTGATTCAGGGGTGTCGCGGACAACGGCTTGAGATAAAAAAACGCCGGCTTTATTATGATATGAGCCACGGCACCTTTCCGGTCGGCATTACAGCTGCTGTTTCCATTTCTTTTGTGATTCTGATCTTTTTTTTCAGCAGGGGATAGAACCTACCATGGTTAAAGTAAAAGATTTAAAGCGGATTAATATTTTAAAAAAGATTCCGGATCATCTGTTGGAGATTATCGCACAGGAAGCTAATTTATCCATTTTCGGTGCAGGTACGCAATTGCTCACCGTCAAGGAAAAAGCAGAGCGGCTTTACCTGCTGGTTATGGGACAGGTTGCGGTAAAACAGCCAGTCACGGATGATATTGATTTGATTCTAGCCTTTATTCAATCCGGCGGTTCCTTTGGTATTCCGGCATTACTCGAAAATCAGAAAGCCTCTTATACTGCAGTCTGCCAGGAACCCTGCGAAGTTATTACCCTGGAAGGCGAACGACTGATCCAATTATTCAAGGAGAATAATGAATTGGCATTCTATATGCTGCAGGGAGCGGCTGCCCAGTATAAACAGAACATGGACAAGCGGGCTCAGATGATTATTAAAGTGCTGGACGAAAATCCGGAACTCAAAGAGGAGATTGAAGAAATAGAATCCCTGACCCTTGTCATATGAGGCATACATTTAAAACAGGATTCATTCATGGTTGAAAAAGAAACGCTGAAACACATTCATTTTTTAAAAGACCTGCCAGACCACATCCTTGAAAAAATAGGACAGATTGCCCGGATCCAGGAGTTTGGAGAGGAAACCATCCTGTTCAGACAAAACCAGGAGCAGACAACCTTGTATATGCTTTTAAAAGGAAAGGTCTTTTTAAATGCAAGATCTGCAAACGGGCAGTCTCTCACACTTGATGAAGTCCTTGCCGGCAGAACATTCGGTGTACATGCACTGTTAAATGAATCTGTTGGAAATTTTACGGCCATCTGTG
>JBNKNP010000297.1:0-2958 GCA_050293905.1 Desulfobacteraceae bacterium | reverse complement strand
CTGTCGGGGTATGGCTGTCCGACCCGATCAGGGTGGCGCCGGGTTTTGCAAAGTTTTCCAGGTGAAGCTGGTGGCAGATCCCGTTTCCCGGCCGTGAAAAATAAAGCCCGTACCGGTTGGCAATGGACTGCAGGAACCGATGATCGTCTGCATTTTTAAAATCCGACTGCAGGGTATTGTGATCCACATAGCTGACGCTTAAATCCGTTTTCACACGGGGCACGCCAATGGCCTCGAACTGGAGGTATGCCATGGTGCCTGTGGCATCCTGGGTAAGGGTCTGGTCGATCTTTACGGCGATTTCCTCACCCGGTGATTTTTCTCCCTGGACATAGTGCCGGTCAATTATCTTCTGTGCAATGGTCTGTGCCATATTTATTTTCTCCATTTAAATATTTTCAGTATTTTTGTATCGTAAGACTTAATAGTCATAAAAACGAGCTAATAATTTTAGCTATTTGATTCAAAACTTACAATATAAAAATAAAATTTTAGCGCGTTACGATTGAATTACGGCAATAACGTCTTATTATTTAAAGTTAACCGACATGGCAGAAAAAACACGTTTGCCATGAAAAGCAGTATATCTCCGGAGGTGACAATGACTTCATATAAAAAAAACAAAGCAGCCATGTGCTGCTCTTTGGAAAAAAAACGATTGATGGATGTCTTAAGGGCCTGTGATTACAGTTCTTCCAGCCCGGAAGAACGCAGCGCCTGCTATAAGGCCGCTGCAAAGGAAAGCGGCCTGCGCGCCAAGACCTGCATCCTGATGTAACCGTTTAGTAACGCCGGTCACACATGACGGGCATGACCCTTTGCCGGGATGGGATAATTTTTTTCTTAAAAGATTTTCTCATCCCGGTTTCACTCTGTTCATTTTGATATTAAAATGAGGCCGCTAAGAGCCGTTTTTGAGCTCGATTGATGAAGTCGCAAAAACATATGATTCTGATCAATTTTTCCGTCCATAATTGGACCACATGCTCTTCATCGTTGGCCTCATATTGTCGTATTTCTATTTTCATGATTTTAGAGCAGAACTTGAACATCTGCGGCTTGACCGTCAGCATGTTTTTGTTAGGATGCGCTAGGTTTTCATTTGATTCATATACAGGCGGTTTATATAATCCTCAAACATCGGAACTGTAAAAGCAATATCACCGTAAGATGGACTGTAAATCATTCCTTTTGCAATTATTTTAGCCCGGCAAGGGCCAAGGGCCTTGACATCTTCGCCCAGCTGTTCCGCAACTTCCGACGACCTATACGGTCCCCTTCCAAGCTTTGACATGGCCTGAACATATTCACGCTCTTTTGGAGTTAAGCGGTCAAAACGAACACGAAAAAAACTCTCATCCAGTCGTTTAAGCGCCAAATCAGAAGCACTATCAATATCTTTAAGTTGTATTGGTGAGCTTTCTGCCACATTCCATGCCTGATATCCCCATTCCTGAAGAAAGTATGGGTAGCCTTGTGTTTGTTTCACTATTTCCTCAAGAGCTTCTTCAGATATTGTTTCTCCTTCCTTTTCAACCGGGTTCTTAATTGCCTGAATCGCGGCCAGCCTGTCAAGCGGGCCCACAGACGGAAAAGAGAACAGTCGCTCAGCATATGATTTGGCATTTCCGGATAAGGCAGCGATTTGTGGCAAACCCGCTCCAAAAAGCAATATTGGTAACTGTTTTTGATTAGCTCTGTGTATTGCCACAATAAGAGAGGCCAGCTCTGCTTCAGACAGATACTGCATTTCATCGATACATAAAGTCCATACCTTGCTCGCTGCCTTTGCTGCATTTCCAACCATAAGAAATAAATCACAGATATCCATTTCAAGGTTTCCACTGTCTGCAATCCCTACCTCTGGATCAACCGCAAGGGAAACATCTCCAACTGAGATCTTGAAGGCAGCTGCAAAGCCTTTCAGGGCGCGCATCGCTTTATGCGCATACCTTTTAGCATTTTCCACTTTAGAAACCTTATATAATACCTGGTAGATTTTAGGGTACAATAAACTAGGCAGATTCCCTTTTTCAGGAGATTCAACAAAAGAGGTTATATGGCCATGGGACTCGGCATCGTTTTCAATTTTGTTTAAAAGCACAGTCTTGCCTGTTCCCCTTAATCCTGTAAGGATTTGTGATCTGCTGTTTTTTCCTGCTAAAATACGCTGGATAGCAATATCCGCATCTAAAATTATACTGTCTCTGCCAGCTAATTCAGGGGGTTGAGAACCTGCACCTGGAGCAAATGGGTTTAGTACTGGATTCATAAATCACCTTGTTATAAAAAGATTACACACTTATAACTATATCGAGTTAGAACTATGATAAACTTTTTATAAGCCAACGTCTATTTCTTTTTTACTGAATTCCTTTAGAATCCTCCGGGGAACCTATATCGTTATACGGATAACTGTCAATTTCATCGATGATATCATGTACACGTTCACAATCGTTGCCCCAAGTACAGAAGTAAGACGCACCACTATTGATTAGCGGTTCGACAAGCGATGAAATCTCATCGACTGATGATCTGTCAGAATCCCATGCTATCAAGCAAATAAAGTTAGGACTCGAAAAATTCAAACTTCCCGGAATGTCATCATGGTCCTTTGCATTCAGGAAATACAGATCGCGAATTGTTAATGGGTCTTTTCCGAATCTTTCAATTTCAGCCATAGATTCCAGCCCAACGCCGCCATAAACGGCGCGAGCTTGCGAGCGTCCGGCGACCGAAGGGAGCGAATTTGATGGCCTTGTTATAGCTTTGCATTACGGATTCAAACCCTTTATCTCGGTTACGCGCTTGTCACCCTCTGAAAGAATAACTTTTACTTTTTTCCCAGTATTGCTGCCAATATGAGGCTTTGATGCCGCTACAAGTATTGGGAAAACTTGACGCAAATCACCAATAGATCCGCTTTAGGTGACTGTAGTTTTCCATAGTTGAATTTCT
>JBNKNP010000296.1:0-9445 GCA_050293905.1 Desulfobacteraceae bacterium | reverse complement strand
GTTTTTCCCATTCTTTATGTCTCCTCCAATTAACCCTTGCAAATCAGATCAGGGCTTTTAGAATTTCCGCAATTTTTTCAGGTGAGGGCACGTCACCGCCGCATTCGCCGAAAAAGTCAACTTTCCGGGTCCCTTTAACGCTTCGCTCAACATCTTCAACCATCTGGCCCATGCTCAGTTCAATACTGATCACGGATTTGCAGCTTTTTTGGGAAGCCGCTTTAAAGATGGCATCCTCGGGAAAGGGAAACAGGGTCTGGGGGCGGATAAGACCCACATGAACACCCTGTTCCTCCAAAAGATCAATGGCGGTTTTGCAGACCCGGCTCATGGTGCCGTAACTGACGACCAGAATGGTGTATTCGCCTTTGGTATTGTATGCCTCATACAGCACCTCATCCTTTTTCATTTGGTCGTATTTGGCTTTTAAGGCAAGGTTGTTGTCATTAAGTTCAGTGGAGTCTAAAAACAGGGATTTTACAAGATTTCTCTGTTTGCTCTTGCGAAAGGACATGCCGCTGGTGGCCCAGGCATCGGTGTTGACCGGTTCTGATACCAGGGTTTGGGGAAATTCCACAGGCTCCATCATCTGGCCGATCAGCCCGTCACCCAGGATCATGACAGGATTCCGGTACTTGTCGGCAAGGGCAAAGGCTTTCATGGTCATTTCAACCGCTTCCTGGACACCGTCCGGCGCAAGAACCAGCAAATGATAATCACCATGGCCTCCGCCTTTGGTGGCCTGGAAATAATCCCCCTGGGCGGGCAGGATGCCGCCAAGACCTGGGCCGCCGCGCATGATATTGACAAACACCGCCGGAAGCTGGGCTGCGGCAATATAGGAGATGGCTTCGCTCATAAGGCTGATGCCCGGGCTGGAAGAGGTTGTCATGACCCGTTCCCCGGCACCGGCAGCACCGAAGATCATGTACCCAACAGCCACTTCACTTTCTCCCTGTACAAACACACCATCCACTTCAGGCAGGCGTTTGGCCAGGTATTCGGCCACTTCAGACTGGGGGGTGATGGGATAGGCAAAATAATTTTTGCATCCGGCACGGACTGCTGCTTCGCCAATGGCTTCATTGCCTTTCATTAATACTTTGGTCATGGCTTTTTCCTTTTTTCAGCTTTTTGTTTTTCAACGATGCTGAGGGCCACATCCGGACACATGATGCAGCACAGGGTGCAGTGGATACAATCTTCGGGCCGGGCCTGGAATGCAGGGAAATGCCCCTTAATGTTTACCTTGTCCGCTATTTCAAGGACGTTTTTGGGGCAGACATCAACGCAGAGGCCGCATCCTTTGCACCGTTCAGAATCAATAATATGCTGATACGCCATTTTTACAGTCACTCCTTAAAGGGGTTCAACCCGTTTCCAGGGAAAGGTCAGTTTTCTGTCTATTTCAAGGACCGGGCAGTCAAAACGCTCCGGTTCCAGCAGCGGCAGCAGGTTCGAGTCTGCCGTGATAAACGCGATGCCAAGTCCGGTGGCCTTGGAGACATTTTTAAGCAAATCATATCCATAGTAAATGTGGTCGGGATTCGTCTCATCCATCAAGTTGGCATTGCCGATCAATCCGGTGATGCTCATTTTTGAAGAAGCTTCAATGTCGTTTTTTATTTTGATACAGCCCTCCACGGTCTGTGTAAACGGCCGGAACGGATTGATCACCTGGAACATCTGAACGGCTTGTTTTTCAAGATGATCCTTTAACGCTCCCAGAACGGTCACACCCACATCATCCCCGCCCGTGTCCAGAATGGTCAGTCCGGACGGCTGCCTGATAATTCCGGAAACAGCAGGGGAAAGAATGGGAAGATCTGCATTCGTATACTGCCTGTCCGGAAGAACAACCTCAATACCCAGGGCTTCAAGGAGATGTTTTGCCTCCCGGGTCCTGAAATACGGATTCACCAGGTCAAGATCGGCGATCTTTACATCAATGCCCTCATTTTTTCGTTTCACTGCTAAATTGACAGATGTCTCGGTTTTGCCGCTGCCATAATTGCCGCAGATGATGACAATCCCGGTTATATTAATATTCAAATGAGTCAAACACCGCGCCTTAAATGATTATTATGCTGTATTCAGTATACCTTGATTAACCGGAATTACCAAGCAAAACAATGATTTTTTTTATGTCCGCCGGTGTCAGGCTCCGGTTGAGCCGCAGGCTTTCGGCCTTTATCTCATCTGTCAGTTTTTCCAGCAGGCTGTCCGGACAGTCTATTTTGTGGCGGGTAAGATATTTTTTTACCAGGTGTCTGCCGCACAGGCTGTTCAGATAATAGTGCTCTTTGGACGCCATGCCGAACTGTCCGCCCGCATGGGTACCGGCCACATGGGTTTTAACGGCCTGGCCGAAAAACGGGGTGGAAGCATGGAGCAGGTGCGTACCAAGCTGCTGATAGACAATGGTATCAATGTATTTGTAGTAGGCATGAAAGGTGGCCAGGTCCTGGGTGTTCAACTGGATATCAAAACCTGAGGACTGCAGCATCCTGGCCGTGGTGAACAGATCGGCAATCCCGTTTCTTTCACCGATGCCGAGCACGGATACTTCAGCAACACTGCCGCCGGCCTCTATGCCCATGATTGTGTTGGCCGAGGCCATTCCCATGTCATTGTGGCAGTGAATGGAAAGCCGGGTCTGCCCGGCTATTGCAGACAATTTTGAAATGGTCTGAAAGACCTGGAAGGGTGACATCATGCCCGAAGTATCCGGCAGTGAGAGAAGTTCAATTTTCTGCCGGCTGCAGAATCGGACGGCCTGCTCAAGGGTTCTGGCGTCTGACCGCCCGATATCGAGCATGACGATGCATAATCCGGCATCCGGTGCCTGTTGTTGAACAAATGCCTGGAGATCTGCAAGATTTTTTAAGGTGTTGTCCAGCACATCCGGCCGTGTGCCCGGAGCAATATGCAGGTGCAGATTCATTTCACTGACCCCGGCGTTTATCATGACTGCCGCATCCTCCTTTATGGCCCGTCCCATGGCTGCCATACGGATCCGGTAATGATTTTTGCGGGCATGATCCACAAGTGCGGCAAGGATTTTTGCTTCCTCTTTATGGGCGGAAGGATATCCGGCCTGGCAGATGTCAACCCCGAGCTGTTCCTGGAAGTCCAGGATCTCCAGCCGCTGTTTTAATGAGAACATCACGCCCCGGTACTGCATCCCTTCTCTGAGGGTTTCATCCATCAGGATCAGGGATCTATTTTCCATGGGCATTTACCGGCGGGTTAAAATATCCGTGGATGAGAGACGGAAAACGGCCGGACAGCTCTTTTATCACCCTGTCCATTCCCAGGGGCGGGCCGCCCGGTTCAATGGTTTCCATGAGTTCACAATATTTTTTCGGGTCAAAATTTAAATTACGCCACTGGATCATATCGATGTTAAAGGTTTCAATAAAGCGGATCAGGGCGGCAACTTCGTTTTGTGCATCTGTAAACCCGGGGCAGTTCAGGTAATTGATGGAAACAAATTTATGATGGGCTTTTGCTGTTTCAATGCTCGCCAGAACATTTGAAAATTCATAGGATTTCGGCCTGAAATAGGCATGGTAACACTCTTTCCTGACCGAATTTAAGCTGACCCTCATGGCATCCAGGCCGGCCCTGCAAAGCGCATCAACCTTTTGGGGGATGCCAGCGTTGGTATTCATGTTGATGGTCCCGGCATCTGTCTGCTCTCTGATCAGCCGGATGGCAGGCTCGATGGCGGAAAAGGCCGTTAACGGATCTCCTTCACATCCCTGGCCGAAACTGACCACTGCCCGGTCCACATGGCGGATATGCTCCACCGCCACCTGGGCGATTTCCTCCGGAGACGGGGTAAAGGCAATTCTTTCCTGGCAGGCGCACAGATTGTTCTCTGTCTGGAGCGATATGCAGCCCAGGCACTCGGCATTGCAGACCGTGGAAGCAGGCAGCGGTGCTTCGTACCGTTTGAGAAAAAAATTCTTCCCGGCCGGGCATCCGTATTTTAATGCACAGGTTTCAAGATGGCGGATCAGCCGGTTATCCGGATACTTTTTTGCCATTTCACGGACACCGGCCATGATTTTTTTTTGCGGCATCAGCCTTAAGTCCTGGCGGGGTTCGTCATCCACCAGAAGGGCGGCAGACCGGAAATTATTTTTGCCAAATCCGGCAGCGCCATAGGAAAACAGCGGCAGGGGATCATCAATGCCAGTATCATCATAGGCGCAGAAATGGCGGTTGACGTATCCGGGTGAATTAAAGACCGCCACGGGAAATATTTTTTCTTTTGGTTCCCAGGGATTGTTCTCAATGATTTCAAACCGGTCCAGGGCAATGTTATACACAATGGGCCGTCTGTCCGGGAGCATCATCAGCTCACTGCCGTTGGGCATGGGAAGGGTGTTGTTTTTTTCAAGCACCACAGGGTCTTTTGCCGACATGCCTGCGGCACCGTATCCTTCCAGCTCAAAGATTTCCCCGTTTTGGGCCGCCACTACTGCTGTTAAGATGGTTTTATTGATATATGCGATGGTTCACCTGCTGCCGGTTAAAAAGATTCATTTAAAAAATCAAGGTCCGGAATGGGCATCAGTTTTTTATTGGGTCCCAGGCAGACCAGATCCAGGCGGCAGGAAACAGCCGGTTTTGTCCCGCCGGGCCGCCAGGCCTCATGGGTAAAGATGATCCGGTAATCGCCTTCTTTTTCCCAGGTGCTCCTGATATCGAGCAGGTCGCCGAAAACAGCGCCGTCGTTGTAATTCATACTCAGTTTATAAACGGCAAATCCGATTTCCCGGTAATGCCAGAGATCGGCCAGGGTTTTAACCCCGATGACATCCTCTCTTGCCCGTTCGAAAAATTTTAAATAATTGGCATGGTAGACAACACCTGAATGGTCTGTGTCTTCGTAATATACCTGCGCTGAAAAATGGTGTGTTCTTTTGTTTGAATCCGTCATGTTGTTTTCCTGTTTATATGATTTTTGACAGGGAAAATCCCAGCCACACAGCACCGAAACCCAGAATCAGGTGGGCCCCGAGGTAGGTCAGGGCCGGCAGGAGCTGCATGGTGCGGGTCAGTGTAAAAGTTTCATACCCAAAAGTTGAAAAGGTGGTAAAGCCGCCTAAAAATCCAATCATGACAAAGGCGCGTGTTTCCGGCGTAAATATCTGGCGGGTTTCGGACAAGCCGCCCAGCAGACCGATGATCAGGCAGCCGACGATGTTTACGGTCAGTGTGCCGTAGGGGACAAAAGGGGCTGGATTGATTTTCTGGGCCAGAACGGCAACCAGGTACCGGCAGATCGATCCTGTGCATCCTCCTAAACCAACCATGACTATTTTCATCATGTGTCTCTTCCTTTATTTCACATTCAAGGCCATATCCAGCACCGGCGGGATGGGATCAAGGCGGTCAAATTTTTTTATGAAAAGGTCGGCTTTGCCCCATTCAGGGATGTGCGCCTTTTGCTGATCAAAGATCACGGCGGCTTTTTTTGCAAGTTCTATTGCAGGGTCGATCCTGTCATATTGAAGCTGTTCATACACAACTGCTGCAAGAATAAGGGCCTGGAGTGCCTTCTTAAAAGGCCCGGTTTCGTTCTGCCAGAGTTCTTCCAGCCATTCATGAAATTCAAAAAAGAGATAGTGGTTCCACAGCAGCACAGCAACATTTCTGATTTCCTGAATATTCTCCCGGGCATTTTCCGGCTCAAAAGAAGGATTGGCCGCCATGAGCTGGTCCAGGATATTTTCAAGGCAGGACTTCCGGTTTTGAATATAGTCTGTGATAAAGGGTTTGTCCGGCTGCTGCAACGCCAGGGCAGCCTCATCAAAAGGGGACATGGACCGGTTCCGGATGGCGTTGATCACAGCAGAAGCCAGTTGATTTCTCGTGTCCCTGCATTGGCGGTTTTCAAAAGGGTCAAATATCATATTTTTATTTTCCAGCATCGGTGTATTTTCTTTTGTTTGCTTTGATAGTCCTCGGGAATGGTCTGATCGGTAATTTCCATAATATCGGTTACTGCCAGTGCATGGGTTTTTAAATTAAAATTTTGATGGTTTGTTGAAAAAAATACAATGCCCGAAGGCTTCATCAGCCTGAACACGGCATTGAGCATTTCAGGATGGTCCCGGGCAATGTCATAATGGCGTTCTTTTATCCGGGTGGTTGAATACGACGGGGGATCCACCACAGCCAGGTCAAAATCCTGAAACCGGGGGTCGGCATCAGCCAGAAAATCCAGGGCGTCCTTCTGGACCAGGTGATGTCTTTTATCTGATAATCCGTTAAGTTCCAGGTTTTCTTTCAGCCACTTGATGGCTGTTTGCGAGCGGTCAACAGAGACGGTCCGGGCCGCGTTGCCTTTGGCCGCATAACAGGTAAAGGCCCCGGTATAGCAGTACAGATTTAAAAAATGCCTGCCTTCGGCCAGTTCTCTGACCATCTGCCGGGTGTCCCGGTGATCGGAAAAAAGGCCGGTATCTACATAGTCGCAGGGGTTGATATAGAATTTGAGATCCCGTTCACGCATGATGATTTTCTTGTCGGTGTGATTGATCCGTTTGTACCGGGTTCCGTCTTTGATGCCTGACCGCCGGATTTTAAGGTGAAGGTTTTTTTCAGGAACGTCCAACGCTTTGGCAACCTCTTTCCCCATGAGCGGCAGCCAGTCTGGAGTGGATTGTTTCCGGCTGTATTCGCCAACCACCAGGTGGCCGGCATACCAGTCCACCACCGCCCTGATTTCAGGAATGTCCCAGTCATACAGCCTGAAAATATCCAGATGCTGTTTTGCATAACGTTTGCGCAGGTGCCGGTATTTTTTCTTAACTTTATTGGCCAGCATCCGGGCCTGGTTCTGATATTTTATTTCTCTGGTCTGCGGGTCCATTTTTTGTCCTGTTTCAATCAAAATATAACAGTCATACTATAACTGGGCGACCATTTGCAAATATTTCAATAGGCTTTGCATTTTCCCCGACTTATTATATACTATGACTTTAATTTGTCGGAATATCTTGTCGATGATTGTGTTCTGAAGAAAATAAGGAGAATACAGATCCATGTCAGTATTAAAAAAAAGGCTTGATTATAGAATGGCAGGCGTTTTGTTTACCGTTGTCTTTGCTGCTTTCGTGGCAGTGATTTTTTCATTTGTCCTTTTCCAGTCCTCAATAGTCACCCGGACGGTGAGTACCGTGTCAGGGGAGCTTGACAGGATCGGATCGCAAACAGCGGATTCAGCCGTACAAAACAGTATTAATACAGTCAGAGCAGAACTTAACAATCTTCCCAAACGCCTTAAATCTGCTGCAATTTACAAAACAGCAGGTATCGCAATTGTCTGTCTGATCATTATTATGGGATGCATGGGCGTACTGTTTCAATATATGTTTTTTAAGCCTTTGAAAATAATGGGCACCAGCCTTGAGAATTCATTTACGGGCGATGACCGGGACCTGACTGCCAGGCTGGCACTGGACAGGCAGGATGAAGTGGGTGTGCTTGCAGACTGTTTTGACGGATTTATATCCAGCCTGGATGATATCATCATGAATATCGGCAGAAAGACCGAAACCATTGCTGCATCGTCTTCAGAGGTTTCTATGGCCTCTGAAGAGATGGATGAGGAATCCTCTGACTTATATGCCCGGTCAAATTCAGTGGCAGCTGCGGCAGAAGAGATGAACACCAGCATGCATACGGTTGCTGCTGCCAGTGAAGAAGCCTCCACCAATATCGGCAGTGTTGCCCAGGCCGCAGTGCAGATGCAGAACAATATTAACAGCGTGGCTGAGAATTGCAATCAGGCCAGGACGATATCACACTCAGCCAAACAGCAGGTGGATGAGGCAACACAGAAAGTCGGGACCCTGGGAGATGCGGCAAAAGAAATCACCAATGTAACTGAAGTCATAACGGAAATTGCCGAGCAGACCAATCTGCTGGCGCTGAATGCCACCATTGAAGCCGCAAGGGCAGGTGAGGCCGGAAAGGGATTTGCCGTGGTGGCCAATGAAATTAAAAGCCTTGCGTCCCAGACGGCAGATGCCACAAAGAGCATCCAGGAAAAAATTCAAAGCATACAGAATTCAACCAATGATACGGTGAATCAGGTCGGCAGTATCTCCCAGGTTATTTTGAATGTGGATGAAATTGTCAATGAGATCGTTAAGTCCATTGAAGAACAATCCAAAACAGCCGGTGAAGTGGCCGAAAATATTGAACAGGCATCCATCGGGATCTCCGAGGTTAATGAAAATGTGG
Organism: Desulfobacteraceae bacterium; assembly: GCA_050293905.1. Lineage (GTDB taxonomy): Bacteria > Desulfobacterota > Desulfobacteria > Desulfobacterales > Desulfobacteraceae > Desulfobacula. The sequence continues at coordinate 1,180 of JBNKNP010000296.1, read as the reverse complement.
CTCAGAGTTCCCAGGTGGCATCTGAAATCGCATCGGATATCGCAAAAGTAGATACCATTGCCTCGGAAATGTCAGGCCGGGCAGCCAACATGACAAAAGGGGCCAAGGATCTGGACGCCCTTTCCCTGGACCTGAGAAAAATGATATCGGTTTTCAGGGTATCGGGCGGAACAGGCCGCGACACAGCCGGACAAATGTCCGTGGACGGCAGGGATATCCCGGATTTAATGGCATGGAGCGCCAGGCTTGAGACATCCATTGAAGCTGTAGATACCCAGCACAAGGAACTGGTAAGGCTGGTGAATCTGCTTCATAAGGCCATGCGGCTCCAGAAAGGGGCTGCCGAGGTCGGCGGGATTTTAAATGATCTGGCCCAGTATACGGTAAGCCATTTTAATTATGAAGAAGAGTTGTTTGACAGATATAAATACCCTGAAACAGGGCAGCACAAGAAAATTCATGCAAAACTGGTGAGCCAGGTGACTGATTTCCAGAAAGAATTTGAATCGGGCAAGGCAACTGTAACCATGGATTTGATGGATTTTCTTAAAGACTGGTTAAAAAATCATATCATGAAAACCGACATGGCCTATGCGCCGTTTATAATTGAGAAAATGAAAAACAGTTAAAAAGCAATAAAACAGGAGTTGATATGTTGAAAGATGGTGACAGAGGGGTTATTCGTCAAAGGGGAAACGAAAATCCCACCTATGCGATTGCCCCTCATATAGCCTGCGGGCTTATAACCCCAGGGCAGTTAAAAATCCTGGCAAAGGTAGCGGAAAAATACCAGGTGCCGAATCTTAAAATTACAAGTGCCGCGCGGATTGCCATGCTCGGCATTACAGAGGACCAGGTGGATGATATCTGGAAAGAGCTGGGAATGCATCCCGGGCATGCGGTTGGACTTTGTGTCAGAAGCGTCAAGGTCTGTCCCGGGACAAGCTATTGCCGTCTGGGGCAGCAGGACAGTCTTAAGATGGGAATGGAACTGGATGAATATTACCATGGCATGGTCCTGCCCAGTAAGATGAAGATGGGGGTTTCCGGATGCAAAATTCAATGTGCGGAAAACTGCATCAAAGATGTTTCTTTGTACGGCACCCCGGATGGGTGGACCGTGCAAATCGGCGGAAACGGCTCTGCACGGCCCCGCCTGGCAGATATCCTGGTGGAGGAT
>JBNKNP010000295.1:0-3300 GCA_050293905.1 Desulfobacteraceae bacterium | reverse complement strand
AAGCTGGAAATGGTGGGATTGAGGGGAACGGAAAAGCTGATGCCGTCCCAGCTTTCCGGCGGAATGATGAAGCGGGTGGGCCTTGCCCGGGCCATTGTTATGGATCCGAAAGTGATTTTTTATGATGAACCCACATCCGGTCTTGACCCGATTTCAACCGGGGTCATTGATAAATTGATCAAGGATCTGAACAGGGCGCTGAATATTACCACCATCGTGGTGTCCCATGACATTAAATCCTGTTTCAGGATTGCAGATAATATTATTATCCTTTTTTACGGGGACATCATTGCCGAAGGAACGGTTGACGAGATAAGAAACAGTGAAGACCCCCGTGTAAGGCAATTTATCAATGGAGAACCCGAAGGCCCCATACCCTTTACCCGTACAGATAAAAATTACCTGGATGAAATTCTTTTTCAATAAAGGAGGCGAATAATTTTGCAGTTTGCAGCAGCATTAGGTCATTTTACCTTGTACCGCCTTCAGGTTTTCGGCAGGAGCGGAATTTTTTTGTTTGTCACGGTGATCCAGGCGTTTTTGCCGCCGTTCAGGTTTCACCGGCTGGTTAAAGAAATCGAATTTATCGGGTCCAAGTCCTTTTTAATCGTGTTTGTTACCGCATTGTTCACCGGAATGGTACTGGGTATTCAAGGATATTATTCCTTGAGCCAGTTCGGGGCGGAAGCGGTTTTAGGCGTTATGGTGGCTCTGTCCATTATCCGGGAACTCGGGCCTGTGCTGTGTGCGTTGATGGTGACGGGAAGAGCCGGATCTGCCATTGCTGCTGAAATCGGTATCATGAAAATTACGGATCAATTTCCTGCATTGGAAATGATGGCCATTGATCCGCTAAAATATGTGATCAGCCCTAAAGTACTTGCAGGGATTATCTGTCTGCCGTTGTTAACCGCGTTTTTTGACCTGGTGGGAATTGCCGGCGGATATCTGGTGGGTGTAAAACTTTTAGGGGTTAATGAAGGGGCTTACATTGGTAAGATGATTACTTCCGTAACCTTTACCGATGTTTACGGCGGTATCCTCAAATCATTGTGTTTCGGCGTTCTGATTACCTGGATTGCCTCATTCATGGGATTCTCAGCCGAACCCACCACGGAAGGCGTGAGCCGGGCGACCACCAACACGGTTGTTTTAACGTCTTTAAGCATCCTGATCGTGGATTATATCTTGACATCTTTATTACTATAGGATTTAAATTATTCATCATGTATGGAAGAAAAACAGAAATTTCAGTGGGTATTTTTATGATGATCGGCATTGCCTGTCTGGTGTATTTATCCGTCAACCTGGGTAATGTAGATCTTTTTGGATCCAATTCCTATATGATTGATGCCCGATTCGGTTCCATAGAAGGACTTGAAGTGGCGGCGTCGGTTGAAATTGCAGGGGTCCAGGTGGGCAAGGTAAAACGGATTACGCTTGAAGAAAATGAAGCCCTTGTGACAATGGAAATCAATAAAGGGACAAAGATTACGGACGATACCATTGCTTCGATCCGTACGAAAGGGGTAATCGGAGATAAATTCGTTAAATTGTCTCCGGGTGGCTCTGATGAATTCCTGACTGATAAAGATTCGCTCATGGACACGGAGTCCGCCATCAGTCTTGAAGAATTGATCAGTAAATACATTTTTGAAAAATAGCGGGCATATGAGTTTTAAAATAAACAGTATTGAGCAGGAAAACATCGGAGTTATAACGGTTGAGGGTGAAGTGGATATGTTTACCTCCCCGAGCCTGAGGGAAAAATTGCTGCCGCTTTTTGAAAAAGCGGTTAAAGGGATCATTATTGACCTTAAAGGGGTGTCCTTTATGGATTCTTCCGGTATTGCAACCATGGTTGAAGGCCTGCAATGGAGCAGAAAAGGCGGTAAACCCTTTGTTTTAACCGGCCTGAGTGAAAACGTTTTAAATGCGCTTTCATTGACAAAATTGGAAAAAGTGTTCACCATAAAAGAAACTAAAGATGATGCATACGCTGCATTGTCCGGAAAATAAAAATAATACGTTTAATCCAGTTTTTTTGTATCGGGAGGCCTTGATGAAACATTTAAAAATAGTACTGATATCCCTTACAACCTGCTGTCTGCTCATGACGGCTGCACCTGTTTTAGCCTCACCGGCCCAGGATCAGCTCAAAGCAAGCATTGATCAAATTTTAGGTGTGCTGAGAAATCCTGACTATAAAGGGGAAGCAGTCACGGAAAAAAGAAGACAGGCCCTTCGAACGATAATTCATGAACGGTTCAGCTTCAAAAAAATGTCCCAGTTGAGCCTGGGAAAATACTGGAAAACAATCAACGATCAGCAGCAAGATGAGTTTGTTGACCTTTTCGGCCGGCTGCTTGAAAAAAATTATGTGGCAAAAATTGAAGCCTATACCAATGAGGAAATCCTTTACACTAAAGAGCTGGTCAAAAAGAAAAAAGCAAAAATTAATACAAAGATCATTACAGATGACATTGAGATCCCGATTGATTACAGCCTGTATCAAACAAAGGAAGGTCCCTGGATGGTATATGATATGGTCATAGAAGGAGTCAGTCTGGTGGCAAACTACCGTTCCCAGTTCAACCAGATTCTGCAGAATGATACGTATGATAAGCTTGTGGAAGAGTTGAAAAAAAAACTTGAGAGCTGAATTCTATTTTTAATATTACCCAGTCTGAACAGTAAATCAAAAGACCCATTTGCTTTTTTAAAAATGGGTCTTTCAGCTTGTTTGTCTTAAAAAAAATATATACGCATGAAGGATAAAAAATGGACATTCAACAAACAGCCGGTCTTTGCAAAACCGCTGCTATTTCAATGTCAGCCCTTGCAACAAAAGTAAAAGATGCAGCTCTTGAAAATATCATTGCTGCTTTAAACCGGAATGCTTCTCAGATTTTTCAGGCCAATGCTCAGGATCTTGAACGGGCAGAAAAAGAAAATCTGGAAGCCCCTTTGCTCAAACGGCTGAAGTTTGATCAGGCCAAACTGGCTGAATCTGTTGAAGGCATCAAAAGCCTGATCCGGCTGGAAGATCCTGTGGGCAAAACGTTGAGCGCGCTGGAACTTGATGAGGGGCTTGAACTTTACAAGGTGAGCCGGCCCATTGGGGTGATCGGTGTCATCTTTGAATCCCGGCCGGATGCCCTGGTTCAGATTGCAGCGCTTTGCCTGAAAAGCGGGAACACTGTTCTGCTCAAGGGGGGCAGTGAAGCACAGGCCTCCAATAAGATTCTTTCGCAAATTATACAACAGGCCGGGGTAGAGTCAGGATGCCCGGAGGGCTGG
>JBNKNP010000294.1:0-9379 GCA_050293905.1 Desulfobacteraceae bacterium | reverse complement strand
TCCCATGGCACAGGGAACATTATACTTGAGCATATGCTGTTTGGAAAAATCCTTGCTGCCCTCGAGCCTGGCAGCGGCCCGGCTGGGGCCGAAAACGCGAAGGCCGCGCTGTTCAAATACATCTGCAATGCCCTTTACCAGGGGGCCTTCCGGACCCACAACCGTTAAATCAATTCTTTTTTCTTCAGCAAAATCTGCCAGGCTGTCAATATCTTCCGCGTTGATGGAAACGGATTCTGCAAGGCCGTGGGTGCCAGCATTGCCGGGTGCACAATATATTTTTTCCACCAGGGGACTCTGGGAAATTTTCCATACCAGGGTATGTTCGCGGCCTCCGCCGCCAACAACTAAAATTTTCATTTTTTTCTCCTTAGATTGTTTTTTTCATGTTCCTGGATTGAGAGCCGGATGAGCTGGTCCAGCAGGCTGCTAAAAGAATATCCAGCCGCTTCGGCAGACTGTGGGTAAAGGCTGGTCGCCGTCATTCCCGGAATGGTATTGGTTTCAAGCACGGATAATTCATTGTTGCAAAGGATAAAATCCGTTCGGGAATAGCCTTTCAGGAAAAGGGCTTCATGGGCTTTAACCGCAAGGGACTGAACCTGCCGGGTAACGGCATCGTCGATGCGGGCAGGACAGATTTCCGTGGTTTCTCCGGCAGTATACTTGGCAGTATAATCGAAAAATTCATGATTGCTGCCCGGAATGATTTCAATCACCGGCAATGCTTGAGGGTCGTCATTGCCCAGGACCCCGCATGTCAGTTCAATGCCTTTTAAGTATTGTTCGATAAGGATACAGTCATCGTTTTCAAATCCCAGGGCAATGGCGGCATCCAGATCATGTTTCTCTTTAACAAGGGTCATTCCCTGGCTGGAGCCTGCACAGGCCGGTTTAACCACCACGGGAAGTCCCAGGCGGGAAATGATCCGATCTTTATCTATGGTGTCTTTCAAAGAAAATGCTTCAAATGCAGGGGTGGGTACGGAGGCTCCCTGGTAAAGCCGCTTGGCCGCAAGTTTGTTCATGGCCAAAGCACTTCCCAGTACTCCTGCACCCTGGTAGGGAATATTTAACAGATCCAAAAGCCCCTGAACCGTACCGTCTTCTCCAAACGGGCCGTGCAGGATGATCAGGGCCGCATCAATGTCGGGGGCATCTTTGACAAGCTGTTCAAGATCGGTTTTCGGATCATAGAGTGTGATATCATAGACGGCCTTGTCCAGTGCGTCAAAAACCTGTTTGCCGCTGTTCAGCGAAACCTCCCGCTCTGATGATATGCCGCCTGATAAAAGAGCCAGTCTGATTTTTTTCATCTTTAACTCCTTTTTATCCCAGTTTCTTTTATCCTTGGATTAATTTTTCTTTTGCCCTTTGATACTCTTCTTTTGTAATCAGATTTTTTTCATAAAGCCCGGTCAAGGTATGCAGGCGGTCTTCAATTTTCCGGGTCTCCTGCTCAAGCAGCATCCGGGGTTGATGTCCGCCGGCAAGCTGCCTGTCAACCGGAATGGTATCTGTTTTAGGTTCATTCATTTTAAAGGATGCCAGGCCGCCGATGAGTTTAATTTCTACCGATCTGTCCTGAAACTCGGGCATGGAAAGAATTTTATGAAGATCTGACGAGCTGTTGCGTATCTGTCTGTAAAAAAACCAGATAGAGGCCAGGATCAGAATGCCGATGCCTCCCATCACCCAGGGAAGGTAAGCGTATACACCCTTGAACAGAACAATGGTGACGCCGGCAACTGCCAGTAAAACAATATGCGCCAGCACAATGACATGGGCGGCCATAAGGCCTTGAAACAGCCCGCCTTCTTTTTTTTTTTTGTCGTTCATATCAGTTTTTTCACAATGGCTTTGCGATAGGCCTGGCTGAGAAAGGAAAACCCGTTTCTTTCCTGTCTGATGGTGTCAAGTTTGGTTAAAAGGTAGGAGAGTCGTTTTTGAATGTCAGCCTGTTTTGCTGAATCATCTGTTGTTTCAAGCGCCTGTTCAAGATTGGAGATTTTTTTTTTCAGTTCAACTTCAGGCGGCAGAAATCCGGCGTTTTTTAATATCTTGTGGGCCAGGCGGTATTCTTCCGGACCATTATACTGCTCAAATTTCAATGGCTTGGACATGCCCTCCAAATTATCAAAAAGCCCGTCACTCTGGGCTTTTTTTATCTTTTCTTCAACAATGGCTTCAAATCCGGGAATCATAATTGTGTTAATATCTCCACGCAAGAGGCTGGTCCTGGAAGAGACCCAGCTGTTTTTCAGGTATTCAAATGAATTGCACCTGATCATTATTCCAATTCGCTAATTTTATTAAACCCGGGACTGATTTGCAAGGGATATTTTCTTGACACTCTTAAGGCAATGCTGTATCAAATATCATTTTACTATAAAGAAGTTTTCTTTTGTGTTAATGCGGTTTAAGCGGGGCTGTGCCATGATGACCCGGTCAAAAAATTATCCGGGGGTTATTTGTTTTATCCTTTTTGTCCTTGCAGGGGTTTGCCTGGCCCGAAACGAAAGTCCTCCTGATAAAGAAAAATCCGGACAGCCGTTATTTGAAGGGTTTGTCTATTATACGGACAGGGAACGAGTGGCCCTGAAATCCGAACCGGTCCGGCTGCCTGCAAACCTTGAACCCCTTGAACTTGGCCGGGAAATTATTAAAACCCTTTTTGCCGGGCCGTCAAAGCCGGGTCTTGAACGGCTTTGGCCCAAAGAAACAAAACTGAATGCGTTTTTTATTTCAGATGACGGCAAGGCCTATGTGGATCTGGACCCGGCACCTGGAATGACGGATAATATGGACACGCGTCTGGAATTGTTGACCCTGTATTCCCTGGTCAACTCTTTGACATTGAATATTCCGGGAATTAAAATGGTAAAAATACTGGTACAGGGAAAAGATGCATTGACCCTTGGCGGCCATCTGGATATGGACACTTTTTATAAAACCAATATGTTGATTGTAAAATGAGCAAAAAAAAGAATATCAGCCAATACCGAAACATCGGGATCATGGCCCACATTGATGCGGGCAAAACCACGGTCACCGAAAGAATCCTTTATTACACCGGAAAATCGTATAAAATCGGGGAGGTCCATGATGGTGAAGCAGTCATGGACTGGATGCAGGATGAGCAGGACAGGGGGATCACCATCACATCCGCCGTAACCACCTGCGAGTGGAACCATTCCCTGATCCAGATTATCGATACCCCCGGCCATGTGGACTTTACCGTAGAAGTGGAGCGCGCGCTCAGGGTGCTTGACGGTGCCATTGGTGTGTTCTGCGCCGTGGGCGGGGTGGAACCGCAGTCTGAAACAGTCTGGCGGCAGGCAGACCGGTATTCTGTCCCCCGTATGGCATTTATTAATAAAATGGACCGGACCGGGGCTGATTTTTTTGCAGCAGTGGATTCCATTAAGACAAAACTGGCTGCCAATCCGGTGATGCTTCAACTGCCCATGGGAGCTGAAGATCAGTTCTCCGGCGTCATTGACCTTGTGGGCATGAAACAGATTGTCTGGGATGATGATACCCTGGGGGCGGAATTTTCAGTGGAGCCGATCGCTTCGACATATCAGGACATGGCTGAAAAATACAGGGAAGCCCTTCTTGAAGCGGTTTCGGAAGTGGATGACACGATCATGGAAAAATACCTGGGTGAAGAAGTGATCGAAGCGGATGAGTTAAAAAAAGCCATCCGCACGGCAACCATTGCAAGAAAAATGGTTCCGGTCTTTTGCGGCTCTGCCCTGAAAAATAAAGGGATTCAGCCTTTGCTGGACGGCATTGAAGCCTTTTTGCCAAGTCCGTTGGATGTACCGCCGGTAAAAGGGATACACCCGGATACCGGTGATGAAGTAACATATCTGCCTAAAAAGAATGACCCCCTGGCGGCCCTGATTTTCAAGGTGTCCATGATTGAAGGGCGCAAGCTGTCCTTTGTCCGGATTTATTCGGGCAGACTTGAAACCGGAACGGATGTGTTTAATCCGCTGCTCAATAAAAAGGAAAAACTATCCAGAATTCTTCAGATGCATGCCAATAAAAGAGAACGGCTCAAGGAGGCTGCAGCCGGGGATATTGTCGGTGTCGTGGGCCTGAAAAATTCCGGTACCGGTGATACGCTGTGTTCCCAGGAACATCCTGTTTTTCTTGAAAAAATGGAATACGAGGAGCCGGTAATCTCCATTGCCATTGAACCCAAAACCCATGCAGACCAGGAAAAAATCGATGATGTGCTGGAAAAATTCATGATTGAAGATCCCACGCTCAAAGTCAGGCTTGACGAAGAAACCGGACAGACGATTTTGTCCGGCATGGGAGAACTTCATCTGGAAATCATTATATCCCGGATGCTCAAAGAATTTAATACCAATGTCAACGTGGGAAATCCCCAGGTGGTGTACAGGGAAATCCTGCAGGCCAAAGAAAGGGGATCTGCTGTTTTTGAAAGAGAGATTTCCGGCAAATCCCATTTTGCCGAGGTCCGGCTCAGTCTGGAGCCGCTGGAGCGGGGGGAAGGGATCAGTTTTAAATCAAAGGCAGATGATGCCATGATCCCGGAGCAGTATTTGCCGGCCATTGAAAAAGGGATTCGTGAGAGCCTGGAAGGCGGGTTTTTAAAAGGGTATCCCCTTGTGGACGTCGGCATTGTGATTGAAGGCGGATCATTTGATGAAAGAAGCAGTGAACTTGCGTTTTCCGTATGTGCCAGCATGGCCTGTAAAGATGCCCTGGAAAACGCCTCAATCGGACTGCTCGAACCGATCATGGATGTAGAGGTCTTTGTGCCGGATGCTCACATGGGAGATGCCATCGGGGACTTGAACGCCAGGGGTGGAAAAGTTGAGTCCATCAATCCCAAAGCCGGTATACAAGTGGTTAAGGCGGTTGTCCCTCTGGCAAAAATGTTTGGGTATTCAACAGCGCTCCGGTCCGCCACCCAGGGCAGGGGAACTTTTTCCATGCAGTTTTCCAGATTTGACCAGGTTTGAAGAATACGCCTTATCTTTTTTTCTGCCGGGCGGCTTGCTGCTCCTTGGCAGCTTTCTTATTCAACTGGTCCAGCAATTCTTTGGCATGTTTCTTTTTGCCCTCATCGGTCAGACTGTCCACTGCCCGTTTCAAATGGACCCGGGCGGCCTGGTCATTTCTGATTTGAGAATAGTACAGACCGAGGTTATAAGAAGACAGGCCCGGGTTCTTTTCAATGGCATAAATGTTGGCAAGTTTTAAATACGCTTTTGGAAAAGCGGCAGGTGACTTGTTGATGACAAAGTTAAATCCGTTTTTGGCCGGGGTGAGCTGCTGCAGCTCAAAATTGGCGTCGGCCTGGTAAAATCGTGCCATTACCCCCATGACCGGATCTGATTCAATCCCTTCCAGTGCCTGGAGCGCTTTATGGGGGGAATCATTCACCAGGTGCAGCCGGCCGATTTCAAGCAGGATCATGGGATCAAAGATATTGATGGAAAGCGCTTTTTTAAATTGCTCCATGGCTTTATCTTTCATGAATTTTCTTTCATATAAAAAACCCAGCCCATAGTGAATGGCTGCATCGTCAGGATTTTCCTTTTCCAGTGTATTTAACTTATTGAAGGTCGGATCAAGGTCTGAATATAATCCCAGCAGACGGTTTTTAACCATATCAAATCTGAAGTCCTCCGGGCAGACCACTTTATCTTCGGGTTGAGCATATCCTGCAAGAATTCCTTCTGCATGGGCGATACGGTTTCCTGTACCTGGATGGGTTTTTACATATTCAGGGATTTTTTCCACTCCTTTGAAATCAGCATTCCGGATTTTCATCAATCCGCCCATCAGCCCCTGGGGAGAAAAACAGCTTTGTTTTAAGAACATGATCCCCTTTTCATCTGCTTCGGTTTCATTTTCCCGGGTAAAGGAAAGCATGGCGGTCTGACCCAGGGCCAGAGAACTCTGCATGACTGCAGTGCCGGCATTGCCCTCGGACTGGCTGGCGATGATGGCCCCGGCCAGAACTCCGGCAAGTGTACCGATGCCGACATATTTTGACCGGTCAACGGATTCTGACACATGGCGGCTGACGGCATGGGCGATTTCATGGCCCACGATACCGGCCAGTTCATCAATTGAATCCAAAGAGGTGATCAACCCCCGGTAGAAAAACAGATTTGCTCCCGGACCTGCAAATGCATTAAATACATCTGCATTAATAACGGAAAAATGAAATTCAAACGGCTGGTCACTCACAGAGGAAAGCAGATGGTACCCCACCTGCCGGACCATATGATTAACAATGGGATCTTCAAGAACCAAATTGCGCTCTTTGATCATGGCCATAAATTTATCAGCCAGTTTTTTTTCTTCAAGAATGGTAATGGCCCAGCTGTTTGGAACCATGACGGACAGCCCGAAAAGGCAGACAAAAAAAAGTGCTGCAAATTTATTGTATTTCATAACTTCGCCTGTTTTGGTTTTAAATCAGAACAAATTCAGTATGTTCCATGGCAAGTTCGATTCTGAAGCTGTAGTTGCCGATTTTAAAAGACAAGCGCCGGTTTTCGCCATAATCGGAATCAATTACGAGGGTGATGGAAGAGTTGAGCGTCAGGGCCTTGGGCTGGCCGAAATCTGCATTCAGTTCATATTTTTCTTCAATGTCCTTGATCAGCTGCCCCATGATCTGGTTGGTAATTTCGCCAATGGTATCGGTCACCTCGGGAGAGGCCACCGTACTGGCCAATTCCTCTTTTGGCATACCCATGGCCAGCATATAGGATTTATAGATTTCAAAGGCTGCATCAGCTGAAAAATTCATGACCACGAGGCCGTTATAATCCCCGTTAAATTGAACAAAACTGGTTAAATCCGGTTTCATGGAAACTTTAGGGGTTTTCTGAATGGTGGCGGAATATGTAATTTCCTGCTTGGTACTCAGTTCCAGTGTTTTCCGGGCGGTTGCTAAAAAAATTTTAGAAATTTCATCAATGGACACCAGTGGTGTTGACATATTATCTCCTTTAATCAGTCAATGAATGATCTGTCAATTATCAATAAAAAAGGGTGAAAAGTCAAAAACTTTTTACCGTTCACCCCGCTGATAGGGTTGAGCCAGCATGGCAGGTGCGTTTAGTTTTTTTGGATCCTTTAAACTGATGAATAAAAGGATCAGCAAGGTGGCAATATACGGGAGCATGGACAGGAAATTGGGAGAAATACCCAACGGCTGCATTAAATACTGGACAACAAAAATCCCTCCAAACAGGAAAGCCGCCCAGATGGCCCGGCCCGGATTCCACAGGGCAAAAATGGTCAGGGCAATGGCAATCCATCCCCGACCGGCAGTCATGCCTTCGATCCATGAGCTTGAATAGGAAATGGATAAATGGGCTCCGCCAAGGGCTGAAAACCCGCCGCCGATGACAACACTTAAATATCGAAGCAAAGAGACATTCACTCCCTGGGTTTCTGTGGCCTGGGGGTTTTCCCCGGTGGATCGAAGCGCGATGCCCAGACGGGTCCGTTCCAGGAAAAACCAGGCTGTAAGCGCAAGGAAAACAGCCAGATATAAAAACGGTGTCTGGGTGAAAAATACTTTACCTATTACCGGTATATCCGACAACCAGGGAAGGGTCCAATCCTGCATTTTGACAGCCAGGGGTTTGCCCACCCAGGGTTTGCCCAGCATGCCTGAAAAGCCCAGACCCAGCATGGTCAGGGCCAGTCCGGAGACAACCTGATTGGCCTGGAGGGTTACACAGGCAAAAGCATGAACTAAAGAGACAGCCATCCCGGCCCCTATGGCTGATGCCACCCCAAGCCAGGGATGTCCCGTGGTCATTGTAACGATAAAGGCAATGACGGCACCAATGGACATGACACCTTCAACACCCAGATTCAGGATACCGGACCGTTCACATATGATTTCCCCGGTGGTGGCAAACAATAAAGGCGTTCCGGCGACTAAAGCCCGTGCCAATGTTGAAATAATAATGTCTTCCATCTGGTCTGTATCCTTATCTGTTGGAAAATTGAATTCGTATTTTATGTTTTAAAAAATAATCCCCCATGATTAAAAAAAACAGCAAGGTGCCGTTGACAATTTGAACCGTGGCCGCAGGAAGGCCCAGGGAGATCTGGATGGCATCACCCCCCACCAGGATGCCGGCAAAAAAGATACCTGAAAAAATTGTATAAAAAGGATTAAGTTTTGCCAGCCAGGCCACAATAATGGCGGTAAATCCGTATCCTGATGAGATGGATGCCGGAAATCCCAGGTAATGATGGATGCCGGCCACCTCCCCCACACCGGCCAGTCCGGCCAGGCCGCCGCTGACCGTCATGAGGATCAGGGTGGTTTTAAAAAAGTGAATCCCGGCATATTTGCCTGCATCCGGATTTTCGCCCACCACACGGGCTTCATATCCGAATCGTGTTTTATGAATGACGACGCATAGAGCAATGGCGAAAAAAAGGGCAAGAATCAGTGTGGTGTAGTGGATCCTGGAACCGGGAATCAACCCCAGAACAGCAGCGTCCGGCAGGTTGTCGGTACCGGGGAATCCAAACCGCTGGCTGCCTTTCCAGGGGCCCACCACCAGCAGGGTTAAAAAGTCAGCACAGATATAATTGAGCATCAGTGTGGAAATGACTTCATTGATTGAATATTTAATTTTTAAAACAGCCGGAATGATTCCCCACAGAGCGCCTCCGATAAATCCGGCGGTAAACATCATGGGAACAATAATAAAGGAGGGAAGATCCGGGCCGAATGTCAACGCGGTCCAGGAAGCAAAAACAGCCCCCATGAGCAGTTGGCCTTCAGCACCGATGTTCCAGAACCTGGCCCGGAACGCCAGGGTAAGTCCGGCCCCGATCAGTATTAATGGAATGGCTTTGGTCAGGGTCTCTTTGATGCCGTACAGAGAACCGAACGATCCTGAAAAAATTTCCTTGATGGCATACACCGGGTTGGTGCCGGCAGCAAGAAAAATCATGCTGATGACCAGAAGACCTGCGCAAATGGATAAGCCATTGGTAAGAAATGATCTGAGAGGGCTGATATCATACCGGTCACTTGTTTTGATTTTAATCATGGGGTGGCAGGTTCCTCTTTGCTGTCCTTTTCTGATTGTGTGCCGGACGACAGTGTGGTATCGATGCGTTTTGAACCGGCCATCATCAGACCGATATCACACAGCCGCGGATCGTTGGAATCCAGAACCGCCATGAACTGCCCGTTAAAAATGATTGCCACCCGGTCACACAATTCAAAAATTTCTTCTAAATCTTCTGAGAACAAAAGAACCGTCGACCCCTGTTTCCGCAGGCTGAGCAATTGTTCCCGGATAAACTGGGCTGCCCCTACATCCAGACCGTAAGTGGGGTG
>JBNKNP010000293.1:0-2017 GCA_050293905.1 Desulfobacteraceae bacterium | reverse complement strand
CATTCAGGAAAGGGCATACCGTGTGTGATGAAGATATCTGTCATCTTCAGAAACTTGGAAAAAACCATCTCTATCTGATTGATCTTGAAAAAGACGAGATCCATGAAAACCAGGCAGCCGCCATTCTTGCAAAGGGCCTTGCAGGAGAAGGCATTGTCTGGGAAGATAACCCAAAGGAAGGGAAAATCAGTCTTTTTGCGGAATATGACGGGCTTTTAAAGGTCAACAAAGCCAACCTGGCAGCCTTTAACATGGTGGATGAAGTGATGTGCGCTTCGCTTCACAGCTATACCCTGGTTAAAAAAGGCCAACAGGTGGCAGCCACACGGGCCATTCCCCTGGTGATGAAACGAACTCCGGTTGAACGGGCTGCGGCTATCTCATCACAGGGCGGCGGCACGGTTTCGGTTCATGCCTTGAAACATGCAGACGTCGGCATCGTGATAACGGGCAATGAAGTTTTTAACGGACTGATTGATGATAAATTTGCACCGGTTTTAAAACAAAAGATAAATGACCTGGGCTCCCATGTTACAGGCATTGAATTTGCCCCGGATGATATGGAATTAATCCGGCAGGCCATTAAAAAGCATATTCACAGCCAATGCGATTTAATATTGCTTTCCGGCGGCATGAGCGTGGATCCGGATGATGTAACAAGAAAGGGAATTCAAAAAGCCGGCGCCACCGAGATGTATTACGGTGCTGCAGCACTTCCCGGTGCCATGTTCATGACGGCATACATCAACAATATTCCCTTGCTGGGTGTGCCGGCCTGTGGCCTGCACCACAAAGTGACAGTGCTGGATTTAATTTTACCGCGTATCCTGATCGGAGAACATATCGGAAAAAAGGAACTGGCATTTATCGGGCATGGCGGGCTTTGCATGGATTGTCCTGAATGCTCATATCCCCATTGCCCGTTCGGTAAAGGAATGTAATAATAAAAATCTGGTTCCTTTACGCCTTTTTAACAACAGAACATTTAAGGTACATGGCGCCGAATCCTGCAATTTTACAGGAAATATCGTGGCCGTTTACAGGGCTGTCAAGGAGTTTGATGTTTTTGACCTTTGTACCATGTTTGATTGTGTCCTTCCCGGCCTTAAGATCTTTGATGGTGGTGACCGTATCTCCATCCTGCAGCAAAGTGCCGTTGGCATCAAGGAATCGTGGTGCATCTTCCGAAGGCGTATCAGAAGCCTGGTCAGGCGTCCATTCATGAGCGCATTCAGGACATATCCACAGGAGTCCGTCAGGATAGGCATAAGGTGAATTACATTTGGGACATATATTTTCTTCAACTGACATAACAAAATTCCTGGTTCATTGTTTAAATTGGTTTAAAATACTTTTCTCATGCAGTGAACCACTTATCACGATCAAAGACAAATGAAGCCTTCATTACTTGCATTTACAGTGAGAGTCAAGAAATTAAAGGGACAGGTTCCGATTCCTGTACCTGAAAATTCTTAGATATTTTTCACGAACGCTTGCCAAATCATAGGGAAATTCAATCTTTGGTTCAGCTTTTGTATGTAAAAAATAACCATTGCAATTCTTCTGCATTAATGATTATCAATAAAGTTGATTTTCGGTTTTAATCCAACCCATCTGTATTGGTTGGATATCATTAAAATTTTCAGGATATGCGGGTGGCTGTCGGATAATAAGAGAATACACGGAACCGCACATCAACTTGTTAAGCCTTTGGAGGGGCCAGTGAAGAAACTTGACCTTAAAAAAGAACTCAAGCCTTTCTACAAAACTTCAGCAAAAGACGTTGTGTTCGTCAAAGTTCCCCAAATGAATTTTCTCATGGTTGATGGGGTCGGCGATCCGAACACATCACCTGACTATCGCGATGCGATTGAAGCGCTTTTCAGCCTTTCCTATGCCTTGAAATTTATGATCAAAAAAGGTGACATGGCCATCGACTATGGTGTTATGCCACTTGAGGGCCTGTGGTGGGCTGACGACATGTCAGTTTTTGCCAGCGGCAATAAAGACAGCTGGC
>JBNKNP010000292.1:0-3908 GCA_050293905.1 Desulfobacteraceae bacterium | reverse complement strand
GTCTACACTGGCTGCCCGGTCCGGTGTCTCACAGGCCTCATTGAGGCGTTTTGAAGAAACCGGACAGGTATCCATGAAGCATTTTTTAAAAATTATTTTTGCGCTGGGCCGGCTGGATGAAATGGCAAGCCTGCTGAAACCGGCCAAGCCCCGATCCATTGCCGACCTTGAACAACTGGAACAAAAACAGCCTAAAAGGGGGTCTGTTTGAAGAAACTGAATGTTTTTCTTGAGTATAGTGCAGACCGGAAAAGACCGGTGGGCACCCTTGCCCAGGTGGGCCGGAAAATTCATTTTGAATACAGCGCTGACTTTTTGGCAGATCCCCTGTGGCTATCCCCCTATAAGCTTTCCTGTGAGCAGCGATTCCATGAGCACTCAGATTTAGAGTTCGGACCAATGTTCGGTCTTTTTGAAGATTCTCTGCCGGACGGATGGGGGCTTTTGCTCATGGACCGGTTTTCCCGTAAGCAGGGCCTGGACCCACAAAAACTTTCCGTGCTCGATCGGCTCGCTTTTATCGGCCGTTCCGGCATGGGAGCTCTGACGTACGAGCCGGCCATGGAATTTGACGATTTGGAAACCCAATTGATTGATATCCATGAAATGGCGGCGCATGCTCATGATATCCTTGTCGGCAACACACGGGAAGTCCTGCCCCAGCTCATGCGCACCGGCGGAAGTCCAGGCGGTGCAAGGCCGAAAATTCTGGCCGGTATAAAGGGGAATCAAATCATCGCCGGTGAAACAGATCTGCCCAAGGGATTTGAGCACTGGATCATTAAATTCCCCTCCCCCAAGGATTTGACAGATGCTGGTCCGATGGAATTTGCCTATTCACTCATGGCCCGGGCGGCCGGCATTCCCATGACAGACACACGCCTGTTCTCAAGCAGCAAAGGAGACCGCTTTTTTGGCATCAAGCGGTTTGACCGGGATTTTAACCGGCGGTTCCATATCCATACATTCGGCAACCTCATCCACAGTAATTTCAGGATTCCTTCCTGCGACTATGCTGACCTGTTTAAAATTATCCGAAATCTGACCCGGAACCACCAGGATGTACTCACCGGATTCCGGCAAATGGTTTTCAACATCCTGGCCAATAATCGTGACGATCACGTTAAAAATTTCACCTTTATGCTGGACAATGAAAACCAATGGCGGCTGGCGCCTGCGTACGATCTCACTTTCAGCCATGGTCCGGGCGGTCAACACTCCATGACCGTGATGGGAGAAGGACTTTCTCCAGGAAAAAAACAGATCCTGGCAATTGGAGATCAGGCCGGTTTATCAAAAACTGACATGACCGGCTGCATGGATCAAGTGATTCATGGTGTTCAAGAATGGAAAACATTCGCAGAAAACACAGGTATTCCCGCCCAAAGAAAAGAAACCGTCTGGAAATCAATTAATCAACACCTCCAACGGATATGAAAGCCGTTTGCAGGGTGCAGTTTCTGACAACGGGTTGACAAACTCCTGATGCAGGCCTGTTCAGCGATGCCCTGCCTGCCTTTTTTGCCGGTCAACTGCGGTGAACCGCTGGGCAGACAGGGGTATACTGATTGTGATTCGGCAGGACCGATTTATTTGTTCGAATGCCTGTAAAAACCGGCATCAGACGGCACTGCCAGGGAATTGCCAAGGATCATATCGCAGGCTTTTTCCGCGATCATCATGGTCGGGGCATAAATATTGCCGTTGGTGACATAGGGCATGACCGAGGCATCTACCACCCTGAGATTTTCAACACCATGCACCTTCATGGAATCCGGATCAACCACGGCCATATCATCTGTTCCCATTTTACAGGTACAGGAAGGATGAAGGGCTGTTTCGCCGTCTTTGCCCACCCAGTCCAGTATCTGTGCATCGGTCTCCACTTCCGGGCCCGGGGAAATTTCTCCGCCGTTGAATTCATCAAATGCCGGCTGGTTGAGAATATGGCGGGCACACCGGATCGCTTCCAACCACTCCCGTTTATCCTGGTCCGTGGACAGGTAGTTAAATTTCAGCGCCGGATGAACCCTCGGGTCATTTGATCTGATTTTTAATGTGCCCAAGGCATTAGAATTGTTGGGGCCGACGTGGACCTGGTAGCCATGTTCACTGCTCGGGTGGCTGCCGTCGTACCGGATGGCTAAAGGCAAAAAATGGAACTGGACATTCGGGTATTCAACGTCATCATTGCTGCGGATAAATCCGCCGGCCTCAAAATGGTTGGTAGCTGCTGCCCCTTTTCTGTGAAACAACCATTGATAACCGATAAAGGGTTTTCTCCACCACTTCAGGGCCGGGTTCATGGAAACCGGTTTTTTACTCTTGTACTGGACATAAACCTCCAGGTGATCCTGCATATTCTCACCAACGCCGGGCAGATCATTTACCGGATTGATCCCAAGCTGTGCCAGTTCCGCTGCATTGCCGATGCCGGAGAGCTGAAGGAGCTGCGGGGAATTAATGGCCCCGCCGCAGCTGATCACCTGACCGGCCTCGACCCGGTGAACAGCCCTGCTTTTTCCTTTGCAGTATTCAACGCCCACGGCTTTTTTACCTTCAAAAAGGATTCGTGTGGTCAGGGCCCGGCAGATCAGATCAAGATTCTTCCGTTTTTTCAACACCGGGTGAAGATAGGCCCGGGAGGCGCTTAATCGCCGTCCACGGTGAATATTGCGGTCAAACGGACCAAATCCTTCCTGCTGGTACCCGTTCACATCATCGGTAAACGGGTAGCCCGCCTGCTGGGTGGCTTCAAGAAATGCCGTAAACAGGGGGTTTTTGCATGGGCCGGTTTCCAGGATCAGCGGACCCTGGGTGCCGTGAAACGCGTCCGGGCCTTTCAAGCGGTTCTCCGCCCGGATAAAATACGGCAGATTATGGGCATAGTCCCAAGTATCCATTCCCGGATCTTTGGACCATTTTTCATAATCCATGGCATTGCCCCTGATATAGATCATCCCGTTAATACTGGATGATCCGCCCAGTACCTTGCCGCGGCCGTGAAAAATTTTCCGGCCGTGCATGAACGGCTCTGGTTCGGATTCATAACACCAGTCGTAAAATTTATTTCCCAATGGAAAGGTCAGGCCGGCCGGCATATGGATAAAAATATCCCAGATATAATCCGGCCGCCCGGCTTCCAGCACCAGCACCTTGTTTGATGGATCTGCACTCAGTCTGTTGGCCAGGACACACCCGGCTGATCCGCCGCCCACTATGATAAAATCGTAGGTTGATTTCATACACACCACTCCTTACAGATATATTTTAAAAAGCCAGAAATTTTTTGAATTCCATGATCAGGTTTATTGTTTCAAATTCAGCCCCAGCCGCTTGAGAGTGGATGTTTTGGGAATCCCCTTATCACTCCACCCGCGGATTTGATAATATTTCTTTTTCATCTGAGCCATGTCCTGTTGGGTGATCCGATGGCCTTTTGCCGGACCGTCCGGAATGGCCTGGCTGACAAAGCGGTCCGGCAGGGTATCCTGCTCATGACTGACGCCGTTTGCCAGGTTAAAGCACCGGACCAGGTTCCAGATCCGTTCCCCGGTCCGGGAAAAAATCACCGGATCAACGGTTTCGCCCAGTGCAGCGCCGAGCAGTGCAGCATAGGTCCCGGGGCTGATTCCGTAACTGCCGAAATCGCACTTGACCAGGGTATCTGTTCCGGCGGAATAATTCTGAAGATCCACCACCATCCGTGCTTTATTATCCGTTGAAACCGGGTCCAGAGCAGTCCCTTCATATTTTCCGGTCAATTCGTAGGACACGGGAAATCCCCGCTGGTGACATCCGCCCCGGTCGGTGGTCATGTAGGCCAGCCCCATGCCGGAGACCCCTCTGGGCCCCCAGGCCGGTGTTTCAAGGCTTTTGGTATGCTGTGCAAACCTCCATGTGTCGCC
>JBNKNP010000291.1:0-1547 GCA_050293905.1 Desulfobacteraceae bacterium | reverse complement strand
GCCTTTCTGAAAATCCACCCGTTATCTGCGCGGATAAGGAATTGTTCAACAATCATCTGTTTTAGCAGATCAAGGTGGCCGGGCGTTTTGGTAAATGAATCAGAAACAAGGTCGGCATATACATTGCCGATCATAAATCCTTGCTCCCGCATGGTGATAATCTTTGGACTCCATTGCCCATGCTGGACTCCGCCGCCATGGTCCCGGCAGGCATAGGCTTTAGGTGCAAGGACCGACCCGTCATTGCAGAACCATCGGATACGGGAAAAAGGGCCGCGTGCCGATTGTTTCATCTGATCTACCCAGGTTCGGAATTGGGCTGAGTCTTCACAAAAGGCCGGAGAAGAAAAACATACGATAAAACTAAGAAGTATCAGGTGGAACAATTTCATAGTAGAAAATCCTTTTCAGGGCTGCCGGGTCAATATTTGAAGCGTCTCAACATGATCTCCAGGTCAGAATCGTTATGTTGGGATGGCCCCTGTTATATTCAGCTTATTTAGTAATATATAATGCGGATTCTGTTTTTTTCCAGGATTTAATTGAAGACAATCCCGCAAATCAGATAACCACAACTTGGAATTATTTATGAGTTTTTCAATGGAAGGCGTTTATTGTTGACTTATGAGTCAATCCCTTTATTATAGGCTGAGTAAACAAGGCGAATATTTCTTTTATTCGATTGCCAGTCAAATATGTTAACCATGCCGGGTAAAATAAAAATTGTTGAAAATGAAATTCATTATGATTCCATCCGGGCCCAGGGAGCCGGTGGTCAGAATGTCAACAAGGTTTCAAGCGCCATTCATTTACGGTTTGATATTCATGCCTCCAGCCTGCCGGACATCTGCAAGGAAAGGCTCCTTGCGCTGAATGATCAACGGATTTCAAAGGAAGGGGTCATTGTTATTAAGGCACAGTCATTTCGCACCCGGGAAAAAAACAAAGAAGACGCGCTTAACCGGCTGAAAAAACTGATTGCCGGTGTGATGGTTACACAGAGAAAACGCAAATCCACAAAACCGTCCAGACGTGCAAGAACAAAGAGAATGGATAGAAAAAACCGGCGGGGTCAACTTAAAAAATTACGGGGACGTGTCACATATTGATTTTTTTAAATAAAAGGTAAAATTGGGCGATTCTCACATCTATTTTTCATCGGCACATGTGCAGCACGTGGCCGGAAAAATGCTGGAAATCAGCCGGCAGTATGAACAATTGTTTACGGATCTGGGCAGGCAGATTTTCATTGATATCCAGGAGTTAACCGACGCACCTGATGTTCTGGCCGTCTGTATCCGTCACATTGAAACTGCACTGGCGGCATTTGAAACGCATTTTCCGGACCCGTCGGTTATTGCGTGCAGGAAAGGATGCAGTCATTGCTGCTCGTTTCCCATTGAATGCCCGCCCCAGGTCGTTGTGGATATTGCCCTGCATATTATGAAAACCTGGCCGGAAAAGGAAATACGTAAACTTATAAAACAAATGACTCTGGACGGTCAGGTGCGAAATGCACCGTTTAACCGTGCACCATGTCCGTTTCT
>JBNKNP010000290.1:0-14479 GCA_050293905.1 Desulfobacteraceae bacterium | reverse complement strand
TCATCGATTTCGATCTCTTCGATATCCTCGTCCTCATCAATCTCTTCGATTTCCTCAAGGTCTTCATCCTCGTCCAGCTCTATTTCTTCGACATCCTCATCAATGTCATCGACTTCTTCAATCTCATCATCATCAATTTCGACTTCTTCCAAATCTTCGTCGTCATCAAGTTCAATCTCTTCAATATCCTCTTCTTCGTCGAGTTCATCGATCTCTTCAAGGTCTTCATCTTCATCCAGCTCTATTTCTTCTATATCCTCGTCTTCATCAATCTCTTCGATTTCCTCGTCCTCATCGAGTTCGATCTCTTCTATATCCTCATCCTCATCGATCTCAATTTCTTCAAGGGCTTCATCCTCATCCGGAGGAACATCATCAGAAATCCGTTTGAGAATGTTTCTGATCTGCTCAAGAATGTCTTCCGGGTCTTTATTCTGATCGTCTGCCTGGTAATCATCCAGAAATTCCGAAACAGCCTGAAGAAGACTGGTAGCCTGTTCTAGATTGATATCTCCGGTTTTAACCGCATCGGAAAATGAGCTGAGAAGATTGCTTTTTGCCTCTTCGGTCATATCAAAGATATTGGATTCGGTCAGAGTTAAATTTTCAGGATTGAGGTCTTTTTTTGACAGTTTTTCAAGATCTTTTATGATTGATGATTTAACACTGGAAAAATTTCTACGCTTTGATTTCAGTTTTAAAGGGCTGTCTCCCACATCCCATACGGATCGAATAACAGCATCCGTATCAATATTATTGAGCGTCCTGATCGATTCTTTTGAGGTGTAACAGGAACGGATAGCCTGGATGGCCTTATACTTGACAGAGCCTGGCCGGTATTTCAGATTCGCTATTGCCTGATCAATTCCTTCAAGCGTTATGGATATGTTTGCCAAAAGCCGTCAGCCTCCCCAATGGTTTCATATTGCCTGGCATTATGATATATTCAGTCCAATATTTCAACTTGCTGCAGCTATTTCATCTGAATTTGATTGCAAAGCCGCAATGCCGGGTTGTTTCACCTTTTTTATTTAAGTATATGATTGAATTTTTTGATAATTGTGTTAAAGATAAGGCGATATGAGTAAAACAATTACAATAGCGGGTCAGAAAGGCGGTACCGGTAAAAGTGTTTCAGCAGTGAATCTTGCCGCGTCATTGGCTTTGTTTGAAAAAAAAACGCTTTTAATTGATTGTGATCCCCAGGGATGTTCCACGCAGTGGTCAGGCATTGATGTGCCGGATCAAACTTGCGGCATCGTTTCTGTGCTCTCTGCAAAAATGCGGTTTTCAGATGCAATCGTCAGAACACAATCCGATTATATGGATGTGATGCCGTCAGGACTTAACCTTTTTCAGGCTGCCTTGAAATTGTCTAAAACACCGGGGAATGAAAAACTGCTGCGTCTTTTCATTAAAGACGTGGAAGATCAATACGAGTATATTGTGATTGATACACCGTCATCATACAGTTTTTTAAGTGTTTCAGCCATGACTGCCGCAAACTGGCTGCTGGTTTGCATGACGCCGGGCCAGAATACGATTGATGACTTTCAATGTTTGTTGAAAATGGTTAAATACATTCAAAAAGCCCATCAGGTTCCTTTAAAAATTTCCAGCGTGCTGTTCAACCGGTGCGCAGACCAAGGACAGATTGATTCTTTTCTAAAAAGCCAGGACCTGTCCGATATTCAACAGATGGTTTGCAGGACGTTTATTCCTGAGGATGAAAATATTAAACGCGCAATTCAATTAAAAATCCCGGCAGCATTGCATGATTTAAAAAGCCCGGCTGCCCAGGCCTATTTAGGTGCAGCCCGGGAAATCGATTCTTTCTTTACCAAAAGAGGTGTTTGATGAAACTGACAAATCCGGAGACAATTTCAGAGAGCGAAAAAGAGTTTATTGATACCATAAACGCTGAACTGGATTGGGAAGCGATTGAAAAGATGCTCCTTGAAAAACACGGGTTCACCCTGCAGGAAGAAATTGACTACAAGGAAGGTGATCTGATTGTTCATAATAATGAGATCGCTTATCGGTTTGATTTTGAAATCAAGGTCCCCTTGTCCGTCATTTTTAACCGTGAAGGGGAATGCCTTGAAATGTCCACTGTCCGGGATGATTTTGAAGAAGAAGATGTGAATATGGGTGATATGGAGGATCCGGATGATACGGAACCGGAAAACAAGGTGGCTTCAATGGCTTCAAATATTGCCGATATGATTTCAGAAATAAATCAGGGAGATGAATAATGAATGCTCAGATGAATTTAGATTCGGATTTGGCCCCGTCTTTTGTAAGAGATCAACTTGATGAAATTCTGGCCCATGAAATTACCGCTTTGCTGGAGGTGGATTCAAGTTCCGCCATGATGTCATTCAACCTGGCCAGTATTTCCTGTATCACCTTGATTGTTGAAAGGGAAAGAGAGATCACTCACTATTCGGATTCTCCTCCGGAAAGGTATACCCGGGACTCTTTTATCAATGAATTGGCAGATATCGGACTGGAAAAAGATGATGCTCTTTTAAAGACCGTGGATTCAGTGTTGGAAAAAGGGTATATCAGCACGGATTCAAACGGGGATTTAAAAGCTGAAATGCCTTCATTCATGATGGTGGGATTCTTAGACAATATGTTTCCGGGGATGCAGGGGATGAACCTTGTGGCTTTTGTCCTGCAGATGAATGATGAAGTCAATTCCGGCCGGAAAAGCCTGGAACTTGCCATGAACAGTTTTACCTCCACCCTGAAAAGCCGCGGTGTATCGGTTTCAAAAGAAAAAGCGGAGAAAAAAGCAACTGAAATCATCACCGGAACCATTGCCACATCATCTCAATCCAAAGAAATATCCAGGAAATTAAAAACAAACAATTTGAACCGGCTGTCTAAACTGATTAAAACCAGAAAAAAACGGTCAATGGATTCGCCCCAGTTAAAAATTAAGGATGTTTTTGACAAAGGGCCCTCAAAAGAAGAGATTGAAGCTGAGAAAGAAGAAATTAGAAAAACCCAGGAGGCTGCCAATAAGGCGGCTGAACTTGCCAAAGAACTGGCACAGAAGGAAGAGGCCATAAAAGAGGCTGAAGAAGCAGCCAAAGAAGCAGCAAGACAGCTCAAAGAAATCGAACAAAGGGAAAAGCAGCTTGCAGCCGCACAGGAAGAAGCCCTGAAAGCACAAGTAAAAGCCAAGGAACTTGCTGAAAAAGAAGCTTTGATGGCAGAGCGGGAAGCTCAGCTCAAGGAAATGGAAGAACGGCTTAAACAGCAGGAAGCGGAAAAACTGCAAAGAGAAGAAGAACTTAAAGCAAAACAGCTTGAGGAAGAGCAAAAGCAGAAAGTCTCAACCGATGACGATGATATTGAATCACGGATTGCTGCTTTTGAAAGTGAACTGACCATGCCGTGTCCCCTGTGCAAAGAGGGTGAAATTGTTTCCAAAACCACAGAAAAAGGGAAAGACTTTTTTTCCTGCACAAAAGAGGGCTGCCGATTTGTGTCCTGGGATAAACCGTATCATTTTGAATGCCCGCTGTGTAAAAATTCATTTTTAACTGAAATAGATACACCCACCGGAGAAAAGGGCTTAAAATGCCCCAGGGCGGCCTGTTCGTATTCCCAGAGCAATTTGTTTGACCCCAAACAGAATATGGCCCAGACTGCTGCGGCCGCAGCGCCCAAAAAAAAGAAAAAACTGGTAAGGAGAAAAAAGAGACGTTAATGCAGATACCTTTTTTAGATTCCGGATTAGAAGATATTTATTCAAAAGTATTAAACAATTCCCGTCTGAACAAGCAAGACGGGATTGTTATTTATAAAACCCATGACCTGATCGGGCTGGGACAGATTGCCAATCATGTTCGGCAAACCCTTCATGGGAACACGGCGTTTTATGTCTACAACCAGCATTTAAATTATACCAATGTGTGCAAAAATCAGTGCCTGTTCTGTGCCTATGCCAAAAAGGACAACGAAAAAGGATCCTATGTCTGGTCAATGGAAGAGATAGAAAAACGGCTGCTGGAGCGGATTGACGAGCCGGTGACCGAGCTTCACATTGTGGGGGGTCTGAACCGGGATCTGCCCTTTGGTTATTTTATTGATCTGCTGAAAACAGTCAAAAGAGTCAGGCCCAAGGCCACCATCAAGGCATTTACCTGTGTGGAAATCGACTATCTTTCACAGATTTCGGGCCTCAGTGTTGAACAGACCATTGGAAAATTAAAAGAAGCCGGACTTGAGATGATGCCCGGCGGCGGGGCAGAGGTACTCAATTCCCGGGTCCATGATGAATTGTTTCCCAAAAAGATCGGCCATGACCGCTGGCTTGAAATTGTCAAAGCGGTCCACCGGTCCGGCATTAAAACGAACGCCACCATGCTTTACGGCCATATTGAAACCATTGAAGAACGGGTGGATCATCTGATGACATTAAGACAGATCCAGGATGAAACCCATGGATTTTCAGCATTTATCCCTCTGGCATTTCATTCCCAGAACACGGCGTTGTCCCATATTCCTGCCACAACGGCCATGGATGATCTGAAAAATATTGCTGCGGCCCGGCTCATGCTGGATAATTTTGATCATATTAAAGCCTATTGGGTGATGATCGGGGAAAAACTGGCCCAGGTGGCACTCAACTTTGGTGCAGATGATCTGGACGGCACCATTATTGAAGAGCGGATCACCCACACGGCCGGGGCAAAATCAGCCAAAGGACTGACCCGGGACCAGATGGAAACCATGATTTCCCGTGCCGGGTTTGATCCAATGGAACGGGATTCGTTTTATCAGCCGGTCAAGGCTGGTGCGTGATTTAAATATAGAATTCAACCTTTATAAAAAAAATGACAAAACAGACAGATAAGCTCATACAAAAGATAGAGGCCGGCAAAAGGATTGACAGCAAAGACGGATTGATCCTGCTCAGAGAAATGGATTTTTTAACCCTGGCCGGCCTGGCCAACCAGAAACGGTTTGAGCATCATCCTGAAAAAATCATCACCTATGTGGTGGACCGCAATATTAATTATACCAATATCTGCGTGTCCGGCTGCCGGTTCTGCGCCTTTTATGCTCCTGTTGACCGTAAAAAAAACGGGTATGTTATTTCTAATGAGGATCTGGCAGATAAAATACAGGAAACCATTGACCTTGGCGGCACCCAGATCCTTTTGCAGGGCGGAATGAACCCTGAGCTGGATCTGGAGTATTATGTCGGTCTGCTTACATTTATTAAAACAAATTTTGATATTCATATTCACGGGTTTTCACCGCCGGAAATTAATTTTATTGCCCAAAATGCCGGTCTGTCCGTTGCCAAAACCATAACCGTGTTAAAAGATGCCGGTCTTGCTTCCATCCCGGGCGGCGGGGCGGAGATCCTGTGTGATGAGATCCGGGAAAAAGTCTCTCCGCAAAAATGCAATGCCAAAGACTGGCTTGAGGTCATGCGACAGGCACATCTGCAGGGCATGCGGTCCAGCGCCACCATGATGTTCGGTCATCTTGAACAGGATCGTCACATTATAGAGCACCTGGAAAAAATAAGAGCATTGCAGGATGAAACAAACGGGTTTACCGCCTTTATCCCCTGGACCTTTCAACCGGACAATACCCGGATCGACGTGGAAAAAACCACCAGTGCAGAATATCTCAGGGTGCTGGCCTTAAGCCGGATTTTCCTGGACAATATTGATAACATCCAGGCCTCCTGGGTGACCCAGGGAGATAAGATTGCGCAGACTGCATTGTTTTTCGGTGCCAATGATATGGGGTCCACCATGATTGAAGAAAACGTGGTCGCCTCGGCCGGTGTGGATTTCATGCTGTCCAGGGAAGAATTGACCCGCCTGATCACTTCAGCCGGTTTTGAACCGCGTCAGCGTGATTGTTACTACAATCTTTTATGATTTAACCCATGGGGATAAATACCAGAAAAATAATCAAGGCGCTTGAAGATGGTAAATCAGGGGTTCACCGGGCCGGCTGGATCATTGTTGATCCGGATACTATTTTTAGAGATGCCTGTATCGAGGTCCACAACGGTGTAATTACACACGTCGGGAAAAAACGTTGGGAAAAAACCGATATTGATCATGGCCCGGGGGTATTGATGCCGCCGCTGGTCAATGCCCATCTCCACCTTGAATTGTCTGCATTGAAAAATCAGCTTTCCTTTTACCAGGGCTTTAGAGCCTGGGTAAAACAATTACTTGAAAAACGCCAGGCGCTTTCCATAAAGGAAATGAAACAGGCCGCCAAGATACAGGCCGAATATTTAAACCAGGCAGGCACATTCTGGATAGGGGATATTGCAGGTCTTGATATCATAAAGCCCATGGCCGGAACACTGCCCTTGAACGGAATTTTTTTCCAGGAATTTTTAGGTACACAGGTGCCGGAGATCCTACCGGAAAAAAAGAATCTGCAAACCTTCAGCCTTGCCGGACACGCCCCTCACACCACATCGCCGGATGTACTGAAAATACTAAAGGAACGTACCCGGTCCGGGGGAAACGTTTTTTCCATTCATTTGGCTGAATCTGATGATGAAAGTGAATTCATACGAGACAGGAAAGGGGCCTGGGCGGATTTTCTCATCTCCCGCGGCATTGATTTTTCCACCTGGCAGATTATTGGAAAAACACCGGTGGCATATGCATCACACCTGGGGCTTCTTGACCGCAGGACGCTTGCGGTTCATCTCTTGAATGTGACGTTGGATGATATCCGGCTTCTGGCCCGTTCACAGGCTAAGGTCTGCCTGTGCCCCAGGAGCAATGAAAACCTGCATGGCAGGCTGCCGGATATTGATTCAATGATCCGGCACGGCATTGCCCCGGCTCTTGGGACGGACAGTCTTGCCAGCTGTGATTCCCTGGATGTCGTGGATGAGATGGCCTTTGTTCAAAAAAAATATCCGGCACTTGACCCTTATCAGATATTTGCCATGGGGACTGTCAATGGTGCCCGGGCGTTAGGCATACAGCATTTGACAGGGACGATTGAAAAAGGAAAACGGGCAGACTTTGTTTACAACCCTGTTACAGCACACAATAAAAACACGCTTCTGGAGAAAATCATATCCAATGAAAATTGAATCACCGGTCAGAATGGGAAAAATCAGCTATATCAATGCGTTTCCGGTTTATTACGGCCTGGATCACGGCCTGCTGCCCTCCTGGCTGACAATGGTGGCAGATGTCCCTTCTGCCCTGAATCGTAAGATTATGACCGGAGAAATCGTACTCAGCCCTATCTCTGCTGCATTTTATGCTCAGAATTACAAAGACCTTCTCCTGTTGCCGGATTTGTCCATTTCCTGTAACGGCAGGGTGCTCAGTGTTATCCTGGCCGGTCACTGCCCCATAGACGAGCTGGACGGAAAAACAGTGACTTTTTCCAGGGAATCCGCATCAGCTGCTTCTTTTCTTCGCATGATATTCAATAAAAAAAAAATTAATCCATTGTATGACATCGGTCCGGTGGATGACTGCAGGCAATTGTCAAAAACATCCGACGCTGTTCTGGTCATTGGAGACAAGGCATTATCCCGGGACTGGGAAGAGTGGTTTGAATATAAATTTGACCTGGGTCAGCTCTGGTACGAGATGACCCAGCTTCCTTTTGTCTTTGCCGTATGGGCGGTACGACGTTCTTTTGCGCAAAACCATCCGGATATTGTAAACGATATCCACCAATTGCTGCTGGAATCCAAAGCCATGGGCGATGAACATATGGATCAGGTGATTGCAGATGGTCAGAAACGCACCCATTTTGAATATGCATTGATAAAACAGTATTTTGATCTGCTGTATTGCGATCTGGATGAAAAAAAAATCACCGCCATGCAATTGTTTTTCGATTCTCTTTTTGAACAGGATGTCTTAACCCGGAAACCGGTGATAGAGTTTATAGGATAAAGCAAGGAGTTCTATCTTGATAAATCTGTTGTGTATAAATAGAATATGACCATGGTTAAGACTATGGTCGGAGGAAGTATGAAAACAGTTGCAAAAAGTGTTTTAAAAGCAAAAATGCTGGCATATTTCCGTGAGGTGGAGGAGACCGGGGAGGAGCTGATCGTCCTCAACTATAACACTCCGGTTTTAAAAATCAGTCCTTATAAAGAAAAAAAGTCATTTGATGATATTTTTTGATACTTGTGCTTTGTTATTGAATGCTTTTGAAAAAAAAACACCTTTCACCTAAAGCTGCACAAAAGATTGAAACAAGCGACGGCTTTTTGATCAGTTCCATTACTATCTGGGAAATCGGGATTAAGATTAAAAAAGGAAAATTTTCCATACCCATTCCTCTTGAGGATTTTGTTGCCAAACTTGGGGAGATCGATAATTTCCACATTCTTGCAATTGATGAAACAACATGGACTCAATCCCTGAATTTAAACTGGGATCATCGTGACCCTGCTGACAGGATTATCGTCTCAAGTGCAGCTGCCCGGGATATGGAGCTGATTACATCGGATCACGCCATCCTGGAATTCTACCCTAAAGCAGTCTGGTAAAATCGTTGCACAACCATTCC
Source organism: Desulfobacteraceae bacterium (assembly GCA_050293905.1). GTDB lineage: Bacteria > Desulfobacterota > Desulfobacteria > Desulfobacterales > Desulfobacteraceae > Desulfobacula. The sequence continues at coordinate 5,923 of JBNKNP010000290.1, read as the reverse complement.
CGGAAATAATACCATGCCATCCTGAAAATTTGTTCAGGCACTTCCCTGAGTTTTAAATTTGCAAAAAAATTATACACGCTTCATTTTTTTTGTTGACAGGTTAAAAAGTTAGGCATATAAAACTTAACATTTATTAGAAAACAAAACGATGCAGATAAAACAAGGAGAGGTGATGAGTATAATTAATTTAAGAAAAATGAAAGCGAATCAAACCGGCAGGATCGTATCTGTCAAAGCACAGGGTGAAGTGGGCAGGCGGATCCGGGATATGGGCCTTATCCCTGGAAAAGAGATAAAAATTCAGGGCAGGGCGCCGTTATATGATCCCATCTCTCTGCGGATTATGGGATTTACGTTAACGCTTCGCAACAATGAAGCAGATTTTGTAGACGTTGAGGTGTGATATGAGTATGGCAATCGTACTGGCAGGTAATCCGAATTCGGGGAAAACAACCCTTTTTAATGAATTGACAGGAGCACGTCAGCATGTGGGAAATTATCCCGGCGTGACGGTTGAAAAAAAAGAAGGGATATGTATAACTGACTCAACCCGGTTTAACGTGGTCGACCTTCCGGGCACCTATTCATTAAGTGCCTATTCTCTGGAAGAAATCGTTGCCAGGGACTACCTGGTCAATGAAAACCCGGCCATGATTGTGGACATTGTTGATGCGGCCAATCTTGAAAGAAATCTTTATCTGTCTGTCCAGTTTATGGAAATGGGCATTCCTGTAACAATCGCATTGAACATGATGGATGTGGCAAAAAAGCGGGGGATTAAAATAGATATTAAAAAATTGTCTTCTCTATTGAATGTCCCGGTAGTTCCCACGGTGGCCAGAAACGGCAAAGGCAAAAAACAATTGCTGGACATCATTTCAAGCACTGTTGATCAGCCGGCAGAACCGCTGACGATTTCCTATGGCAGCGATATTGATACCGCACTGGACACCATGGAAAAACTGATTAAGGAGCAGTCCTTTTTAACAGAGAAATACCGGGCCAGGTGGACAGCCATCAAGTATCTTGAAAATGACCGTCAGATCATCGAGCTGGGCAGCCGGGAAAATAAAGAGGTTGCAGGGCAGCTTGAATCAATTGCTGAAACTTTAACGCGTCACTTAAACCAAACCCAGGGAGTGCATCCGGAAGGCCTGATTGCCGATCACCGGTACGGATATATCCATTCTGTGCTAAAACAGAATGTCATCACCTTTTATCATGATAGAAACAGGCTGCAGTTATCGGACAAAATCGACAAAGTGGTGACCAGCCGTTTTTTAGGCCCCCTCATTATGGCAGCCGTAATCCTGGGGTTGTATCATTTTACATTTGTTTACAGCGAAATCCCGGTGGGATGGTGTGAAAATTTCTTTGGCTGGGTTGGCGGCCTGGTAGACAGGCTGCTGCCGGACGGACTTATAAAATCCCTGGTTATTTCCGGTATGATAGACGGGGTCGGTGGCGTTTTAGGCTTTGTTCCCCTGATTTTATTTATGTTTTTAGGAATCTCATTTTTAGAAGATTCAGGATATCTGGCCCGGATGTCATTCATGCTGGACCGGATCTTCAGGATGTTTGGCCTCCACGGCGGGTCTGTCATGGCATTTATTGTTTCCGGCGGGATTGCCGGTGGATGCGCGGTTCCCGGCGTTATGGCCACCCGGACCCTGAAATCACCCAAAGAGCGGCTGGCAACGCTTCTAACCGTTCCATTTATGAATTGCGGTGCCAAACTGCCGGTATATGCACTTCTTGTGGCAGCTTTTTTTGAAAAAAATGAAGCCCGCGTGATGCTGCTTATTACCATGATTTCGTGGACAGGCGCATTACTGGTGGCCTGGTTGCTGCGGTCGACCATTATCAAAGGAGAGTCCACCCCCTTTGTCATGGAACTGCCGCCGTACCGGATGCCCACAATGAAAGGGCTTTTTATTCATACCTGGGAGAGAACCTATCAGTACATTCGAAAAGCCGGCACGGTCATTCTGGGAATTTCCATATTGCTCTGGGCCATGATGACGTTTCCGGGCCTGGATAAAGCCCGGTTGGAAAAATTTGACTCTCAAAAGAAAATTATAACCGCAGGGCTTTCACAAAAAACGCTGACCGATATTAAAACCCTGCCCGTATCAGAGCTCACCCAGGAGGCTGCTGCTGTAAAAGACCGGTTGACACAGGTGGATATGCTTAAAGCACAGGCCGGACTGAAACATTCCATTGCAGGCCGGATCGGGACGGCATTTGAAGGTATTACGAAATTGGCCGGGTTTGACTGGCAGACCAATATTGCATTGCTGGGGGGATTTGCAGCCAAAGAAGTGGTGGTTTCCACCCTGGGGACTGCCTATTCTCTGGGTGAGGTGGATGTGGAAGAAACCGGTGCGCTTTCAAAAAAACTCCAGACCGCTCCGGGGTGGGGGCCCTTAACTGCCTTCAGTCTGATTATTTTCACCATTTTTTATTCCCCCTGTTTTGTGACTGTGGTCTGCATTGCAAAAGAGACAGGATCCTGGAAATGGAGTGCGTTTTCAATGGCTTTTAATACAACACTGGCCTTTGGGTTATCCGTTCTTTTTTATCAGGTCGGTTCTCTTGTTCTGGTTTAGGAAAGGAGTAGGTATGGAAGGTTTTATTATTGCCGTGATTGTTGCCCTGGCTGCATTTTTTACCGTCAGGCGTTTTTTTAATCTGTATAGAAAACAGGATGCCCCTTGCTGTGGTGGCTGTTCCTGCGATTCAAAAAAAAGCTGTGCCCAGGATGTTTCTTTTTTAAATAAAAATTAGATAGCAGGGTATACCAAGGAGGAGAATTTAATAATTAAAGAGGTTTGCTGGTCGGGATGAGAGGATTTGAACCTCCGACCCCAGCGTCCCGAACGCTGTGCTCTACCAGACTGAGCCACATCCCGACTGCAAGAAAGACTTATACACAAAAAAAACGCAAAAGTCTATTCGAAAATATTTTCTTTTATGATTGTGGCTTCTCTTCCAGGTCCCACAGAGACAATTTTTATGGGTACATCACACAATTGTTCAACCCGGGCAATATATTTTTTAGCATTTTCCGGCAGTTCGTTAAAGTCTGTGATTCCTGAAATATTCTGTTTCCAGCCCGGATGGCTTTCATAGACAGGTTCGCAGGTTTCCAGCACTTTGATGTCCGCAGGGAAATCTGACAGTTCTTTGTTGCCGGCCTTGTAGCCGACGCAGATTTTTATTTCATCCAGATCATCCAATACATCAAGTTTGGTCATGGCAATGCCGGTCAGGCTGTTGAGCCGGGCGGCATTTTTTAATACAACCATATCCAGCCAGCCGCAGCGTCTTTTTCTGCCCGTGGTGGCACCGAATTCCGATCCGGTTTTCTGAATTTTTTCTCCAATGTCATCAAATAGTTCCGTGGGGAAGGGGCCTGCACCCACCCGTGTGGTGTAGGCCTTGGCAATTCCGATGATTTCTTTCAGGTTTTTAGGGCCGACACCGGAACCGTTGGCAGCATTTCCGGACACTACAGACGACGAAGTAACAAAGGGGTAGGTGCCGTGTTCAATGTCCAGATGAGTCCCTTGAGCACCTTCAAAAAGGATGGTCTTATTGTTTTTTATACCCTCGAACAAAATGACGGACACATCTGAAATGTAAGGGATCAACCGATCTTTTATCTGCCGGAATTCTTCTATGACGCTTTCCGGATCAATGGTGCTGGTTTTAAAATAATGTTCAAGATAGAAGTTTTTTTCATCTAAAATTGTCCTGACTTTCTCTTTAAAAAAATCAAAATCCAGAAGGTCACAGAACCGGAGGCCTCGCCTTGTTGCTTTGTCTTCATAGCAGGGACCGATACCCCGGCCAGTGGTTCCGATTTTTTTATCCCCTTTGTGCGCCTCTCTGGCACTGTCGATAACGCGGTGATAGGGCATGATAATATGCGCCCGGTTGCTGATTTTTAATTTATTGGAAGAAGCATCAATTCCAGTGGATATCAGGTAATCGATTTCCTCGAGCAGAACAAAGGGATCCACCACTACACCATTGCCGATAAAGCAGTCTTTTTGCTGGATAATACCTGAAGGGATCAGATGGCTGATGATTTCCTTGCCGTTGACCACCATGGTATGGCCGGCATTGTTTCCGCCCTGGAATCGGACCACATAATCTGCATGTTCACTTAATAAATCAACAATCTTTCCTTTTCCCTCGTCTCCCCACTGGGTACCGACAATGACTGTATTTCCCACTATCTGCTCCTTTTATTGATAAAAAAATCTTTTAAGATTTGTCTTGTTTTTTCTTCACATATACCTGAGATTATCTCAGGCTGGTGGTTTAACCTTTTGTCATCTGCCAGCCGGTATAAAGAATCAGCCGCGCCCCATTTTGGGTCTTTAGCACCATAAACGATTCGTTTTACCCTGGCATGGATCATAGCACCCATGCACATGATACACGGTTCGATGGTGACATATAATGTGGTGTTGATCAGTCTGTAATTGTTAATGGCTGTTGAAGCCATGCGCAGGGCATTAATTTCAGCATGGCTTGTGGGGTCATTTGAAGATATGGGACAATTGAAACCTGTCCCGATAATTTCATTGTTTATATCCACAATCACTGCACCAACCGGCACTTCATCTATATCTGCAGCTTTTTGGGCCTCCTTGATGGCAAGGTTCATATAATGTTCATCATTCATAATTCCAACCTATACTTATATAAATCTTTTATCTGAAGGTCAAATAATTTAGACGCCTTGAAGTAAAAAATCTTGAAAACCTGATAAAAGCCTGATATATAGTCCGAGTTGTTGATGCGCGCCCATAGCTCAGCTGGATAGAGTATCTGACTACGAATCAGGGGGTCGGGCGTTCGAATCGCTCTGGGCGCGCCACTACAACAGCACGGGGTTTTCAATTTTTCAGTTGAAAACCTTTTTTGCTTTAAACAGCAATAATCCTTTCATCTTTTTGAACATGAATCACAGGAAAGTCCGGGGTGCTCGTTCGCCAAAAAGAACAAGCGTGTCTTGCAGGCAGTCTTCTCTATTGTGTCCTCTCAGTTAAGGTGAAAATCTCAACGCCGTTCTGTTCAACAAGAGGAGAATAAATACCAATTGCATTGTGGTTAATGCTTTGAATCATACCATTTTTTATCAGAAAAAGAGAAGAATAAGTCTATTTATATTGCGAAAATGGATGATTGAAGTATATAATTAGGTAAACTCTTCTAACATAAAGGGGATATAAATGGGGCAAGAAGAAATAAGACAGCAAATTGATAAACTTAATTTCTCTGAAAAACTCTTATTAGTCGGTGATATCTGGGATTCCATCGCTCAAGATGCTGGACAGCAACCGTTACCGGAATGGCAAAAAAAAGAGCTGGACAAAAGATATGCCGAATACAAAGCTGGAAAAATAGAAACCTACGATTGCCAAGCAGCCCACGATGAACTAAGAAAAAAGTACGGATTTAAATGATCCCCCGATATACTGCCCGTGCATTGACTGAAATCGAATTGGGGATTCTATGGTACGAAGAGCAAAGAAGAGGTCTGGGATCTGATTTTCTGGATTGTGTTGAAATTGCTGTGAAAAACATATCGAAAAACCCAAAGATGTATCAAAAAAGATATGCTAATTTTGAGGATGCCCGATTCGCCGTTTTCCTTTCTTGATTTTCTATACGATTGAAGGTTTTGAAATAATAATCCATTCGGTCTTCGATAACAGACAAAATCCAGACAAAAGACCATGAGCACTAATGAAGGGTGTTGAAACCGTTTTTTTCATGAGATTAAATGGTCTTTCGCAGTTTTTCCGAATTTCGATTGCTTCTTGAGACCCGTTATGAAAAGTCAGCATTGGCTGGAAATGACCGCTGTCAAAATCCACTATTCTTGATTTAGGGCAGCTTGATTCAA
>JBNKNP010000289.1:0-2429 GCA_050293905.1 Desulfobacteraceae bacterium | reverse complement strand
CGTTGACATCTGCCAGGCTGGCTATCCACCTGCCCATGAACTGGAAGCTGAGACAGTTAAATCACTTGCTGCATATGCCGGAAAGAATCAGTACGGAATCCGTGTGGCTGCCGTGGGCAGAGCCACGCTTCATGATGCTGCGATCATGCTTGAAACCGGTGTGAGTGACCTGCATCTTCATCTTCATATCCAGCCGGGTTTGACAGATGGGAAACTGGATAAGATCCTGGATGAGCTCCTGGCTCTCAAGGCTTTTGTTAAAGAGACGTCGCCCCAGGCAAAACTGTGCATCGTCATACTGGATATCAGCCGCTCTGAAGAAAAAATACTTGAACACTGTGTCCGGTTCTGCCGTCATCATGGAATCAGGATGCTCTCATTGCCGGATACATCAGGCATAATGGCCCCGAACCGGATTTTTGATACCCTGAAAAAGCTCTGCCGACTATCCAAAAACACACAAATTTCAGTTCACTGCCACAACGATATGGGAATGGCCGCAGCCAACACGGTCATGGGGATACTCGCCGGCGCGGACATTCTTGAAGTCTCGGTCCTTGGCATTGGTGAACGAAACGGAATTGCCGACCTGTATACAACGGCAAAAATACTTAAGGATCAAGGATTTGATATTAATTTAAAAACAGAGGATATCAAGACCTTTCAAGCCTATTATCACTATATTGATCAGATTGTATACGAACAGACAAAAGAGCATTTGATCAGACCGAACACCCCTTTTTTCGGGGAGGCCGTAAAAACCCATGTGGCCGGTACCCATGCAGAAGGCAATTTCGGAATGGCATTGGGAGAAAAATATTATTTAAACTGTCTTTGCGGCAGACGGCTGGTGAAAAAATTCATTGATCTCCATCAAATCGCCTGCCCCCCTGACCGGATTGCACCATTAACGCTGAAAATAAAAACCGAAAGTTTCCGGCTTAATCGGAGTCTGACTTTGGATGAAATAAAAAAAATCATTGTTTTGCTCGCTGAATCGGGTTAATCCTTTTTAATAAAAACGGGGGTGGATATGGAAAGAAGATTCTGCACGGAAAGCTGGTCCCGGTCAGGGAAAGATCGAAGAAAGAACAAAAACAGCAACCCGGTCATGCTGGAAAACGATTTTAACGTCAGCGGGACAATCCCCAAAAATATTCAAGTTTTGGAACTTCTGCTCCGGGACGGGCTTCAGCACTCCCCCAGATCCTTGCCAACCGAAGCAAAACTGTATTATGCACAGCATTTTGTTGAAGCCGGATATACAATGATCGAGGTGACCAATTTCGCAAATCCTAAAAATATGACCCAGTTCAATGATGCGGAAATTCTCTTACAGAAGGTTCATGAACTTGACATCGTAAAAGAGAAAAAGCCCCACCTTAAATGTTACGGCATGAATATCAAAGCCTTTGAAAGAGCAGCCCATATGGCTCAAAAAGGGTTTCCTCCCTCCAGCGTGGCGTTTACCATATCCGCGGAAGATCTGCATGGGATGAGAAATTCAGGACGGACCCGCAGGGAGTATATGAACGAAATCCCTGAAATGATCAGAATCGCCAGGGAAAATGATTTTGACATTGATATGGCCATTGCCTGTGTTTACGGCTCTCCTTTTACCGGACCCGTCCCTATTGAGAATACCATTGAACTGATGGACTGGGGCCTGGATGAAGGAATTAAAAATTTCACGCCCTGCGATACCACAGGCGAATCAAATCCGAAAAGATCATATGAATATATGTCTGCGCTGGTGGACCGGTACGGCAGATATGATCATGAAATCAAATATCGGACCGCCCATTTCCATGAATGCCGGGGCATGTCAATGGCAAATACATTGTTCAGCATTATGGCTGGTGCCGATATCGTGGAGTCTTCCCTGGGAATGGGGGGCGGCCAGCCCGCCTTTTTGGTGGATGATGTCCCCGGAAAAGGAACAGGACCGCTTTACACCAACTCCTGGGAAGTGGGAAATTGCCCAACCGAGGACTGCCTGGTCATGCTTGATGAACAGGGCATCCATACCGGCATTGATATAGAAGCCATTCTCAGGCTGGGCCGGTTGTTTGAATGGAACATGAAACGGACCCTCCCGGTCTGGACAACCAAATCCGGCAGACCCGTCAAATACCCGGTTGAATGGTGTCTGAAAGACTCCCTGGAGTTTCTGCCGCCTTACGGACCCAATGAAATTTACTGGGCATTCCCTGGAAAATATGAACCCCTGCTGCCTGAACATCTTTATAAATACACCGACAAAAGACTCTACAAACCAGGAAAGTGCTTTGATGATGACTGATTCAGGACCGGACATCATTTAAATCACACCAACAGCTATAAGAGACCCTCTTAAAGGCCTGGACTATTTCAGCAGGATTTGCAAAGGCCGCTCCTTGATTCGTTTTTGATTTATGGTGGGGATAAAT
>JBNKNP010000288.1:0-7644 GCA_050293905.1 Desulfobacteraceae bacterium | reverse complement strand
CGTCCGCCCCGGTCTGGAGGGCTTCCCTGTTTTCGACACTTTGCCCGGGTTCCAGTGCCTGAAAAGTCAGGGCACTCAAAGAACGAAGGGTGTCGTTGAAATTCCGGGCCGGCTCCTGGGGAAGCTGGTTGAGCAGCAAGTCCCGGGCCGCAAGGAAATCTGCCCGTTCCTGGTTTTGTTCGGCTATGGATTTATACTCCTGGGAATTATCCGGAGACGCAGGTATCGGAGGCAGCGGCGGTATAATCGTCTGAAACGGTGCTGAGGTTACGGAGCCTACAGGTTCCATTGGAAAACCTCCTTTTATACCTTGTAATCGAGAACCAGGCCCATACGGGTGTGAATTCTTCTCACAAGCGTATCAAAATCATCATGGGTAATGGGGTGGCTGAAACTTTTACGGATTTTGTTTTTATCATCCAAGGCCACCACATCCATAAGCACATTTTCATCTGCCTGGTATACACATAACCGCAACGGCGCATCGTCTTCAACTAAATTTCTGTGGGTGTCTTCCACCAGCCGGGCCAATGTTTGAAATTGTCTTCCGGGCGTGGTTTCTGATTTTTTTTTCCTGAGTCTTCTCCGTCGGGGTGTATTTGCAGGCGGATTCCAGGACATGACACCTTCGGATGGACTGATGTGTGCTACATTTTCCATGGCCGCCTCCTTATTAAGAAATATAACTCACTGAATACCTTATCTATATAGTAATCGTTATGATTTGTTTGTCAAGACTAACAAATGATGGAAGGGGGGTTACAGAAGTCGCCTGAGTTCAAGGGCCTGTTCATTATCCGGTTCAATTTTTAAAACCATATTCAAATAATTGTCCGCCTGGAGGACCTTGCCTTTTTGATAATATATATTTGCAATTTTCAGCTTTACGTCGGTCCGGTTAAACTGGTATTTATCAACCGTCAGATAATGCGCCAGTGCATCATCCTGATCATCCATCATTTCACACACCGTTGCAGCCTGATAGATTAAATCATGGTTGGACGGAAAATCCCTGATCAGTTTTTTCAACAGTTTTCGCGCATACGGCAGTTCCTCATGTTCAATGCATATGTTGATAATATTTTCAAGCATCCTGGTTTCTTTGGGTGATTTGGAAACCACAGAGGAAAAAAGAGTGGTCGCTGAAAGGGATTGCTGGTTTTTTAATAAATCTTCACCAAATGCCACAGCATCTTCATTGAACTTGCGGGTCAGGGCAATGGTCTCATTGAAATATTGTTCGGCTGCACGCAATTTGTTGTTTTTCCAATAGAAGCGGGCTAATAAATGCCGGGTCACCGCATCTTCCGGATTCACAGAGGCTGCTTTTAAAAGGTATTGTTCCATGGCCGCAGCATCTCCTGCTTTTTGATACAGAAGTCCCAAATTCCGCAGAACACGGGAGGCCCCTTTTTTTAATCGGGCTGCTGTCTGCATGTGTTTTATCGCAGTCGTGACATCTCCCAGTTCTTCTAATTCCCTGGCTTTTTTTATATGAAGAGTTGCTTTGTCCGGTTGATTGATCCGGTTAATGATGGTTGTGATTTTTTCTTCTAAAACAGCCGGTGTCAGTGGTTTTAAAAGGTATCCTTCCACTTCTATTTCTGCGGCTTCCATCACGATGTCTCTTTCGGATTCGCCTGTAACGATTAAGACGGGAAGATCCCTCAGGTGCCGGTCGGACCGAATTGCTTCCAGGAGCTGGGCTCCGTTCATGACAGGCATCCGCCAGTCAATTACCGCCAGGTCAATTGGGTTGGTGTGCAGGAGTTTGAGTCCTTCCAATCCATTCTCAGCCATATATGGGGATTTGCCGATTTTTAAATTTTTCAGCAGGCTTCTCAGGATAGAGCGCATGCTTTTAACATCATCAACAATCAGAATGGAAATATTTTCAAGTGTAAGCTTTTTTTTCATGTCAGGCCGCAGAACCGTAAAAGCAGGTTTAATACCCGGTTATCTGTCAGGAACATTATTTTTGGGGATCATCCTAATACGGTGAATGGGTTTTGTAAAATAAAAAATCAGATTTCTTTTGCAGCGATATCCTGATATTCCTTGCGCAGTGTGAAGACAAGGAATATCCAGGCGCCGCAGAGCAGGATCGTCACCCAGCTGAGCCGGACAATGCCCAGGGAAACCGGAAGCCATTGAGTGAGCAGTAAAATGATAAAAGAACCGAACACTTTGAACAGCCGGTAACCGAGCATGTCCAGCCAGGCTTTTGCCTGGTAAATGAGAACCGGATCAATGGGAATATAGAGCAATTCCTTGGATGCCCGGTTGATGGAATAGGATAAGCCGCGGTCACCTATTTTTGTGGCACTGATAATCAGGTTGGTCGGGATCATCATAAAAAGTGACGAGCAGCAGATGATCATCACGGGCTGGACAACCAGGCCGGCAATGGTCCCAAAAACTCTGTGAATGACAGGCGTCAGGCCCAGATTGATCACAATGGAAAAAAGACTCATCACGCTGAAAAATGCTGAAAGATAAGCAGTCCTGGCTTCGCGTTCCGGAAACGCGTCCTGAATGGTATTTAAAAACTGGTATTCAATGAGTGGTGAAACCAGTTGAGCAAATAATAAAAGCCCGCCGATCATCAGAAGATATCTGTTCTTGAAAAGGATGCCAAGGTTCTTCCGGCCGGTTGAATTAAAGGAAAAAGAACCCGGGGATTCGCAATAGATACCCAGATGGCCCATGGTCCAGGTTAATAAAAATATAATCAGAATGGTGGCAGCGGCCGTGAGCAGGAGATCAGGTGTTTTTAAAGTGGTATGGGTGATGAGAACTGAAGAAATACTGCCGCCGGCAACCCCGCCCACAAGACCGCCCGTGCCCACAAATCCATACCAGGATTTTCCTTCAAGAGTGGAATAAATGGCATTGGCAAGACTCCAGAACTGTTCAACAAGCACCACACCGATGATATCCACAAAAACATATAATCCAATGGCAGTAGCCGGGGTGAGAAAATTGAGTGCATATCGATAAAACACCAGTGCCATGCTGATTAAAAGACAAGTGCCCATGACTACGTTTATCCGGCTGAAGCGCTGAACCATGTGGTTGTAAAAATTGATAAACACCAGGGTTGCCACCGCCGTCAGAATCCATACATAGGGAAGCTGTCTGGCACCGATGGCCTCCATGAACAAGGATCGGCTGGCAGGTTTCAGCTGGTAGTACGCTGTGATGATCAAAAAGAAATTTGCAAATAAAAAAGAGGACCGGATACCCAGTACCCGCAAGGCCAGGTATTTTCCATTACATTCTGCTGTTGGGTCGGGTGTTGAATTTTCTTTCAAAGGCGTTTCCTTTTTGGTGTTTAAGATAGTTATGATAGGTATTTTACAATTTGTCACCGACTTTTTCTTTTTGTATCAGTCTGTGCAGTCGCGTGGCCAGTGTCTGGTGAGCCACGGCTGAATTTTTATACAGGACATTGGACATCACTGCCACGATATAATGAAGTTCAGGCTGTTTTGCAGGATCCTCAACAATTGCCACAGAGGCAAGCTGGTTTAATACATTGCCCCGATATTTCCGGCAGGTAAATCCGGGTTCGGGGCGACACTTGTACAGGGAGCCGGATTTAAAATAAACAGCCGAGTTGTACAGAGCCGGTGAAGAGGCATACCGGATTCGTTTGCCGGTCATGTAAAGCAGGCGCTTGATCTCCCGGCTGGAAAAGGTGTCCACCAGCATGCCCTTTTCCAGTTTGAACAGGAATTGCACCAGGGCATCTGGACAGGCATAACTGGTGGTGCCGGGCACTCTGGATTTTCCTGTGTAGGTAAAAAATGATCCCTGGCGAAGGGTGTTGATATCCAGACCATTCCTGATCAGCGGGGATTCAAGGTGGCGGACAAACCATTGGCCCAGTTCTCTTTTGGGGGTGTCTTTGAAAAAAGCCTGCCGGACAGCGTCGGAAACCGGATACTCTTTGCCGAATTTAGTCATGAGGATCAATTCCCTTTGGACCATGCCGGCGGCTGCATTGGAGCTTGCGGACAGCATCCAGTCCAGATAGGTCCACAGGCTGGCAGTGTCTCCCTGACGGATCTGCCGGTATTGAATTGCCGGTTTGCCCTCTTCCCAGAATGGCGCTTTATGGTGGTCGTACAGGATAAAGTCGTCGGCCGTGACCATTGTTGACCGTAAAATGTTTAACCGCTGATTAATGTCATCCGGGTAGATATCAGCCAGGGCCTGGAAAACAGCCAGGGCCACAAACAGTTTGCCCACACTTCCGGCATTGGCTGTTTTGGCGCCGTTTACAGAGGCATACCGGAGAGAATGGATATGGGTTAAATCCAATACGGCAATACTGTAATTGTCTGCATCTTCACCCAGCAGTGTCCTGATTTTTTTGTTTAATTCCGGGTCAGGGGCAGGGATCTTCAATTCAGGGTGGTCTGTCAGCCGGATGTCCACCTGGTCCATATTCAGTCCGGCTCCTTTTACCCGCCTTGGGCCTCTGATTTTGCCCTGAAGGACCAGACGGAGGCCTTCCAGACGGCCAATTCCGGTGTGCTGCCAGCCGTCCATGGGATAAGGCTGACCCATGCCGGGAAAAAAAATGAGACCCAGGCCGGTGAACAGAACGAAAATGAGTCGATTCATGTGCCATCCTTTCCCGGGATCCGGTCCAGTGCTGCCGGTATGTCTTTTTTATTTTCAAATAATTGATCCATCCTTAAAAGATACCGGTCTTTTTGAGTCTGGGCATCATCCACAAGCGGGCGGATCTGAAACAGCACCAGCCTACTGTCCAGAAAACCAAACTCCACATCTGCCGGAATTGTCTGGCCGCCAGGGGCGGTCAGGCTGGGGAATTTATCCGGCAGCTGTCTTGCCAGAGCAATTAATTGAGAAATTTCCTGCTGACTTAACAGGGTATCCCTGCCGCCGGCATCCACTTTGCGCATACCACCGGTATTGAGAACAATCCGTTTTAAAGGTTCCGTGGCCTGGGAGAGCAGGGTGACTTCTCCGGTATCGGTCTGAATGCTCAGTTCTTCTGCTGTCTGACCGGAAACCGCCCCTCCGACGCCTTCGTTCACGGCAACAGTCAACCATCCGCTTTTTCCCGTGGCCAGATTTTTTGTGACCATTACACCCGATTTTTCCACTGGCACGGTTTTCATGAGCAGGACAGAGGCATAGACATGTTCCGGATTTTCCAGATATGCGTGGCGCCATCCAAAGGATCGTAAGGTAAAAGGAGATGCCCAGACCCTGCGGATGGCAGAAAGGATATTGTCAAATCCCACCACATGGGGAACGGTCAGGTTGAGCCCGGCACCGGTAAATCCGGGCAGGTCCTCCACATTGGTGTCGCTTCGGACGAAAACACCGTAACTGCCGTCCGGGCCAAGCGTTTTTTCAAGTTTATCCCAAAGCCTGTTACGGAACGCTTCGCCGGGATCCGCACTGAGAATCCATGTGCGGATCCGTGTCAGTGTCTGCTCGATCAGCCGGTGCTGTTCTGCGGGGCGGTCTTTTAATGCCGCAATCACCTGGTATTGGATTTTCATCCATTCAAACATGGGTGTGCCTGAATCGTCATAGGGCTGGTCAAGCATTTTCCTGAAAAGCCCGAAGGGGATGATAACACCGTCGGTGACAGCCTTTGGAAACAATAATTTCAACTGGCCGAGATTAGCAGCCTTGGGTCCGGCAATCCGTCCTGAATCATCGGTCCGGATATCGCCCAATGAAATAAAATCAGTCTGGTTAAGATCCAGTTTCTGCGTATCTGCCTTAAGGACTGTTCTCTTGATTTCAGCTTTCTGCCGGAACACAGTGTCCCATTCCGGACTGTCTGCTGCCATTTGAACAATGCCTTTGGGGCTGACCGCCAAAACGATTTTTTTATTTTTATAGGACCTGATCTTATCTAACACGGCTTTATCCACAGCCACATTGGGGATGCCCAGGTTTCTTGCCAGCAGCTGCACATGGGAAAGGATGTTTCCCCTGCCTGCGGTAATAATCCCGGATACCGGCGGAAGCTCGGACGTGGTGGCAGGAAGGATCAAAATACTGTCTTTCGGGTAAACAGCTAGATTTCCTCCCGGCAGCGGTTCTATGAGAATACCCCTGCTCAGTCCGGGGTTGAGCCCGGTTATACCGAATGAAACAGGGTGACCCATAATCATGCTGCTGATGCCAAGCTGTTGGTTATTGTCTGTCATCAGCCGTTCAATGACACGGGAATAGGCCAGTAAAATGCTGGTGTGCAGACGGTCATGTACGAACCGGCCGGATATGGGTTCAATTTTATTGAAATGATCAATGGTTCTTGAAAAATGAAATTTTAGGTTCTGTTCTGCCCAGTCAGAGGCGCGGGACAGGTAAATCAGGTCTTCCCGTAGTTGAAAAAGGGTCTGCCCGGGAGTAAGGGCTGCTTTCAAGCGGGCTTTTAATGACGTGTGCTGGCGGTTTGAGATCAATCCGGTGCCGTAAAGGACATCGCAACATTGTTCCAGCCAGGCAAAAGATTCTTTTACAGACAGCCCGGGCAATTGGTTCAGCATGGCCGAGGCCAGCCGGAATACTTCATCTTCAAGCAGAATGCCCATGTCCATGACAGGCAGCAGAATTTTGGGATCGGCTGTCTTAACAAAATTATCCCGAAGGGCAATGCTTAATTGACCTGCAACTTCAAACCGGACAAAGGGATCTGTTTCTTTTTTCAGCCGGTCGGCGCTCCGGGCAAGTTGTTGGGAAAAGGACTGATGCTTTACAGTCCCGGCCAGGTTTAACAGCAAAGGGGTCAGGTCTTTTGGTCTGAAGACCTGATCAATGGTATCTGCCAGAAGGGCATAATCATCTGAAAGTTCTGCTAGACCGTTTTTTTGGGCATATTCTCTAACCAGCACTGAGTCATCAGCTTCCGGTCTGACATGGATTTTAATCCTTAAGGGGGCAAAATTTTTATCTGTTTGGGCAATGGCTAAAGACATCTGGCGCATCCGGCTGGCCGGGGCGTTTTGATGATGATGGGGGAGCTGCCGGGCTGCTTCTCTGAGCAGCAGGAAACGTTCCGGATAACGGCTATGGGTTTCCAAAAGTTCCCCAAGCAGCATCCGTCCGCCCCGGGCTTCGTCCTCACCCTGCAAAGCGCCCCTGTAGTACCGGGCCTTTCTGAAAATCCAGCCGTCATCGGCACGGATAAGAAATTGTTCAAGGATCATCTGTTTAATCAAGTCAAGATGACCGGGCGCTTTGATCAATGTATCCGGAACAAGGTCGGCATATACATTGCCGATCATAAATCCCTTGTCCCGCATGATCATAATTTCCGGACTCCATTCTCCATGCTGGACGCCGCCCCCATGGTCTTGGCGGGCATATGCTTTTGGTTCAAGTACGGATCCGTCACTGCAAAACCAGCGGATACGCGAAAAAGGACCGCGCGCTGATTGCTTCATCTGGTTTACCCAGCCCTGGAACCGGGCTGAATCCTCACAAAAGGCCGGAGAAGAAAAACAAATGATAAAGCCAACAAGCATCAGGCGGAACAATTTCATAATGCAGATTCCTTTCGTGCAGCCAGGTCAATATTTGAAGCGTCTCAACATGAATTTAAGCCTGAACCGTTATGTTGGGATGGCCTCTGTTTTATCCGGT
>JBNKNP010000287.1:0-23982 GCA_050293905.1 Desulfobacteraceae bacterium | reverse complement strand
CCCTTCCCACCATGTGGACAATGATCTGGCCGTCCCCCAGTTTCAGGGCATTTTCCACTGAGTCGGTCAGCCGTTTTTCAAAGCCGGCCTCCTTTTTAACCACCAGCCGGTCCACCACCACTTCAATATTGTGCTTCTTGTTCCGGGCAAGGCTCTGAACATTTTCCAGTTCCTGCACCACGCCGTCCACTCTGACCCGTGCATATCCTTTGATTTTAAGGTCTTCAAGCCTGTCCTTGTGCTCGCCCTTCCTGTTTTCCACAATGGGGGCCAGGATCAAAATTTTTGACTTTTCCGGCAAGGCAAGAATCTGTGCCACCATGCTCTGGGCATGTCCTCTTCCCACTTTTTTGCCGCATTTAAAGCAGTACTGGGTTCCCACCCGGGCAAACAATACCCTGAGATAGTCATATATTTCCGTAATGGTCCCGACAGTGGACCGCGGATTTTTACTGGCTGCCTTCTGCTCAATGGCAATGGTGGGAGAAAGCCCCCGGATGGTATCGTATTTGGGTTTTTCCATCTGGCCGATAAACTGCCGGGCATAGGAGGATAAGGATTCCACATATCTTCGCTGTCCTTCTGCAAATATCGTGTCAAAGGCCAGGCTTGATTTTCCGGAACCAGATACCCCGGTGATCACCACCATCTTTTTTTTGGGAATATCGACATCTATATTTTTAAGATTATGTTCTCTGGCACCTTTTACAATGATCCGGTCCAGTTCCTTGGTTATTGTCTTTGCATGGTTCATCTGTTGTTTTTTCTCTCACTGCCGCCGGCTTCGCCTGAAGTTCCTGATCTGCCTGCTTTACATTTTTCATTTCAACGCTGCTGTTTTCTATTCCGCTCGTAACCCAAAATCATAAGCATGACCGGATAAAAAGTAAAGCTGCCAAAACCATTCACAGTGACAAAATTCAAATTGTTTTAGAGGGCCGGGTTTGATATGACTGTCCTATGGAAACACAGCCCGTATACACACTGGCCTTTTCAAGCTGCCCCAATGACACCTTTATTTTCAAGGCCATTGTCCGGCAGCTCATTGATCTGAAAGGGTATGCCTTTGATATTGTCATGGCAGACGTTGAAACATTGAACCAGGCTGCCGCCATAGGCCGCCATGACATAACCAAGCTCTCCTTTGCCGCCCTGGGAAACCGTCTGGACCAATATGCCCTGTTAAGAAGCGGGGCAGCCCTGGGCCGGGGCTGCGGCCCTTTGATTGTCTCCCTTGCCAACCGGACACTTGATGACAAAAAAAGGCCGGTTGTTGCTGTTCCGGGCCTTGGAACCACAGCCTTTGCCCTTTTCAGCTTTTACAGGGATACCCGCTTTCCCGATATCATCCCGGATATCGTTCCCATGCCCTTTGAAAAAATCATGCCTGCCGTGGCTGCCGGACAGGCTGACTTCGGGGTGGTGATCCATGAAGGCCGGTTTGTTTACCAACAGATGGGCGTTGAATTAAAAACAGACCTGGGTCAGTGGTGGGAGGAGCAGACCGGGCTTCCCATTCCCCTGGGATGCATTGCCGTCCGCCGGGACATTGATCCAAAGACTGCCTGTGATATCGAAACACTGATCCGACAGAGTATCGATCATGCGTTTTCCCACCCGGACCTGGCCTGGGACTATATTCAATCCCATGCCCAGGAGCTGGACAACACTGTGATCCGGCAGCATATTGATCTCTATGTCAATGCCTTTTCAAAACAGATCGGGCCGGAAGGGGAAAAGGCTGTCACGCTCTTTTTTGAGAAAGCGCGCCGGGCCGGCCTGATGCCGTCTTCTGACCTGCCTTTGTTTGCCTGTTGACATGGACATGAACCATCCCTTTGACATACCTGCCGAACTGAATAAAAAAATCCTGCAGACCCTTGAAACGTATCAGATGCTGAAGCCCGGTGATGCCGTCCTTGCTGCCGTATCCGGGGGCCCGGATTCCGTGGCCCTTTTCCGTTTTCTGCTGGATTTAACAACACATGGCCATTATCAATTTAAACTGGGCGTGGCCCACCTGAACCACCTGATCCGGGGCAGCGATGCGCTGGAGGATGAAGCCTTTGTCCGTAAACTTGCCCAAGACGCAGATGTTCCGTTTTACTGTGAAAAAAAAGACGTAAAAACCCATGCAAAAGAGTCCCGGCAGTCTGTTGAACAGGCCGGCCGGGAACTGCGGTATGCGTTTTTAGATTCCCTTTGCAGCACCCACGGCTATACTAAAATTGCCCTGGGCCATACCCGGGACGACAACGCCGAACTCGTGCTCATGAACCTTTTAAGGGGTGCTGCGGCCAAAGGTCTGTCCGGTATTCCGCCCATCCGGGGAAACCGGTATATCCGCCCCCTGATCCAGGTATCAAAAAAAGAAATTCTATCGCTGCTGGATAAAAACCAACTCCCCTATCGGATTGATGCTTCCAACACAGATCCTGCTTTTCTGAGAAACCGGATCCGTCACCGCCTGATTCCGTTGCTGGAATCGGAATATAATCCGGAAGTGGTTGATGCCCTGGACCGGTCAAGCCGGATTTTAAAGCAAGAGGATGATTTTCTGGAAATCCGGATGTCAGAGGCATTGACCACCTGCCTGATCCGTCAGGACGATGATAGGATCGTTCTGTCAAAAGAGCGGCTGGCCGGACTTCATCCCGCACTTTTGAACCGGGTGCTCAGAGCATCAATCAAAACGCTTAAAAAAAACCTGGACCGGATATCTCTGGCGCATATGCACAACATGGTCACATTCTGTTTTTCCCGCACAGACGGGAAAAGCCTGGATCTGCCGGGCCGGATACGAATCTATAAAACCCGTAAAACCATTGAAATAAAAATGGAAAAACAAAATTTGCGCCGACTTGGAAAAGCACAGAAAACCTTGAGACGTCCCTCTGAAAAATAGCAAACTTTTGCTTGTATATTCCAATTTTATGTTTATATATAATTTAGTTTTAATCAAAAGAAAGGAAAGCTATTGAATCCGTTTTATAAAAATATCTCTTTGTGGATCGTTATTGTACTGATGATGTTCCTGCTTTACAACGCGTTTAATCAACAGCAGGCCGGCCAGTCCGACATCGGTTATTCAGAATTTCTTGCCATGGTTCAGGACAACCGTGTCCAGAGCGTTGTCATACAGGGTCAGGAACTCCAAATTACTGACACCGCAGGTGCTTATTATAAAAGTTATGCCCCGAATGACGGTGACCTGATTCATTTTTTAAGAACCAGCGGGGTCACCATTAAAGCAAAGCCGCCTGCAGAGTCCAGCTGGTTCATGTCCATCGTGGTTTCCTGGCTGCCCATGATCGTTCTCATCGGGGTCTGGATTTTTTTCATGCGCCAGATGCAGGGCGGTGCCGGCGGCGGCAAAGCACTTACATTCGGAAAAAGCCGTGCCCGGCTGATTGATGATAAAGGTGAAAAGATTACCTTTGCCAATGTTCAGGGCATTGATGAGGCCAAAGAGGAATTATCCGAAGTTGTTGAATTTTTAAAAAATCCTTCAAAATTTACCAGACTTGGCGGCAGGATTCCCAAAGGCGTGCTTCTGGTGGGGAATCCGGGTACGGGAAAAACACTTCTCTCCCGGGCTGTGGCCGGAGAAGCAGGGGTTCCTTTCTTTACCATATCCGGGTCGGATTTTGTGGAAATGTTTGTGGGCGTAGGGGCCTCACGGGTCAGGGATCTGTTTGCCCAGGGGAAAAAAAATGCGCCCTGTATCATCTTTATAGATGAAATTGATGCCGTGGGCCGCCAGCGCGGTGCAGGGCTGGGCGGTGGTCACGATGAAAGAGAACAGACACTGAACCAGCTTCTGGTGGAAATGGACGGGTTTGAATCCAATGAAGGCGTAATCCTCATGGCAGCCACCAACCGGGCCGATGTTCTTGATCCGGCCCTGCTCAGACCCGGCCGGTTCGACCGCCAGGTGGTGGTGGATATGCCCGACATCAAAGGGCGTGAAGGCATTTTACGCGTACACATGAAAAAAACCCCCCTGGCCGATGATGTGGATCCGGTTATCCTTGCCAAGGGAACCCCTGGTTTTTCCGGGGCTGATCTTGAGAACCTGGTCAATGAAGCCGCCCTTCTGGCTGCCAAGCGGGATCATGAAAAACTGACCATGAAAGACTTTGAAGACTCAAAAGACAAGGTTTACATGGGACTTGAACGAAAATCCAAGGTCATCAAGGAAGAAGAGAAAAAAACCACTGCCTATCACGAAGGCGGCCATGCCCTGGTGGCAAGATTCCTTCCCAATACCGATACAGTGAACAAGATTACCATCATCCCAAGGGGAAGAGCTGCCGGTGTCACATGGTTCCTGCCCGAAGAAGGGGATTTCAAATACAAGGATCAGCTTGAAAATGAACTGGCCATCTCCTTTGGCGGCAGGGTGGCGGAAGAACTGATCTTCAAACGGATCAGTACCGGTGCATATGGAGATATCAAACAGGCGACCAAACTTGCCAACCAGATGATCAGAAATTACGGCATGAGTGACACCCTGGCACCGCTCTCCTATGAAGCCCATGATGATAATATTTTCATCGGACGGGAAATGACCCAGGCCAAGACATATTCAGAAGATACGGCCAGAAAAATTGACGGAGAAGTGGCCCTGCTGGTGGACAAAGCGTATCAGACAGCCAAAAAGATCCTGGAAGAGAATATCGACATTCTCCATGCGTTGACCGAACTGCTCATGGAAAAAGAGACGGTTCTGGGACCTGAACTGGATGATCTGATTGCTGAACTGCGCCCTGATTTTGATTTCTTCGGCAAAAAAAATGTTTTTATTCCTCCAACAAAGCCGGTCAAAGAAGAGACAGCTGAACCTGCGGAAACGGATGAAAATACGGATTCCCAGAAAGACGATACCATTGAAATTGACGATACCCAGGACACTGATACAGATGATGATGAATCCGCTGACACATAAAAAGGGAACCCATGCAGTCGTTCAAGATTGAATTTGACCGGTATCATCTGGAACTGGGGTCCCGTGCCTGCATCATGGGCATTTTAAATACCACACCGGATTCATTTTCCGACGGCGGGAAATTCAATACCATTGAAACTGCTGTCCGGCAGGGGCGAAAACTTGCAGCAGAAGGGGCTCACATTCTTGATATCGGAGGCGAATCTTCCCGGCCGTTTGCCGAGCCCGTGTCTGAACAGGAAGAAATGGACCGGGTGATACCCGTGATTGAGATTTTATCCAAGCAGATTGATGTGCCCATCTCCATTGACACGGTTAAATCGCAGGTTGCAAAAGAAGCTCTCAATGCCGGGGCAAGTATCATCAACGATATATCTGCCTTTGAAAAGGATCCGGACATGGTGAATGTCGCAGCCCAAAAAGGGTGTCCCGTTGTTCTCATGCACATGAAGGGAACACCCCAGACCATGCAGGTGGATCCCAGTTACGACGATTTGATGCTTGAAATCACCGGCTACCTGACATCCAGGACAGCGTTTGCCATGGAACACGGGGTTGAAAAAAAGAATATTATCCTGGATCCCGGGATCGGCTTTGGAAAAACGGTTGAACACAACCTGGTGTTGATTAAACATCTTGACAAGATAACCGGCTTAGGTTTTCCGGTCCTTATGGGGCCGTCACGCAAGTCGTTTATCCAGAACATTTTATCTCAAAAAGAGACTGCTGCAGTGGGGCCGGATCATGTAAAAACCGAATATGGAACGCTGGCAGCAGTGGCAGCCTCTGTGTTGAACGGCGCCCACATTATCAGGGTGCATGATGTTGAAACGGTAACGACCTTTATCCGCATCATTGATTCGATTCGGAATGCTTAGAAAAGCAGTTGATAACAGATTTTTCATTTTTTTTATTGTTCTGTTTTATCTCTCCATTCCCGGATGCACCACCGATCCTGTGGAAACAGACCTTCTGCTTCCTGTTGATTTTTCCAATATTCCCGAAAACATGGTCCTTACCGGGTTTCACACCGACAAAATAGAGATAAAAGTACGGGCTATAGCCAAACTGATAGAAGAAACCCAGACAGAAGGGACCCGGTACCCGGTTGACCTGTATACGGATCTGGCCTTTGATCCGGCCGGCAGCAGCGTTTCCATTGAACCAGGCGAATACCTGATTCCGGTTGAAACAGATCGAATTGCCCTGCGGCCGGGTGTTAAAATCATAGGCACCAAACCATCTTATCTGACCGTCCGGCTCGAAAAAAAAATAAAAAAATCGTTTAAAATAAAAGTGCCGTATATCGGCCGGCCGCCCAAGGGCTACATGGTCCTGGATGCTGTTGCCGAACCGGCCGGTGTGGAACTGACCGGTCCTTTTCCGTTAATCCATTCCATTAAAGAAATTAAAACAAAGCCCATTGACCTCACCGATGCCCGGCAGAGCTTTAAAAAAAAGATCCCTTTGGACTTAAAAAATCCATCTGTTATTCCAGTGCCCGGTCACATTGTGACGGTAACCGTCCCTGTCAAGGAAATTCTGATGATTAAAACCATCCGGGACATCCCTGTCACGGTCCGCAACGCGTCACGTACGGTTACCATTGAACCGCCCAGGATTACCATCAAGGTCAAAGGTCCGTTTGAAACCCTTGAAAGCCGGGGCATTCTTAATCATATTCAATCGTTTATTGACTTAAAAGAATTAGACACAGGAGTCTATGCCCGGCATGCAACCATTGATATCCCCGTGGGTCTGGTCATGACCGATGCGGTCCCCCGGGTGTTCACAGTAAAAATAGAGTAAAGGAGTTTCAGCCATGCTTCTTGTTATTGATGTCGGCAATACCAATACGGTTATCGGTGTTTTCAACGACAGCACCCTTGAATATGACTGGCGCATCCGGACAGTTAGAGAATCTACTGCTGATGAATTCAATGTCCTGGCCAACGGTCTTTTTGCAGACAAAGGAATTAACCGGAGTTCCATTGACAGAGTTGTTATTTCCTCTGTTGTCCCCTCATCTGTTCCCATATTGAACGGATATTGTGTCAAATATTTAAGGCAGCAGCCCACCTGGGTTGATTCGGAAGCCGTCAAACAATTGATGCCCATTCTTTACAATAATCCGGATGAAGTCGGGGCGGATCGTATTGTGAATGCTGTTGCAGCGTATCAAAAATATAAAACCGCTCTGATCATTATAGATTTTGGGACGGCCACCACCTTTGACGTCATTTCCCAAAAAGGAGAATACCTTGGCGGCGCCATTGTTCCGGGGGTCATGATTTCATCTGATGCTCTTTTTGCGCGTGCCTCCCGGCTGCCGAGAGTTGAGATATTCAAAGCACCGGACACTGTAATAGGAAAAGATACCATTACCAGCATCAAATCCGGCATCATCCATGGTAATGCCGCCATGGTTGACGGCATGGTGGAAAGAATGAGCAAAGAAATTAAAACAACCGTCCGGGTGCTGGCCACCGGTGGGCTGGCACACCTGATATCAGGAGTATCCAAAACCATACAATCCGTGGAACCGGCCCTGACACTTGAAGGGCTCCGTATCATTGCCGGTACACTGGACCTTTAACAAATTCTCCTGCAGCTGCCTTTCTGAATCAAGGGCATACACCTGATATTGAGGTTTTTTTTTAGACCGGGTTCTGATATAGACAGAATATGGGAAACCAGATGATACTCTTGACCATTATTCTTTTCTTCGGACTTTCTTTTTCAGCTTACGGCCTGTCACCGGAAGAAGTGCTTGTTGTTGCCAACCAGAATGCCGCCCAGAGCAAAGGCCTGGCGCGCTATTACATGGAAAAGAGAAAAATCCCTGATAAAAACCTTGTTCTTTTATTCATGACAGACAAGGAAACCTGCACCCGGGAAGATTATGTCAGCAAGGCCATACCTCCAATCCGCCGTTTCCTGGAAAAAGATGACCGGATCCGTGCCATTGTGACGATTTACGGTGTCCCGCTGAAAATATCTTCTCCCGGCCCGACCCTGAAAGAAAAGAACGAGCTGGACCGGCTCAACCTGAAAAAAAAGAGTATTGAAGATCAATTGTCCGGCAATGGCATCACTGACCCTGAAATCAGAAAAAAAACAGAAAAGCAACTCAACGGGCTGAAAAAAAAACTTTCAGCCGCCAATACCCGGCTGGATAAGGCGGCTTCATTTGATTCGGAACTGAGCCTGGTGAAAATAAAAAATTACGATCTTAATATGTGGCTTCCCAATCCATTTTTTCTTTCCTTCAGAACCATGGATACGCAGATAAAACAGTCTGATGTCCTGATGACCAGCCGCCTGGACGGGCCGAGTGAACAAATTGTCAAACGGATTATCAACGATACTCTTGAGGCTGAAAAAAACGGATTAAAGGGAACCGCCTATTTTGATGCCCGGTGGGAAAACCCCAAAGAAAAAAAAACCGGCGGATACGGATTGTATGACCAGTCTCTTCACCGGGCAGCACAATTGCTGACCCAAAAAAGGAAAATTAATGTGGTGATTGATGATACATCGCATCTTTTCCAGAAAGGCCAATGTCCGGATACTGCTCTTTACTGCGGCTGGTACAGCCTGGCCCGGTATATTGATGCGTTTAAATGGCAAAAAGGTTCGGTGGGATATCACATGGCCAGCTCCGAGTGTACTACCCTGAAAGAACAAAACAGTCAGGTCTGGTGTAAAAAAATGCTGGATAACGGCATTGCCGCCACCATTGGTCCTGTTGGAGAGCCCTATATCCAGGCTTTTCCCATACCTGAAATATTTTTTGGATTCCTCACGGACCAAAGTCTGACACTGGCAGAATCCTATCTCATCAGCCTGCCCTACCTGTCATGGAAAATGGTGCTGGTGGGCGATCCTCTTTACCGGTTGAATTTAATGCCATGAGTGAATTTAACAACGACATTGATTTGGTGCTTTTTTTAAAAAAAGTCCCGCTTTTCTCATCCATCCCGGCTGAGCAGATCCAGAAAATTGCCTCATGCTTTCAATTTCTGTCTTTTAAAAAAAATGAGGTGATCTTTGAGCAGGGGGATTTAAGTGATGGTATGTACATTATCAGGTCCGGCGCTGTTATTGTCTCATCAAAAAATAAAGAAATACATTTTCAGTCAGAGCTGAAACGGGGGGATTTTTTCGGTGAAATGGCCCTGCTCTCCGACCTGCCCAGAAATGCAACAGTGACGACCAGTCTGGATACCACTGTCTTTGAGCTGAAAAAAAAAGCCTTTGAGCATCTTTTATCACAAAACAGGCATATTGGACTGTATTTAAGCCGGTTATATGCCAGACGGCTCTCTTCGAGCTATTCCGCAGGCCGGTTGCAAAAAAAACACTCCATATTTTACAGCCTGTCTGCCACGGACGGACAGCTTGGGCTTTCCCATTTTCTATATTCTGTCTCCTATCACATTTCAACTGAATCAAACAAAAAAGTGCTGGTGGTGGAACCCCATCTTGAACTGACCCAGGTAATGAAAAAATACGGACTGGCCCTGATGGCCTGCCCGGATGAAAATTTGTTCGGGCTTTTACCGCCCAATCTCTACCAGGCAAAAGATTTCCACTGGTTTTTTCATCCGTCCGGATTTAATGTCCTCCAGGTCAACAAAGGGTTTAATCCCAAACTGGCGAATGTATTATCCCTGTTAATGGAAAGTTTTAAAACCCGTTATGACATCGTGTTTTTCAGCCTGTCCCATTATTTTGACACCCTTGAACAGCAAGTGGTCAGACTATGTGATAAAAATTTACTGCTGATCAACAACACCGAAGCCGGACTTGACATGGTCCGGCAGAAATTAAACCGGATTGAAGAAAAAGCCGGTATCGGGTTTGACCGGGTCCGGGTAGGGGTGAGCCATTTATGCGGTACCCGGGGTATTGCCAGGGAAACACTCAAGGAAAAACTCAACCTGTCGGAAACCCCCAAGATCTGGGTGGACCGGTCTGATACCGCCTTAAACGATCAGATTGATACTGAAAAGCGTTTTCCTGTAAGAGGCGCCCGTGCGGTTGCCAGGGAAATTGCCGGAGTCCGGATCGGCCTTGCCCTGGGTGCCGGTGCAGCACGGGGCTGGTCCCATATCGGTGTATTAAAAGTTCTCCAGGACCATGACATTCACATCGACATGATTGCAGGAACCAGCATGGGGGCACTGGTCGGGGCTGTTTTTGCCGCTAAGGGATCTGTGGAACATTTAAAAAAAACCACCATTGATCTGTTTCCCACACGAGCCTTGGCAAGAAAAGGAATTTTTGACTATGCCATTCCCTTTAAAGGACTTTTACGAGGGAAAAAGGCATTGACTCTTGTGGCCAATGCTGTTGATCATGCAGACTTCCTGGATTTGCTGATCCCGACCTATCTGGTAAGCGTAGATATATTAAAAGGAGAAGAAGTCCTTTTTGAAACCGGTGACGTGGCCGCAGCTGTGAGATCGAGTCTGTCCTTACCTGTCGTTTTCTCTCCCATCCGGCACCAAGGCCGGTGGCTGGTGGACGGCGGCCTTTTAAATCCCGTGCCGGTGAATATTCTTGAACAGAAAGGAGCGGATAAAATCATTGCTGTCTGTCCGGAGCCCCCGCATTCCTCTTCCAATGAGAATAAAGGGTCTCCCAGTATCCTGAAAGTAATTTCACGCACCATCAGAATTGTTCACCAGCGGGCCACCAGCGGATTTGCCCAGAAATCGGATATTGTCATTTATCCGGATGTTAAGGGCTTTGCCTGGGATGATTTTCACAAAGGGAAACAATTGATGCAGCGTGGTATACAGGCCTGCGAGGCTGTGATCAATGAAATTAAAGCCCTGGTTTGAATTCCGGCAGATAGATATGAAAGCCGGTGCCTTTCCCTGGGCGGCTTTCAACATCAATGCCGCCCTTGTAATTTTTCACAATCCCATGGACAACCGCCAGTCCGAGACCGGAATTATCCTTGCCGGTTTTGGTTGAAAAATACGGTTCAAATATTCGCTGTAAAACAGTGCTGTCCATGCCCGGGCCATCATCTATCACACTGATTTTAATATAATCTCCCGGCGTCAGATCCATCATGGACAAAGCGTTCTTCTTGTGAAAAGTTACCCGGTCCGCACAGACTCTGATGGTTCCTTTCCCGGCAAGTTCATACCCGGCATTTGAAATCAGGTTCATCAGGACCTGCTGAATCCTTGTCTCTTCAGCCAGAACAAACAACCGGGAGAGGGAAAAGCAAGTTTCCAGATTCACCTGTTTTCCCAAAGAGGTTGCTAACAGGTCAACCGTATCCCGGATGGTTGAAACAATATTTATTTCAGCTTTGTGATGTTCATCGTTTCTGCCGATGGTGTACAGATTTCTTGCAAGACGTATAGCCCGGTCAGTCGCCTTCCTTACTTTATGCAAATAGTCACAGATTGAATCATCCGGATCTGTTCTGGAAATGGACAGGGATGTATAATTAGCGATCACACCTAAAATATTATTGAAATCATGGGCAATTCCGGATGCCAGAAGGCCAATGGATTCCATTTTCTGGGTCTGCCAGAGTTTTATTTCCAAATCCTTTTGATTTTGTTCAGCCTGAAGCCTTGCTGAAATATCACGACCGATGACCAGGTAGCCGGAAATGCCTTTCTTATTCGTAATCGGCACGATATTGATCTCCGTTGGAATCATCCGGCCGTGCTTTGATTTCATATAGGTTGTCTCCGGTAAATGATCAGCACCGGGACTGTGGGCTATCAGGGGTACTGCATCCTCAATCAGCTCAGACACGGGCAGATCAATCATTTCCTGTTTTTCATACCCGCATGTAGCTAAAGCGGATGGATTGGCATAGCTGATTTTGTTTTCTTTGGAAATAACAAGGATCATTTCCCGGGCTGTTTCTGCCAGGAGGCGGTATTGTTTTTCACTGGCTTCCAGTGCTGTTTCAGTCTTTTTATGTTCAACGATTTCTTCTTTCAGGCAGGCCTCGGATTGGAAAAGCTGATTCACTTTTTCCTTTAACCGGTCATTGGATTCTCTGAGTTGATGGTAAAGCTCCCAGCTTTCCAATGCATTGGCACAATGGGTCATGAGAATGGAAAAAAGCTCAAAAGAGGCTTCCTGTATGTGTTTTGATTTTTTTTCAAGCACACCGGCAAACATGCCCCGCACTCTGGAGCTCGTTGCCAGCACATGGAGCAGCATTTGCTGATTAAAATCCGTTGAATACGCTGTGACCGGCCTTTTTTCAAATACCGCCCTTGAAAAGGTGCCGTCTTCCACCAGCACCTCAATCTCCTGCTTAAAAAAATCTTTTCCAGAGTCCGGATAAAAGCTGTATGGATAAAATTCCGAATCGTCTTCATTCACCAGGAAAAAAGAGATCTGCTTGAACCCGATGATCCGGCGGGCACGGACCTGGCAATTTTCAAAAATAGTACCCGGATCTTTCAATTGGCTGATACTGGAATGGAATTCACCCAGTTCTCTGGAAAGATCCAGGGCCATCATTTTATAAAAATTGGCCTGTTCCAAATATTTCAGGCGTTTATCAATATCTATGTCATACGGCTTACTCATAAAAAAACTTTATAACTTCCACAAGTTGACGGTCAATCTGCTTGGTGATGGCGGCCAGTGCAGTCTCCGGCAGGCCCAGCGATTCCCAGGCGTTCATGTCCAGTCGGGACAGCATTTTTTCTTCTGCAAATCCCATTCCCATGACATTCACCAGCCAGTTTGAAAAATAGACAATGGCAACCTCCTTCGGGGGAGCGGTCTTAAACCGGTTATGATGATAGTGGATCAGGGATGAAATATTGTCTGAGAACTGCCAGTTTTTTGCCAGCAGGCTGCCGAAGCGGGCATGGTTCATGCCAAAATACTTAGGTTCCACCTGATGAAGATTCAACCCCAGCAGTCGGGCTTTATTGAAAACCAGGTTACATTCTTCAGGATAAAATTTTAAAAAAATCAGCCAGCCGATATCATGCAGCAGACCACCGATAAACACCCGTTCAGGAACAGTCCCTTTTACCTGTGTTGCCAGCATTCTGGCTGCTATCCCGCAGGCAACACTGTGGCGCCAGAACGACTGCATATTTACGCTTTGGTCGGAAATCCCCTTAAAATAATTGATCACCGTGATCCCAAGCGCCAGGGAACTGACCTGGCGGGTGCCAAGCGCCATGGCGGCATAATGGAGAGATTCCACTTTTTTGGACAACCCGTAATGAGCGGAATTGACGATCTTCAGTAAAGTTGCGCTCAGGCTGGGGTCTTTGCTGACAATATCTGCAATATCCTTTCCTGAACATTTCGGGCTTTTTGCCGCCTCATTAATTTCTGAGAAAATTGTCGGAAGGGCAGGCAGTTTCAGATCGTTTTTTAATAATTGTTCAATTTCTTTTACCGGTTCAATACGGTCCGATGTCAATGCTGTCCGGGAAAGTTCTTCGTTAAAAACACCACTGCTCTTAAACTGATCCTTTGCAAACCTTGAGATGCAGATATCATAAGCTTCTTTGACCACCGGGAGGTTAAGATCATTATTTCCAAAAAAGGCTGTGATTGTTTTTACAGCTTTTTCATCATTTTTTTTATTTTCTTCCGGACTGTTTTGAGAATCATCGGCCGGGGCGTTTTGAATAATGATTTCATTAATCCCCCACATTTTTAATATTCGGATCTCTTTTTGGGTCAGTTCAATATTTACAGGCAGCAGCCGCCTTCCTTCCCGGTTGACAACATCCCTGCCCAGAACCATACCCGGCTCAATTTTATAGATACTTATCCGCTTCAAACCTTTTTCCTGCCGCCTATTCCGGTTGAATCAGACGGGTTTCAATATTTACCGGCTGCTTAATCTGCTTTTCTTTAAGCATAATCTGCTCGGTCTGCTTCCATGCCCGGATGTCAATGGTTCCGATACCCGTGGACGGCAGCGGCTTAATCAATTTTCTTGTGGCAACCAGTTGTTCCTTTCGGATCATCCCCTGGGTCCCTTTATCCAGCTTTTTAATGGCCTCAAGAACGGCTGTCTCATTCACAGGATCCATGGCTGCTTCCCATCCTTTTAACAGAGCGGTTAAAAATTTTCTTACAATTTTAGGTTTCTTTTTCACCATGGCTTCAGTGGTGATGACCGAATTGGCCACAAAAGTGATTCCATAATCTGCAGGATTGAAAAAATAGACAGCTTCCCCTTCTTTGGCCAGCTTATCCTCAAGAATAACCCCCTGGGAATTGCGGTACACCGGCCAGACATCCACCTCGCGCTTAAAAAAAGGAGTAAAGTCAAACCGGACACCGGTAAGGGTGACCTCTGATTCATCAATACCGGCCTTGGTCAGCAGTGTTTTCATAATGGTTTCATCATTGCCGCCAAAGGTAATTCCGATGCGTCTGCCTTTTAAATCCTGCAATGTTTTAATTTCCGGCTGGTCAGCCCGGTAGATCCACTGCATGGGGTTCACCTGAAAAAGCTGGGCAATAACAACGATTTTTGCCCCTTTGTCAA
The DNA here is from genome assembly GCA_050293905.1 of Desulfobacteraceae bacterium. Lineage (GTDB taxonomy): Bacteria > Desulfobacterota > Desulfobacteria > Desulfobacterales > Desulfobacteraceae > Desulfobacula. The sequence continues at coordinate 9,514 of JBNKNP010000287.1, read as the reverse complement.
CCGCACGGATGACCTGATCAGCAGAGGCTACGCCAAAGTCCGCATGACCCAGTTCCAGCTCATTAATCGCATTTTTCTCCGGACTGCCTTCCTTGATATTCACCGTCAGACCGGCCTGATCAAAATATCCGTTTGCACCGGCAAAAATATCACCGGCAACACTGGAATTAAATAACCATTTCAGTCTGTAATTAAGCGGGGTTCCCCTGTTCTGAAACTGAATCAATACAGCCGCGGCGATCACCACACCCAATGCAACGACAATCAATTTTTTCATAAAATTTCTCCCTTGTTCGGCGCCAGCCATTTGTCTTTCATCTGTTCTCCCATGGCTTCCAGGCTGCCCTGGTAAATGGAAATAAATATGCCAATCATGAACAAAGCGACTATAATTTTTGCCAGATCGCTCTGGTAGAGTGCAATCCTGATGCTGTAACCGATACCGGCGTTGGCTGCAATAAATTCTGCAACAATGGTACCGGCCATGGCAAGTGTAGCACTGCCCGATATTACAGTGGTCAGTTTGTTTAAATTCTCAAATGCCCTGATTTTAACTTCCAGCTGCCATCGCATCCGTCCGGTCACCCGGTAAAAATGTTCAATGTCATCCACCGGTGTGGCCATGACCCCAAGAACCGACAGGAGCAGTGGGAAATAACAGATCATGGATGCGATCAGCAGTCTGGAGACAAATCCGTCCCCCAATAGAATAAAAATAATCGGTGCCAGGGCCACGATGGGGTATGCCTGAATATTGTATGCCGTCACCTTTATAAAGGAGCCGATCCAGGACGATTTCCGTCCGGCGATCCCCACGGCAAATGCCAGAAGGATTGAGACACACTGCCCTAAAACAGTAACGGATAACGTATTCAATACATCATGCATATACGGGAAAAAGACCTGATGAGTGGTTTCAATCATGACGGATATTCCCGGGATCACATAATCGGATAGTGAAAAACACAACTTGACCAGGCCTAAAACAAGAACACCAATGATATAAACAATTAGAAACTGGTAAATGCGTCTAAACAGCATTCATAATCTCCAGCATGGTTTGATCCAGCTGCTTTTTATCCAAGACATCTTTTTTTTTATAATCCTGCCCTGTCACCATGTTGAACTGTTTCTTTGAAGATGTTTTTTTAAACACCAGAATCTGACTGCAAAACATTGATACCTCCATCAGATTATGTGAAATATATAAAAACATCTTGTCTTTAAACAACTCCTTGATGGCCAGAATGATATCCTGGCGAAGCTTTTCATCAACGTTGGCCAGACTTTCATCCAGAATCAAAAGATCAAAATCCTGGACCAGATACCGGATCAGATTCATCCGGTTCTGCTGTCCCATGGATAATTTTGCAAATCTGGCAGCCAATACATCCTTGAGTTCAAAAATATCCACCAGCACCTTTTTTAAATCTTCTTTCCCTTTCGGTGTCACCTTTTCCAGGTGTTGTCCCACACTGGACCAGCCCGGAAGCCGTTCCAGATTATACGAATAAAGAATGGTATTGATCTTTTGCGTGACAATCTGTTTTTCAAGCCGCTGGTCAGAAGTGGCAATCAATTTTGCAAGGGAGGTTTTTCCCGCTCCGGAAGGTCCGAACAAAGAATTGAACCCCGGGTGGGTCATGGAAAAGGAAAGGTCATTGATCACAGCCTTTTGACTGCCTGGGTATGTATAACTCAATCCATTGCATTCGAGACGCATTCAATACTCCGGGATAAATTTTTGCCAGACCATCTTGAACTTATCGATCTTTTTTTAAAAAATCAACATCCGATTTACAGGGCATCATGACAGCCTGGGATGTTCTTCCATCCACAAGAATTTTTATCGGATCTTCAAATGAGATGTGTTTAAGATAAGCTGTTCTGGTGGTGCATTGGCTGCATCTGAAAAATCCATAATCAATAAATTCTCCGTTTTTGCCGGATACCGTAATATAGCTGATGCCAAGGGAAGTAATGTTCTGGAAAAAATGGGAACCCTGGGAGGGATCTGCTTTAATACTTTCAATGGTGGTTTCCACCATCACCCCGACATTGGAAATATCATTCCACACCACGGGGATGCCAAGCCACCGGTCTGCAGATCCCCAGCGGCCCGGCCCGATGAGAACATATTTTTTCCGGCTCAGGTTGAACGATGCATTGATTTTATTGATTTCTGATGCGATCTCGACTGTTTTTGATGAATCAAATGTATCCGGATCAACATAAACCAGGTCATAAATATCTTTATACTCTCCATTGCCCAGGGATTGTTTGGAATAGCAGAACGCCTGCCGGATCTCCTGTTCGCCGATGCTGACACCCATATTTTGTTTGTACTGACCCATGGGCCGTATCTGAAGCAAAGAAAATTCAGGCATTTCAGCTTGGCCCTGCGTTTGCTCATTCCCCTCAGTGTGTGGCAGATTCACAGCAAATTCCACCTCAACCGAAGAACCCATCCACTGGCATCCCAGGCGGGTGACTTCTTTTAGAATTTCGGTCAGAGGAAAATTATTATATTTTAAGATACCTGCAAAGGTCAGTACGGGAAACCCCTTGTTCGAAAATGAATCCCTGATCCGGTTGTCCTGAAAATGGAAGGTGGAACATAATCTTCTGACTGCGGGATGATCTGTTGCATCACTTAAATCCAGTTTGACCAGGGTAGGATCGGAAGCCGACGCATTGATGAACTGCTGGTCATCAGGAAAATTCTCCAGGTTTAATGCATAAAAATACTTCTGGGAATTTTCAAGCATATCATCCACAATGGAAAACTGGGGCAGAAACTGGGGATACTGGGGGCAGACCCTTAAGGTTTTTCCTCCTTCCATGACAATCTTGCCTATGCCTAGAGCAATATAACTGATACCGTCTTCCGGGGTGAGATGGGCAATTGGATAAAAATTGTAGGACTGGGCCACGCCGGAAACAGCCGGATAAAAATATTGTTTATATTGTGTCCCGGTCAATTGCTGGAGAACCACGGCCATCTCTTCATCCTCTGTCCGGTGCATGGTCGATTTGGCATAGGATCTTGGCGCTTTCAGATAAGTCGATGCATATACCAGCTTTATGGCCAGAATCAGCCTGTTGATCCGTTTTTCAAGACTTGAACTTGAATTGGCCAGCATATAGGTATTATACAGTCCTGCAAACGGCTGATAATGGGCATCTTCAAATAGGGACGATGACCGCACAGCTAGAGGATACGTCACATTTTTCAGATAGGCGGACAGACTTTCCTTCAAAGATTGGGGAAACCGGGCCCGGATAAATTTTTCAATAATCTGTTCATCTTTAAGATCACCGGCCGAATCCAGAATATCAGCCAGATTATTTTCTTCAATAAACATCTTGAACCCTTCGGTTGAAACCACAACCGTCTGGGGAATCCGGATACTGACACCTGAAAATTTTTCATGCAGTTCCGGATGTTGTTTGATCTGGGAAGCCATAAAGGCAAGTCCTCTGCCTTTCCCGCCAAGGGAACCGTTCCCGATTTTCATAAAATCCGTATCAGAATCAAATTTATTCGGATTAAATTCAATGATCCTCCCCTGGCGGGAACCTTTCCTGCGCTCCCGGATTTTCTCAATCAAAAACGTTTTCATGTCCTTGGGGTCTGAAAAATCACTGATTTTAACCGGTTTGAGTTGGAGCGCGAACTCTATCTCGCTTCTGGCCATAAACCATCTTGAAAAATCATCATGCCGCGCATGATTTGCAATGGATTCATCCGGAATTTCGGCCAGCAGCCTCTCAATGGTACTAAGATCACTTGCCCGGGCAATTTCTCTACCGTCCGGCATCCGGAAAACAAAATCTCCAAACCCCAGGTGGCAGACGAAAAAACTTTTGATCCGGTTATTCAGATTAGCAGATGTTTTATTGATGAAAACCGCAGGAATTTCATCAGCTTTTTCCCGGTTCTGTTCTTCTGTGCTCAAAACGAGCATTGGCAGATCAGGGGTCTGTTTTTTTATTTCTTTTAAAAGCCGGTATCCGGCCAGGGCATCTTCGATCCCGTTTCTGGGATACCGCATATCGGAGAAGACACTTAACAGATAGGGCTTATACTTTTCATACAATGCCATGGCCTGCTCATAATTATGAGCCACCAGGACTTTGGGCCTCCCCCTCATTTTCAACAGCCGGTGTTCTTCATTCATGGACTCTTCAATTACCGACTGCGTCTGAAGCACAATCTGTCTGTAAAGCACCGGCAGAATCGCTGAAAAATGGTAGGGTGAGTCTTCCACTAGGATGATAATTCTGACACCGGCACTGGCTGTATCCTGGCCCACGTTCATTTCATCTTCAAAATTTTTAATGATGGCCAGCAGCAGGTCTGCGTTTCCGCCCCAGATATAGGTCCGGTCAATGGAATGGGTATCATCCCGGCAAACATAATGATCCACATCACAATTATCATGCAGCAGCATGAAAAACGGCAGATCTGCGTATCGGTTTTTTACCCGCCGGGCAAACGAGTAGACATCGGTGCCGTCCAGGCTGGGCATGGCCAGAATCAGGTCGAATTTTTTAACCGCCAGTTTTTCAAATGCTTCGGACACGGAGGTGACCCTCGTCAACCGGGGAGGGCGGGACAGATTCAGCCCTTTGTATTCATTGATTATCCGGGTGGAAAGACGGCCCTCCTCTTCCATGATGAATGCGTCATAGGGACAGGAGACCAGAAGAATATTCTCCACCTTTTTGGTCATCAGTTCATGGTACAGTTTTAACGAGCGGGATCTTTTTTTAAAACCGGTTTTGACCATCTAAGCCCTCCAGTCCATATTTAATACAGGTCATATTTGACCAGTTTTCCGTCAAGCCCCCCGATTTTTAAAGGCCGCTTCCAGGCCGGTGCCAGGGGAACTTTTTTAATATACCTGGGTTCACCAAAATAAATAAAGGCTGTTGATCCGCTGCACCGGGTTTTTAAGAAAACCCCCAGGTTTTTATAAAACAGGTTCAGATTGTCTTCTTTTCCCATTCGTATTCCATAGGGGGGGTTGGCCACAATAACGGTATTCTCAATAGATTCAATATCCTGAAAATCTTTGCGTTCCACCTGGATCCCGCTGCCGAAATGAAGCCCCATGATATTTGTTCTGGCCGCATTAACAGACACTTCAGATACATCAGAGCCGTTGATCAGACCCGGTTCGAGCGGCCTGAAATTATTTTTAAATTCAGTAGTTACCCGCTCCCACAATACCGGATCAAAATCAGGCAGTCGTTCAAACCCAAAATGATTCCGGAAAACCTGAGCCGGTATCCGGCAATATTTCATTAATGCTTCGCACAGAAGCGTACCGGACCCGCACATGGGATCATACAGGGGGCGTTCTCCATTCCATTCAGACAGATGGATAATGGCTGCGGCAACGGTTTCCTGCATGGGAGCCGAGACTGATTCCTCCCGGTAGCCGCGCTTGTGCAATGGCCCGTGACCGGCATCGACACTGATCGTGGCCCTATTTTGGTGAATATGCACATTGACGATGATGAACGGATTTTTTGCATCCACGTTCGGCCGCCGGTTGGCCCGGTCTCTGAAATAATCGGCAATGGCATCTTTCACTCTCAAGCCTGCAAAATTTGAATGGGTAATATTGGACTCAGATACATTGGCGGTTATGGAAAACGTCTTTTTCAAACTGAAAAATTCTTCCCACCGTATCTTTCTGGCCGCCTTATAAAGATCATCCTTGTCTTGGCATTCAAACGAAACAAGGGGCGCCAGAACCCTGGAAATCAGCCTCGAAAAACAGGTGATCCGGTAGAAATCCTTTTTGGAGGCCTTAAACCAGATTCCCCTGAAAACAGGTTTTAAATCATAGCCGCCCAATGTTTTGATTTCACGGATAGCCAGCTCTTTTATGCTTTCAGCCACCTGGGCAAAATACAGGGATTCTCTTTCATATACATATTCAAATTTCGCCTGTTTCCTGACCTTTCCCTGTCCTTTCTGGAGGATACTTTTTCTGCCCGTATTCAATTTATTATGGTTCCTTTAAAATTCTAAGATTCTATCATGAGTTGCGTTTTTAATCATACCAGGATTGAAGTTGTTTTAAAATATGCTGGACAAAATAAAGCCGGGTACGGTAGGGATAGAGGCTGAACCCTGCAACACCATACCGATGATTTAAAAAAACAAGTGGATTTTGAGCGTATAATGATTAACATACGCTATAATTAAAAATACCATCATGGATTAAGGCAAGGAGGTCAAAATGAATTCGGTCCCTTACCAGGCGTGGGTTGTTGAACAGACAGAAAAAAATAGCTTCACCGGCCGGGTCCGGACCCTTGAAACCCGTAATCTTCCGGATCATGATGTTTTGATACGTGTCTGTTATTCCTCATTGAACTATAAAGATGCCTTGTCAGCCACCGGAAACCCGGGAGTGACAAAACATTATCCCCATACCCCTGGGATCGATGCGGCCGGTATTGTGGAACACAGCCGTGACAACGCTTTTAAAAAGGGCCAGGAGGTGATTGTTACCAGCTATGATCTCGGGATGAACACACCAGGCGGCTTTGGGCAATATATCTGTGTTCCTTCTGACTGGGTAGTTCAACTGCCCGAAAACCTTACCCTGGCTGAAAGCATGATATGGGGCACTGCCGGCTTCACTGCCGGAATGAGTGTTTATAAATTACGCCGGACCGTTGCACCGGATCATGGAAAAATCCTTGTCACCGGTGCCACCGGCGGTGTGGGAAGTCTGAGCGTGGGCATTTTATCACATCTGGGTTACCGGGTGACTGCCGTATCCGGGAAAAAAGACACCACCATGCTGCTGGATGTATTGGGTGCAAATCAGGTCATCTCAAGGGACGATTTTCTTGACGGATCAGACCGGCTGCTTCTCAAAGAGAAATGGTCCGGTGTTATCGATACCGTGGGCGGCCCGATTCTGTCCGCCGCCATTAAATCCTCAAAGCAGGATGGCGTAATCACGTGCTGCGGCAATGCAGCCTCTCCGGATCTTCCCTTGAATGTATTTCCCTTTATCCTCAGAGGTGTGTCTCTTTTAGGGATAGATTCCCAGCATTGTCCCATGCGCCACAGGAAAACGATATGGGAGAAGCTGGCATTGGATTGGAAATTCAATAATTTGAAGGCCATCTGCCGGGAAATCAATCTTGATCAGCTGACCGGGAAAATCGATCGGATGTTAAACGGAAAATTATGTGGAAGAACCCTTATCAACCTGGGTTGACATTCATTTTACCCTGCCCGGGACCGTTCTTCCTTAAAGTTTTAATTGACAAAAAAAAGGAATTAACTTTAAATTTTATTTATAACTTTTAAAAGGAGGCTACCATGTCAACTCCCCAGCATTGTCCAGGCTTTGAACAATTTAAAAATTTACAGTCTTTTACATGCAGCTGCCCTGAGTGTAATGCCAAAAAAGAAATCTTTTCAGATGAATTTGAAAAAACTCACAAATGTGATGCATGTGGTGCGGAAATAGATTTTTCTTCCTGCACCTATGATGCAGGCTAAGACAGCGCCTGACAGCCCGGCAGACCGGCCCATATTGGTCACCGGCGCCACAGGGTATGTGGCCGGCCGCCTGGTTCCCCTGTTGCTGGCTTCCGGATACCGTGTCAGAACAATGGGCAGGTCCATTGAAAAAATGGCTGACCGGGCCTGGGGGAATCACCCGAATATTGAGCTGGTCAAAGGCGATATCCTGGACAGGGAAAGCCTGAAAAAAGCAGTCAGAGGCTGCGGGACCATCTATTACCTGGTCCATTCCATGATTTCTCAGAAAGAGAAATACAGGCGTGCAGATATTGAGGGCGCCCGGAATATGACCTGGGCCGCGGCCCAGTACCGGGCTGAGAATATCATTTATCTGGGCGGGCTTGGGGATATCCACAATAAAAACATCAGCAGGCATCTTATTTCCAGAAATGAGGTGGGAAAAATACTGCAGAACGGTCCGGTCCCCACAACGGTTCTCAGAGCTGCCATGATCCTGGGGTCCGGCAGTGCAAGTTTTGAAATATTACGCTACCTGGTCGAACGTCTGCCCGTGATGCTGACACCCAAATGGGTCAATATGCCCACCCAGCCCATTGCGATCACCAATGTACTGGAATATCTGAAAGGCTGCATGGAACATCCGGAAACCCGAGGCAAGACCTACGATATCGGCGGTCCGGATCAGGTTACCTATCAGCACCTGTTTGAGATATTTGCCAGAGCTGCCGGTCTTCCGGTTCCAGTGATGATTAAAGTACCCTTTCTCACCCCCCGGTTGTCTTCGCTCTGGATTCATCTGATTACACCGGTTCCTGCCGTGATTGCCCGGCCCCTTGCTGAAGGTTTGAGCCTGCCCACCATCTGTACGGAAAACCGAATCACCCGGATCATTCCCCAGGAATTAATTTCCTGCAGGCAGGCCATTGAACTGGCCCTTGATCGTATCCGTCTGGAAAAAGTAGATACCCGATGGTCAGACGCCGGTGCCATTGTCCATCCCGAATGGACCTACTGCGGTGATTCCGAATATTCCGGCGGTACCATCTTTCAATGCGGATACCGTTCAAAAGTGGCGGCAGGTGCTGAGGAGCTCTGGCCTGCGGTCGGACGTATCGGGGGCAAAACCGGATACTATGCAGCGGATATTCTCTGGCAGCTCAGAGGTGTGATAGACCGGTTCACCGGCGGTGTGGGCCTGGACCGGGGACGCCGGTCAACCCAAACCCTCAGGGTGGGGGATGCATTGGATTTCTGGCGGGTCCTTGAAGTCAATCCACCGGTGAAGCTTCTGCTGGTGGCTGAAATGAAAACACCTGGTGAAGCGCTGCTTGAAATCCGTATCAACCCCATAGACGACAACCTGTGCGAACTGGTACTGCTGTCCAGATTTTTGCCCAAAGGACTGCCGGGTATTCTTTACTGGTTTCTGCTCTATCCTTTTCATGAATATATTTTCAACCACATGCTCAAAGGCATTGTCAAAGCCGGTAATCACAAGCTTTTAACTTCTCCCCGGCGATTCACACCGAAAATCACACAATCTTGCATAAAAGAACCCGGGAATTCAAACAAGCACTATTTCGACACATAACCGAAGGGGTTTTCATACATGCCCTCCTTTGCCTTGTTGCGACAAAACAAAGGAAAAGCCTTTAATAAACTAATAAAAGGCCCTGTTTAGGGTACCTAAGGCCTGGTTTCAAAATTTTCCAAACCTGCAAACCATTAAAAAAGGCCTTCTGTATGTTTTTTCATACAGCACAAATCATCATAACCAATTGTATTTACAAGAAATTAAAAAAACTATCCTCTGTAGCGTATAGTTTTCCCTACACTTTTTATTAAATACTTTAAAAAACTGCTGCAGGAACGGGCCGGTTCCCAGCACAGCACAATTTACAATTCATTATATTAACCATTTGACATTATAATATTATTTTTGATAATACCGTATTCATCATCTCCGATGTGAACAATTAAAATGCAGGC
>JBNKNP010000286.1:0-27420 GCA_050293905.1 Desulfobacteraceae bacterium | reverse complement strand
ATCAAACGCTTTGGCCAGGGCAACGGCAATCTGAACGGCTGAATGGGCATCATTGCACTGGCCCACGTCCAGGAGCCTTGGGATTCCGTTGATGTCTCCCAGCTGATGTTTGAAAAATTTGAATTTTCCGCAGGCCAGGGTCAGCACAATACTGTCATCTGGTGTTTTTTCAACAAATTCCGTATAGTAATTTCTTGATTTTTTCACACCATCGCAACCGCCGACCAGAAAGAAATGACTGATAGACCCGTCTTTGACCCCGCCCACGATTTTATCAGCCACACCCAGAACACTCTTGTGACCAAATCCCACAAGGACTTCCATATCTTTTTTATCTTCCGGATAACCGGGCAGTTCCAGGGCGCGGTCGACCAGCGGCTTTAAATTATGTTTGTTTAAATGGGTCAGACCGGGCATGCCCACGGTTCCCGAAGTAAAAATATTTTTTTTATAAGATTGCTTGGGTTTTTGAATACAATTGGAGGTCATGAGAATGGCACCCGGGAATTGGGCAAATTCTTTTTTCTGGTTCTGCCAGGCCGTTCCATAGTGACCGTAAAAGTGGGGAAATCTTTCCTTTAATTTTGGATAACCGTGCGAGGGAAGCATTTCACCGTGGGTATATACGGTAATTGCTTTTCCGGCACTGGCTTTTAACACTGCTTCCAGATCAATCAGGTCATGGCCGGAAACCAGGATGGCTTTTCCCTTTTTAACGCCAAGCGGCACTTTTGTGGGAACAGGATCGCCGTAAGCGCCTGCATTTCCAAGGTGCAGAAGTTCCATTGCACGAAGATTCTTTTCACCACATTCAAGTACCAGTCCAAGCAACGCTTTTGCATCCATCCCTTTATCTTCAAGTGCAGCCAGACCGCGATGGACAAATTCATAGTTGCCTTCGTCTTCCTGACCATGTTCCGCAGCATGGTCTGTATAAGCGGCCATGCCTTTGATGCCGAAAAGCAGCATGTGCTGGAGGGACCGCAGGTCCGGATCAATATCCGGATCAGCCATAAGGCCGTATTCTCTGCCCTGATTCACCAATCCCTCCAGGGAGGGTTTAAGCTTAAGCGTGAGACTGTCGCTGTCAGATGATATTTTTCCTCCGGCTGCTTTCACCCGTTTGATCATTTTATCGCGCAATGCAACGGATTCGTGAAGCAGATCTTCAAACCGGTAGGGATCAAATTCCACATTAGTCAGGGTGGAAAACATGGCCATGCAGGTAAATTGATTGGTTTCAGAATCACTGATATTCACTTTTCTGCCGGCATCGGCTGCGATTGAAAGGCCTTTCAGCGTATGAATCAGCAAATCCTGAAGCGCGGCAACTTCTGCGGTTTTGCCGCAGACACCAACCCTTGTACACCCTTTACCTCCCATGGTCTGCTCACACTGGTAGCAAAACATGTCCGTTCCCCTTTTTCCGGTGGATGCAAAGACTTTTTTGTTTGAAAAAATAGATGGAAGCAGGGCTGATGCCGCAATCCCCATGGTCCCTTTTTTAATAAAATTTCTTCTTGAAACTTTTTTTTTCTGCATTGAGTCTCCCCCTTGATTAGGTAATATATCAGCTTATTATCCGTTTCATTCAGGGGTTACGATACAGAAAAACCAACAGAGTAACATTGATCTATATCAAGTTTTGCTTTTTTTTTGGAAATCCATCCGGACAATGGATGCATGGGGTGTTCAGCTATGCTGAAAAGGAATGGCCACAATAAACCGGGCGCCTTTGTCATCCTCTGAAATCAGGGTTAAATCCCCGCCCATATCCCTGAGCAGGACCATGACTCCGGCAAGGCCCAGCCCATGGCTTTGAATGGCGGAATCCAGGGAAACGCCGCTGGTAAAATAGGTTTTAAAGATTTTTTCATGATCTGCTTTGGGAATGCCCTTTCCGTCGTTTTTAACGATCAGTTCCAGTTTGGCAGGATCCATCCTGCCGGATATTTCAACAAAACTGGACCGGTATTTAAAGGCATTTGTCAGCAGGTTGCGCAGAATCTGTTTGACCTTTACCTGGTCCAGGCAGACCATGGCTTCCCAGGTTTTGGCATCAAAAAAAAGCTTTGTTCCTTTTTTTTCAAGCACCTGCCCCAGCTCTTCATAGGTTTGGGCACTCCGGACCTCTTCAGCCATGGCCGGATCAAACAGATCAAAAATTTCAACAAGTACGGATATGACAAGGGTGGATATCGTAAAATCAACACAGGTCATCATACCTTCCCGGGAGCGTCCCAGTTCCAGGATATCATTGACAAGCCGCTGGGTGGCCAGTGTGTTTCGAATGATCCGTTGCAGGACTTTGCATTGTTTGTCCGTGAGCGGACCATAGGTATCCTGCCGGTTCAGAAGCGATTTGGCACCGGCGTCAATCACGGAGATGGGAACCTTGAGATCATGAACCAGCAGTTCGGTTTTAATGGGGGGATCCGTTGTCTTTTTATCCAAACCCTAAAATCCTTGCAATTTCTTTGGAACTTTCTATATAGTGAAGTTAATTGTTACAGATACGATGGATAATGGCAAGATTTTTTAAATTACGTTATTGTTCATGCGTGGAAACAAAGTCCATTCACCAGATATAAAAGACCGGTTAGGATTAATTCATGACACAGACCGCCCCTGAGATTGCCGCGCTTGAATTAAAAATCAAAGAACTGGAAAAAAAGAACCGGACGCTTCAAAATATCATTTATAAAGCGCCCATCCCCTTGTTTGTTGTGGACAAGACCCATACCATTACACATTTCAACCAGGCACTGGAAGAACTTTCCGGCCTGTCGGCAAAGGAAATGGTCGGGACAAAAGACCAATGGAAAGCGTTTTACAAAGATGACCGGCCGGTGATGGCCGACCTGATCATTGACCAGTCTTCAGATGAAAAAATTGACGAATACTACGGGACAAAATACAAACGATCTTCAAAAGAACAGGAGCGGTATTCAGCCACGGATTTTTACGAGGAATTAAAAGATGGCCGGTGGCTGTATTTCACGGCATCCACGTTTACCGGCGAAAAGGGTGATATTGAAGGAGCTGTGGAAACCCTCCAGGATGTTACACCGGAAAAAACAGCAGAACGCAAGATGAAAGAATTGTTCAGAATCTACCGAAGAATCCTTAAATTCATCCCCTACCCCATTGTTGTTTATAATGAAAAAGGCATGGTTTCCTATGTCAACCCGGCCTTTTCCCATACTTTTGGCTGGACCCTTTCCGATCTCAAAGGCCGTCTGCTTCCTTTTGTGCCCGAAGATCTCAAAGAAGAGACCCTGGAAATGCTGAACAAATTAAACAGGGAAAAATCCCTGACCCGGTATGAAACCCGCCGGCTGACCCGGGACAATGAAATGCTGGATGTAGTCATCTGGGCTGCTTCACATGACAGGTACAGAACAGGAAGCACTGAAAATTTTGTGATTTTAAGAGATATTACCGAAGAAAAAAGGATTGAAGCCAATAATCAGACCATCATGAGAATCAGTTCGGCCCTTCCTGAATATCCAGGCCTTGAAGACCTGATGGATTACATCTCAAAAGAAATAAAAGATCTGCTCAAGACCGAGGGTGCCATTGTCCTTTTATATGATGAACTCAAAGAGGAATTTTTCTTTACCGGTGCTTCCTATGACGATCAGGCAACAGAGCAGAGAGCCAGGGAAATCCGGTTTCCGGTGGACAGCATCCTGGCCGGCACCATTATTAAAACCGGTGATTGTATTATTGAAAATGATGTTGAAAAACTGGCGGACAGTTATCCTGAAAGGGATGAAAAGCTCGGATACAAAACCAGAAGTCTCCTGGAGGTCCCCATTAAAACCGAAGGCCGGATTATCGGGGTGCTGTGTGCCATCAATAAAAAACACAACCGATTTGATAAAAATGACCTGGAACTGATGGTGATGATTGCCGGAACCTGTGCGTTGTCCATTGAAAATGCACGCTTTGCAGATGCACTCCAGGAAGCCTACCGGGACGTGGCCTCCATGAACCGGGCCAAAGGAAAAGCCATCAACCATCTCTCCCATGAATTAAGAACACCGGTTGCCGTGCTGACCGGTTCTTTTAACATCCTTAAAAAAAAGCTGACATCCTTTCCGGAAATGGATGCGACCAATACGCTGGACCGGATTGAAAGAAACCTGAACCGGGTGGTGGAAATCCAGGACGAGGTAGCCGATATCATGGAAGACAAAACCTATTCTTCCCAGAAGATGCTGCTCACTATGCTTGAGGTCTGCAAAGATGAACTTGAAACTTTGATTGAACAAACCTGGCTGCCCCTGGTACGGGAGCAGGCGGGCAGGAATACCACGACTGTCTATCACGGGTCATATCTTGGAAACAGTTTAATGACCGATTTTGAAGATGCCGTTAAAACGCTCATTGATGAAAAATTCGGCCCCCGGACGGTGGAGACTGCGCCTTTGAATTTTGCCCGGTTCTTTGAGCGGTTATATACCGAACTCGAACCTGAATTTCTTTTCCGGAACATCCAAATCAATATACATGTTGATCCGGATCTTCCCACTTTGAACCTTCCTGAAGAAATATTAAAAAAAACCTTTTCCGGGTTAATTAAAAATGCCGTGGAAAACACCCCGGATCACGGCAGAATCGACGTCAGTATTCTGAACAAGGATGAAGGCATTCTGATCAAGGTTCATGATTTTGGCGTTGGTATTGAAGCAGACGACCAAAAACGAATTTTTGAAGGCCTGTTTACAACCCAGGAAACCCTTCTCTACTCAACTAAAACACCGTTTGTCTTTAATGCCGGGGGCAAAGGGGCGGATCTGCTGCGAATGAAAATTTTTTCCCATAGGTTTGGCTTTGTCCTGTCCATGGAATCTTCAAGGTGTACTTTTCTGTTAGAGGACTCCCAATTTGACTGTCCCGGGGACATTGAAAAATGCAGATTCTGCCAAAGCCAAAAAGATTGTTTAAATTCCGGATATTCCGTTTTTTCAGTCTTTTTGCCTGCTCAAAACCAATGAAAAACTCTTTGACAAACCAGCGGGTTTTGAACTATGAGAAAAGGGGGTTGAAAGCCGGGAACTGGTATGGCCGGCAGACATTCCTGCAGGTTCCGGCTGCGGCCGGGTTACACAAGAATGCTTAACATTATTATTTTTAAAGTGGAGTGAACCATGGACCTTCTTCGTCAGTTAAGTTATTTTGATATTTATGAAAAGCATGCTCTCCAGAACGGGTCTTCTTGTGCCCTTCACTGGGAAGGAAAAGACACCAGTTTTTCAGATCTTTTTTCACAGACCGCCCGGTTCGCATCCGGCTTAAAAAGCCTTGACCTGCCTGAAAAAGCAAGAATAGCCGTATTGTGTAAAAACCATCCGGTTTTTTTCCACCTTTTTGGTGCTGCATCAGCCCTTAATCTTACCCTGGTTCTGGTGAACAGAAGACTGAGCCAGGATGAACTGGATCATATCGCAAGCGATACTACACCGACGGTTCTTTTCTGCGACCCGGAAATGGCCCCGCAGGCAGAGCTGATGGTTCAGTCGGTCTCAAGCATCAAGCATGTATTTATTGTTGATGACGCACAAAAAGATTTTTCAGCGCTCTATGACCACCCGCCCGTTGACGCACCGGCCGCGGTGCAGGACACGGACCCCTTTGTCATCATCCACACGGCCGCCGTCATGGGAAAACCCAGGGGAGCCGTGCTGAGCCAGTCCAACGTCATCCTGTCAAACCAGCAGATGATCCAGGCCTGCGGCATTGACCAGACCAAGGCCTATTTAAATATCCTGCCGCTTTTCCACATCATGGGCATCAACCTGGGACTGGGAACCCTGCAGGCCGGCGGTAAAAACATCATCCAGTCCAAATTCAATCCCAGCCAGGCCCTGGAACTGATCCAGGAACATAAAGTCAACCTGTTCGGCTCCTTTCCACCGATACTGACCAGCCTGCTGACAGCCATGGAAGAAAAACCGTATAACCTGTCCAGCCTGGATATCATTGTGGGACTGGAAGTTCCCGACATCGCGAAAAAATGGGAGGACAAAACCGGTTCCCAGTTCTGGACCCTTTACGGCCAGACAGAGACATCAGGAATTATTTCATGTTCAAGGTTTTCCCAAAAAGAGGGGACCGCCGGAAAGATCACGTCTCTTGCCGTTATAAAGACCGCGGATGAAAACGACACGATCCTTCCGCTGCAGGAAACAGGAGAAATTCTGGTCAGGGGCCCGCTGGTCTTCCAGGGGTATTGGAATGCCGATGATCTCAATGCCCGGACCTTCAGGAACGGCTGGCACCATACCGGTGATTCAGGGCTGATTGATGCTGACGGATTTTTATTTTTCAAGGGCCGCAAAGCTGAAAAGGAACTGATCAAGCCGGGCGGGGAAAATGTTTTCCCGGCTGAAGTCGAAGGTGCGATCCTGGAACACGAGGCTGTTAAAGAAGTCTGTGTCTTCGGGGTTCCGGACCCGAAATTCGGCGAAGGCATTAAAGCAGTCTGTGCCCTTCACCCTGGAAAAAGCCTGACAAAGCAGGAATTGATTGATTTTTGCAAACAGCGCATTGCATCATATAAAAAGCCCGGATATGTTGAATTTATAGAAGACCTGCCCAAAACCAAAGACGGCAAGATCGACCGGGACAAAATTAAAACCGAGTATGCTTAAAACCGGCAGGAACGGAACCCATGGCCTTGTTTGATTCAATTTAAACCCTGGAGGGGTATGACACATTTAACCATTTCAAATGTGACCCTTGCGTTTGGCGGACTTAAAGCCCTTTCAAACGTGGATATGACCATTGAATCCGGGCTGATCACCTCCATTATCGGCCCCAACGGCGCCGGAAAAACCAGCATGCTCAACTGTATTTCCGGATTTTATCACCCCACCCGGGGCGACATCCAGTACAAAGGGAAAGACTTAACCCATTTTTCTCCCCACCAGGTTTCAAACCTGGGCATTGCCAGGGCATTTCAAAACCTTGAGCTCTTTTCAGGCCTGTCGGTTCTGGACAACCTTCTTCTGGCACGGCACAGGAAGCTTGATTACAATTTCTGGCAGGCCCTGGTTTTCTACGGCAGGGCCTGCCGGATGGAAGCAGAAAATCGTGCTTATGTAGAGGACATTATTGACTTCATGGAGCTTGAACCCTTTCGCAAACGCCTGGTGGGAAATTTAAGCTATGGAGTGCAAAAAAAAGTGGAAGTGGCAAGAGCCCTGACCCTTGCGCCGGATATCCTTCTTCTGGACGAACCCATGGCCGGCATGAATATTGAAGAAAAAGAAGATATTGTCCGCTTTGTCATGGACATTCAAAAAGAACGCGGAATCACCGTGGTGCTGGTGGAACATGATCTTGGGGTGGTCATGGATATTTCAGACCGGGTCTATGTGCTTGATTTTGGTGAGGTGATCGGTTCGGGCACCCCCGGAGAAGTTGCCCGAAATCCCAAAGTAATTGAAGCCTATATTGGAGAAGACTAAGATTTTAATGAAACCTGACACGCATCTGCTTGAATTTTCCATCCCCCAGCTGCTCCGCTGGCGGGTGAAGCAGACACCGGACCGCCCGGCTCTCAGGGAAAAAGACTTTGGCATCTGGAACACATACTCCTGGCAGGACTATTATACTTATGTAAACCATACCGCCCTGGGTCTTGAATCCATTGGGCTTAAAAAAAACGATACCATTGCCATTATCAGCGACAACATCCCTGAAATCCTGTTTGTCGCCATCGGTGCCCACTGTGTCGGGGCGGTATCGGCAGGCATTTACCAGACCAGCATGCCGCCCGAAATCGCCCAGATCCTCAACTACCTCAACATCAGTGTCGTTTTCTGCGACAACCAGGAACAGGTGGACAAACTTGTGGGTATCCGGAAAGACATTCCGCTGGTGAAAAAGGTGATTTTCGAAGACCCCAGGGGCATGAGAGAATACATGTCCGATGACTGGTTTATGGATATCCGGGATCTGTATGAACAAGGAAAACAGCAGCACCAGGGCCACCCGGACCGGTTTGAGAACCTCGTGGACCAAGGAAAACCCGATGATGTCTGCCACCTGTGCCTGACCTCCGGCACAACAGGGCTGCCCAAGGGGACGAAGCTTACCCATAAAAATTACATCAATATGGGACTGCAGCTCACCGAAGTTGATCCCCTGGAGCCGGATGATGAATATGTCTCGTTTCTGCCCTTTGCCTGGATCGGCGAACAGATGAATGCGTTCGGTGTTGCCATGGCCACCGGAATCACGCTTAATTTTCCTGAGTCCGTTGAAACCGCCATGTCGGATTTAAAAGAGATCGGACCGCATTTCATGTTCGGTGCGCCGAGGATCTATGAAACCATCCGGTCTGAAATCTGGCTGAAAATCGACCAGTCCTACTGGCTGAACAAGCTGTTTTATACCTATTTTATCAATATCGGTCTTAAGGCGGCCGCTTTTCGGATGACCGGCAGATCCATGCCCCTGGGATTAAAAATCAAATCATGGCTGGGCACCCAGTTTATTTTCAGACCGCTGATCAACCAGATCGGATTTCTGCGGCTGCGGCGGGCCTACACCGGGGGAGCAGCGCTGGGACCGGAATTATTCACCTTTTACCATGCCATTGGCGTGAATTTAAAACAGATATACGGCCAGACCGAAATTGTCGGCATTGCATACATGCACAGGGACGGTGATGTCCGGCCGGATACGGTGGGCAAGCCCCTGCCCGGCACCCGATGCAGAATTTCAGAAAAAGGGGAAATTCTGTCCCGGTCGGATTCGGTTACACCGGGATATTATGATCTGCCGGAAAAATCAGCAGAACTGCTGGAAGGCGGCTGGCTGCACTCCGGGGATGCCGGATTTATCGATGAAAACGGACACCTGGTGGTCATTGACCGGCTCTCCGATGTCATGCACACAAGTCAAGGTTTGATGTTTTCTCCCATGTTCATTGAAAATTCGCTGAAGTTCAGCCCCTATATCAAAGAAGCGGTTGTGTTCGGAGACAAGGAGGATTTTATCTCCTGCCTGATCAATATCGATCCCATTGTGGTGGGAAAATGGGCCGAAGACAACGGCATTTCTTATACCACGTACATGGATCTTTCCGCTAAACAACCCGTGGCAGACCTGATCATGAAAGAAATTGTCCAGGTAAACCACCGGGCGGAAAAAGCGCATTTTAAGATTAAACGGTTTGCCCTGCTCTACAAGCTTCTGGATGTGGATGACGGTGAGCTGACAAAGACCGGTAAAATCCGGCGCAAATTTGTCCGGGAGCGGTACCGGGATCTGTATGATGCCCTGTTTGACATATCTGTTGAAAACCGGGATGTGAAAGCCTCTTTTCAATACCGGGACGGGCAGTCCACAAGCGTTGACGCAGTAATTGTTTTTTATACGGTAAAAGGAGACTGAAAGCTTCTGATGAATTCAATTTCGTATTTTTTTCAACTGGTTGTCAGCGGCATATCCGTCGGCTCTATTTATGCACTGGCCGCCCTGGGACTGGTGCTGGTCTATAAATCCAGCCGGGTGGCAAACTTTGCCCACGGACAGATCATTGCCGCCGGCGCCTTTATCACCTATGCCTTGACCGTATTATTGAATATACCTATTTATATTTCTTTTCTGCTGGGTATGCTGATCACTTTTTTCCTGGCCATGAGTGTTGAACGGATCTTTTTACGGCGGTTGATCGGGGAACCCATCATTTCGGTTATCATGGTCACCATCGGGCTGGGTTCGATTATCGACGGCCTGATCTACCTGACCCCGTTCGGTTCTGAAAATGTGTCATTCCCGCCGTTTCTGCCCACCACCCCCATCAGCTTTGCAGGGGTTTCCATCTCATGGACCCGGCTGCTGGGTGTGGGAATCACATTCGCCCTGATCGGCGCATTTTCCTGGTTTTTTAAAAAATCCACCGTGGGCATTTCCATGCGGGCCGTGTCCGATGACCAGATGGGTGCCATGTCCGTGGGAATTTCCGTTCCAAAAGTATTCGGGCTTGCCTGGGCCACGGCAGGATTGTCCGCTGCCGCAGCCGGCTGCATTATCGGCAATATCACGGGACTTAATTTTGACAGCCTTCATGCCTTTGGCATTGTTGTGTTTCCGGTGGTGATTCTAGGCGGCCTGGATTCCATTTCAGGGGCCGTGGTGGCAGGGATCATCATGGGACTGATCCAGCAGTTTGCCACCGGGTACCTGGACGGCCATTTCGGACTGAACGGAACAGGCGAGGTGCTGCCCTATATTATTTTGCTGGTTATTTTATTATTTAAACCCCATGGATTGTTCGGCATCCATGAAATTGAACGGGTATAAGCGATGGCTGCAAACCGATGGCTGGCAACCGGAAATTTTTTTTCATCATACAAAGAAGAACAGCGTACCTTTGCCACCAGCCTTGACCGGTCTGTCTTTTGTTTTTTCCTGCTGATCCTCTTTGTCTGGCCGCTGGTTTTTCAAATCAGCCCCAAGGGCATGCTGGTCATCAACAATATCCTGGTGGCGGTCATTGCCGTCATGGGACTGAACCTGGTCACCGGGTTTGCAGGATTGATCTCCATCGGCCATGCCGCATTCATGGGTGTGGGTGCCTATACGCTTGCCTCTTTTTCAAGGCTTTTCGGGGACAGCCATATCCTTCTCACCCATTTCTGGCCGCTCATGATCCTGATTTGCGGATTTGTCGGCGCCCTGTTCGGGGCCTTTGTGGGGCTGCCGGCCTTCCGGCTCAAACATCTGTACCTGGCCATTGCCACGCTTTCCTTTCAAATGATCTTTGAATGGACCATCAAATTTTTCAGATTTTTCAACCAGGGCCAGACCATCTATATCGGCCGGGTCCATTTTTTAACCGGTCAGGTATCCAGAGCAGATCATTATTTCTTCTGGTATTTTATCACCCTTACCCTTGTCGTAATCCTGGGCTTTGGCGTCCGGAACCTGC
The DNA here is from genome assembly GCA_050293905.1 of Desulfobacteraceae bacterium. Taxonomy (GTDB): domain Bacteria; phylum Desulfobacterota; class Desulfobacteria; order Desulfobacterales; family Desulfobacteraceae; genus Desulfobacula. The sequence goes on along the minus strand of JBNKNP010000286.1, from coordinate 16,469 downwards.
TAAAAACCCGATACGGCAGGTGCCTGATTGCTGTGCGGGATAATGACCGGGCTGCCGATGCCATGGGAATGAATCCGGGCCTGACCAAAGTCTATGCCTTTGCGCTTTCCGGTTTTTTTGCAGGTATTGCCGGCGCCCTTCATGCCTATCTTTACCGGGGGGTGGGATTTGAATCCTTCACCCTGCATGAATCCATTGCCTACCTGGCCATGGCCATTGTCGGGGGCCTGGGGACCTTGAACGGATCATTCTGGGGGCCGGCGTTTATTTATTCGCTGAATCTGGGGGTGGAAAACCTGTCCGAACTTGCCGGTGAGTTCCTGCCGCCCGGCCTGAACCTTGCCACGGCCCTGCGGCCCCTGGCATTCGGTCTGGTGATCGTCCTGTTTTTAATGTTCGAACCCAGAGGAATTGCCAATTGGTGGCGGATGTTTAAATCATATACTAAATTATGGCCTTTCAGGTATTAAACCTTATAACCCCCAGGTGTTTAATTACACCGCTAATCTTAAAGGAGAAGGACAGATGAAAACCACAACATTCCGTATTGTTACCCTTTTACTGGCAGCATGTTTAATAATGTTCCTGACGTCCTGCAAAGAGCAGAAGACAACGGAGCAGACCCAAGCCAAAGCCGTCCAAAAACAGGCACAAACGTATAAGCTTGGACTTTCCCTGGCCATCACCGGTCCGACTTCCGATGCAGGAAACCCGTATTCAAAAGGGGTGGAGGATTATTTTAACTATGTAAATGAAGAAAAACTGCTGGGGGATGACACCATAGAATGCACCATCAGAGATGATCAGTACAAAACTGATGTGACCAAACGCAATTTCGAAGATTTCATCGCCCAGGGCATCGTGCTCTACCTGAACTATTCCACCGGATCCACCATGGGCCTTAAAAAGGATTTTGAAGAAGAAAAAATTGCCGTTATCCCGGCATCCTTTCATGCCGGGAACCTGGTTGACTCCAACTATATTTTCCTTCCCATTGCTTCTTATTCCGAACAGATGGTCTGCCTGGCCGAATATGTGGCAAATCACCATGCCCAGGGAATGCCGAAAGCAGCCATGTTTATCCATCCGTCCGTATTCGGCAGGGGCCCTGTGGATGATACAAAAAAAGCGGTTGAAGCAGGGCTGAACATGGAAATTGTTGAAGTGGTCGAACACGGCCAGGGCCTTGACAATACCGCCACCCTGACACGGCTGGTTTCCAAAGGAGTCCAGTATGTTCTGTGCCAGACCGTTCAATCCCCGGTTGCCACTTTGCTGAAAGACGCCCAGCGTCTGGGACTGGTTGCCCAAAGCTTTGGTGAACCCGGCAAAATCACCTTCATGGGCTGCCATTATACAGGCGGTAATGATTTAATTGCCCTGGCAGGTGATGCGGCTGAAAACTTTTTCTGGACCACATCCTATACCGTCACCTCTGAAAAAAGTGCCGGCACAACCGCCCAGCTGGCGCTGGCCGAACGGTACGGCCGGGATGACAAAGCTGCCAATTCCCACAACTATGCCAACGGTATCATGGTGGCCCAGGTCGCCACAGAGGCCATCCGCCGTGTCAAAGCCAAAGGAATGGAAGTGAACAAGGAAAATCTGTATAATGAACTCAATGCCATGAACGGTTATAATGCCTACTATCCGCTGACCACCGTGGGACCGGTGACCTTCAGTGCCGGTTCGGATCATGCCGGGGTGGATTATCTCCAGATATACACCGTTAAAAACGGTGTGTTCAAAACTGTGGGATCACCCATTAAATCGGAATTCATGACAAAAATTTAAAACACCGGCACTATTGACGCCGCTCCGGGACAGTTTCCAGGGGCGGCCCACCATCTTACAACCCGATTAAAAAAGGGCAGAACACCTTGTCTGAAAACAGCAATATCCTGGAAGTCAACAATATCGAAGTCGTTTACAATGATATCATCCAGGTATTAAGAGGGGTGAGTCTCAGCGTTCCCAAAGGGAGCATTGTTTCTCTTCTCGGAACCAACGGGGCAGGAAAAACAACAACGTTGCGGGCCATCAGCGGGCTTTTAAAGCCTGAAAACGGTGCTGTCAAGGAAGGGGTGATTACATTTGACAACCGGAACACCACCCATCTTCTGGGAACCGATATTGTTAAAATGGGCGCTGTCATGGTGCCTGAAGGCCGTCGGGTATTCAAGCACCTGACCGTCAATGAAAATATTCTTGTGGGATCCATTACCCGGACGGACAGCGCAGCCCAGATCAGGCAGGACAATGAAATGATGTATCAGCATTTCCCCCGGCTCTCCAAAGTCACCCACCGGCTGGCCGGGTACAGTTCCGGAGGTGAGCAGCAGATGATCGCCATTGCAAGGGCCTTGATGGCCGCCCCGAAAATGCTGATGCTGGATGAACCCTCCCTGGGCCTTGCCCCGCTGCTGGTCAATGAAATCTTTGACAATATCAAAAAAATCAACCAAGACCTGTCGACCACGATCCTGGTGGTGGAACAGAATGCCAAAGTGGCCCTGGCCGTTTCCGATTATGCCTATATCATGGAATCAGGAAAAATTGTGCTTGAAGGCCCATCAAAAGAACTGCAGGACAATCCGGACGTAAAAGAATTTTATATGGGGATTACCAAAGGGGGCAGCAGAAAATCTTTTAAAGATGTTAAATCCTATAAAAGAAGAAAACGCTGGATGTAACACCCTTAAATATTCGCGGAGTCTATTATGAAGATAATGGTTGGATACAATGGCGGCGAGGCCGGCAGACTGGCGCTCTGCTGTGCCGGGGAATATGCTCGGCTCTGCCGGGGATTTGTCTATGTGATCACCTCTATGAAAGGCGGCAGTTCTGAAAAACCGTCGGACATCACCCGGACGGAAAAATCCCTGGCATTTGCCAGGCGTCTGCTGGAACAGTCCGGTGTGCAGTGTGATACGCAACAGAGTGTGAGAGGCCTTCCACCGGGCGAGGATCTGGCAGCCTTTGCCATGGAGAATAAAATCGACCACATCTTTTTGGGACTCCCGGCTGCGTTAGGAGAAAAAAAGACACCTGTCGGCAATACTGTGCGCCAGGTGATTTCCCAGGCACCCTGCCCGGTCACAACCGTTAAATTTGATCTAAAGTCCATATCCGACACAGATCTGTTAAAAGGCCGGACAGTGCTGGTGGCGGATGATGAACCTGATATTCTGGAAACCGTTGAGGAGTTGCTTGACATGTGCCTGCTGGAATCGGCCCAGACTTTTGAACAGGCAGAAAAGGCGCTTTCGGAGAACACATACGATGTGGTGATTCTGGATATCATGGGCATCAACGGGTTTGCTCTTCTTGAAATTGCCCGGAAAAAAGATCTTCCCGCCCTCATGCTCACGGCCCATGCCCTGAACCCTTTAGGTTTAAAGCAATCCATAGAAAAAGGTGCAGATGCCTATATTCCCAAAGACGAACTGGCCAACCTGACGGATTATGTGGCAGATGTCATTAAAACCCGGATTCAGGGCCGGCAGGGCCAGGGCGTCTGGTTTAAAATTTTAAAACCGTTTTTCGACAACTCCTTTGGAAAAGGATGGCGGGAACCGGACCGGGCGTTCTGGAATTTTTTTGACGATAAATACGGTGGATGACCTTCTTTTTTATTTTTTACAAAAGATAAGTTGAAAAACCGGGTTCTTAGATGGTAAAACAAATCAATTTTAACCATTTCGGAGGCATGTCATGAATTTAAGCCGATTAACACCCCTTCTTTCTTTGTTTACCATCCTTGTTTTATCGTCAGGGCTTTTACTGTCCGGATGTGCCTCAGACAAATCAAAAGTTGACAACTATCTTTCACAGGCCCAGGGTTACTATGACAAGGGTGAATACCAGAAAGCCGTGATCCAGCTTAAAAACGCTGTCAAGATTCAAAACGATTCTGAAAAAGCCTATGACCTGTTATCCAAATCCTATATGAAGCTTGGCAATGGCCAGGAAGCGTTTAAAGCGTTTTCCCGGCTTGAACAGATTAACCCGGACAACCTGGATTATAAACTGCAGACAGCTTCATTTTATCTTCTGGGAAAAAACAAGTACGAGGCCAAAAGAAGAGTAGACCTTATTTTATCCAAAGAACCTGAAAACATCCAGGCATTATACCTGAATACCGGCATCATGAGCCTGGAAAATGCTGATTTAAAAGAGATTAAAAACGTCTATCTTCACATTCTGGATATTGATCCCAACCAGGCCCGTGCCCACCTGGCACTGGCCCAGCTGTACGGCGCTGAAAAAGACGGAGAAAAAGTTGAATTCCATCTTAAAGAAGCTGTAATGATCGAACCGGACAACATACGATATTCATCCATGCTCTACCGGCTTTACCTTACCCAGAGACGGTTTGACGACGCAAAGGCCGTGGTGGAAGCCCTGATTGAAAAAAAACCGGATGATGCCGGCCCTCTTATTCTTCTGAGCGGTTTTTACCAGGGTATGAAAGAGCCGGAAAAAGCCGAAGCGACCTTGATAAAGGCCATTGATACCGACCCTGAGAATATAAAACCCCGCATGCTTATGGCCAAGATGTATCACAGCCAGAAACGTCTGAAAGAAGCGGAAGAACAGATTCAGAATGCCCTGAAAATCGATCCGGATAATTTCATTGTTAAAAATGCATATGCTGATTTTTATTTTTCCACAAAAGCCATTGATAAAGCCCAGGCCCTTGTGGAAGAGATTCTGGCGGTCCGTCCGGACTATGCACCGTCCAAATTGCTTAAAGGAAAGATACTGGCCCAGAAAAAAGACTGGGATAATGCCATCAAGATCTTTCATGAACTTGTCAAAGATGAACCTGATTCTGACCTGATTAATTTTTTGCTGGGAAGCGCCTATTTTGAAAACAATAAGCATGACCAGGCTAAACCCTTTATATCAAAGGCTTTGGAAATAAATCCAAACCTGTTTCAAGCCCGGCTGGTCATGGCTGATCTCTATTATAACCAGGGTGATTTTTATCTGGCTGAAAATCACATCAAAAAAGCCCTGGCCCAGGTTCCCAAACATTACAGGGCCAATCTTTTATTGGGCAATATCAATATGGCCAATAAAAACTGGCCCATGGCCAAGACTATCTTTGAAGAATTGATTGAACAGGCTCCTGAAAATCCGGCTGCCTATTATCGTTATGGTCTGGTTAACCGCATTGAAAACAGCCCGGACCAGGCCATCAAGCATTTTAACACCGCTTTGGAACTCAATCCCAATCTCATGGACGTTTTCTCAAGCCTGATTTCAGTAATGGCCGCCCAAAAAGAGTATGAAAAAGCAATCGCACGCTGTGATGAGCACCTCAAAAAAACAGAAGATTCGCCGATAATTGCGTCTGTTATTTTAAACCTGAAAGGAAATCTGCTTTTAACCTCAAACCGGACGGAACAGTCAAAAAAAATATTAAAACAAGCCATTGATAAAAACCCATCCTATATCACGCCTTACATGACCCTATCACAACTGCTGGTAAAAGAAGGAAAAACAGACGAGGCCATTTCGCTTTATCAGGCCCTGATCCAGCACCGCCCGGACCAGGCGGCTCCCCATGCTTTTTTAGGGAACCTGTATGAACAGCAAACAAAAATCAGCCTGGCAGAAGCCAGCTATAAAAAAGCCCTGGAAATAAATCCGGATTATATACAGGCCGCCAATAACCTGGCTTTTTTATATGCTGAGCAGGAAAAAGAGTTAAATACAGCCCTGGAACTTGCCAGCCGGGCAAAGGCTAAAGCGGGAAAAGTGGCGGCTGTAATGGATACACTGGGCTGGGTCTATTATAAAAAACAACTCTATGACAATGCTGTTGACGAATTTCAGGGGTGCATTGACCAGGAGCCGGAAAACCCGATTTTCCATTATCACCTGGGCCTTGCCCTGAATAAAAAAGGCGACTATGTCAAAGCTGAAAACGCCCTGAAAAAAGCCCTTGCCCTGCAAAAGGATTTTCAGGGAGCAAAAGACGCCCAAAAGGTGCTGGATCAGTTATAATCATAAAACCCTTTTTTAATTCACTGCATTGGTCGTCTCTTTTCCTGTATTTGTCGTGATTCACAATAATATTGTGCGCGACCGGTTTTTCAGTTATAAATAAGGGAAACCGACTTTATAGATACAATTATCATGGCATCAATTTCGCAGCGTGCTATTGAAAGGATATTTCTTTATGAAATTATTATGGCTGCAAGGGGCCTCCTGCGGCGGCTGCTCCATGAATTTTTTGTGCTCAAAAAGGCCTGATCTGTCAGAGTTAAAGGATCAATATCAAATTGATATTGTCTTTCATCCATCCATTTCCCCGAATTCAGGTAAAAAAATCAGGAAGCTTCTGACGAAGTATGAAAAAGAAACCATTGATCTTCTGATCATTGAGGGAGGCGTGATCACCGGGCCCAACAATACCGGCCGGTATCATATCTTTGCCGGAAAGCCGTTTATGGAATGGGTCGCTTCGATATCTCAAAATGCCAGGTATGTAATTGCAGTGGGCAGCTGCTCTTCTTTTGGCGGTATCCCGGTGATATCTCCGAATGTCAATAACACAAAAGGCCTGCAGTTTCTGATGAGAAGCCATGGTGGCTTTCTGGGAAAAAAATTCAGAAGCACTTCCGGACTTCCTGTTGTGAATATACCCGGATGCCCGGCCCACTGGCAGAATGTCATCACTGCCCTGATTGACATTAGCCTTCAAAGATTCAAAGCCGAAGATCTTGACGAATACAACAGGCCTGCATACCTGTTTCACGATTATCTCCACCATGGATGTCCAAGAAACGAATATTTTGAATACAGGCAGGAGGCGACCCATATCGGCGAACCCGGATGCATGTTCGAGAACCTGGGCTGCAAGGGTCCGCTGGTAAAATGCAATGCCAATATCCACCGTTGGTTTGACGGATGGGGGTCCTGCACCTGGTCTGGTTTTCCCTGTATCGGATGCGTATCTCCCGGATTTCCAAAAGAAAGTTTTCCCCTTTTTAAAACTCAAAAGCTTGCCGGCATCCCTGTAAACCTGCCGGAAGGGGTGAAAAAAAGTGCCTATTTTCAAACAAAAATTCTGGCGAACCGGGCCTGTCCGGATCGACTGAGACTTCATAAAAAGGAAAGAAAAAGTGGGCCATCCGAAAACAATTGAAATTGATCCTGTCACCCGCGTGGAAGGAGATTTAAGGTTTACGGCAGCCAGTGATGGTAATGGAATAATTATGGATGCAAGATCGTCCGGCTCCATGTTCCGCGGATTTGAACAATTCCTGGTTAAAAAAAATCCCATGGACGCCCTTGGTATCACTCCCAGAATATGCGGCATGTGCAGTGCTGCCCAGTCCTATGTCTGTTCAAATGCACTCAGGGATTTATTCCAGGTTGAAATGCCGGCTAATGGGTATCATATTAAAAATATTGTTTTAGGTATTGAAAATATTCAAAATCATTTTACCCATTTTTATTTATTGTTTGCGCCTGACCTGGCACATCAACGATATAAAAAGCATTCTTTTTTTTCAAAGGTGACACGACGGTTTAAAATGAACGGTGAATCCTATGTTAAATTTGTACGGCTTAGAAATGATTTCATGAACATGATGGGGATTTTTGGCGGGCGCTGGCCCCACAACCTGGCCATGCACCCGGGCGGGACCTGTGAAATTATCAATGACAGGCTGAAATTGAATTACGGGCACAGCCTTTATCTTTCTTTCAAAAAAGGGATAGAAACTGCATTTTTAGGGTGTACGATAGAGGAATGGTTCGGTATTGATTCCCCCGATAAATTAATGTCTTATCTTGATTCACAGCAAAACAGTTCGGATCTGTCCCTCTTTTTAACAGCAGGGATGACAGCCGGGCTGGACAAACTGGGGAAAGGGCCTGAAAACTTTATCTCTTCGGGTTCCTATGACCTTTTGGACGGAACCTTTTTGTTCCCGGCCGGATACTATGACGGAGGATTTAAAGATTTTTCCCAAAAGGACATTACCGAGTCCACCCTGTATTCGTTTTTTAAAACCACTGAAAAAGGATGTCATCCTTTTAACGGGGAGACCTGTCCGGCGGAAGATGAAAAAGACAAGTACAGCTGGATTAAAGCGCCCCGGTATCAAAACCGGGTTGTGGAAGTCGGCCCCCTGGCCCGAATGATCCTTGCAAAAGATCCGCTGATTTTAGGCCTTTTTCAACAAAAGGGAGCCAGTGCCTGGCTCAGGGTATTTGCAAGGCTTCAAGAGGCGGTTAAAACGCTGGATAAACTGGGACAATGGATACAGTCCATTCGAATCGATTCACCCAATATCAATCACTGGAGGGACGTGACTGAAGGCGAAGGCATCGGCCTGGGGGAAGCCGCTCGCGGCTTGCTCGGCCATTGGATACAGGTCAGGAAAGGGAAAATATCAAACTACCAGATTATCACACCGACAGCGATCAATGCATCCCCGAAAGATCAGGAGCATCAACCAGGCGCCCTTGAGGGGGCCTGCCTTGGAACCCATGTACAGGATGCCCAGGATCCGCTGGAGCTTTTGCATATTATCCGGTCTTATGATCCTTGCCTGGTCTGCTCCTGTCATGTCGTTAAAATGAATGGTTAAAGAGAATCCGAAAATACGGATTGTTTGCTGTGGTAATCCCTACCGGGGAGATGACGGAGCAGGGTACGGGATTTGCAAAATGCTGAAAAAGGAAAAATTTCCAGATCACATTGAGATTATTGACGGCGGAATACAAGGATTGAACCTGCTGCCGGTACTGGACGGATGTGACACACTGATCTTGGTGGACAGCGTAATGACAGACAAAGCGCCGGGGCATGTGCAGTGGTTTTCCGCTGAGAGTATTATTGCACAAGCTTCTCCGGCCTTTTCCGGCCATGAAATGAATCCGGCCCAGCTTTTTTCATTGTGGGCAGGACTCAATGGAAAGGCGGCATTGTCAAAGGTCTCTTTTTTAGGGATTGTTATTCCTCCGCCCGCCGGTTTGTCCGGCAAGGTTTCCCCTGCTGTTGAAAAAGGCATGAATACCGCATTCAAATGCATTCTTGAGAAGATACGGAGCATAGACAAATGACATTTGATCCTGTTCAGGCTAAAAAAAAAGACACATACACACAGGACGATCTGAACGCCATTGTACGCCCGCTTGAAGAACGACTGACAATGGAAAGGGAAATGAGAGAAAATCTTGAACATGCAATAGATGAAATTACAGAACATCTTTTTACCTCATTGGAAGAATTGTCCAGCCGGACAGAGATGCTGCAAAAGCGGAACCTGGAGCTGGAGATCCAGGATAAGATCGTTAAAATCATAAATCAGGAAATCAGTCTTGAAAGTGTCTTGAAAACGCTTCTCCAGCAGGCATTGTATTTGTTTCCCCATGGAGAGAAAGGAGCCTTCCTGCAATATGATCCCGGGTCTGAGCGATTCGTGTTTTCAGCCGTTCAGGGATATGATCCCAAGTCGATGAAACAAATTTCAATCAGTTATAAAAGCTGGGTAAAAATGATCACCAGGGATGCACAAGAGCTGGATGACGGCATTTTGATCGTCCGGGGATTTGATTCTGACATTTCGCCGGAAATTCTTCATGAAAAAACATCTCACTCAATGCTGGCTATGGCCCTGAATCTGGACAGAAAACTGGATGATTTCTTAATTCTGGACAATACAAAAGATCCGCAGATGTTCGAACCTTCTGATATCCAAAACCTGCTCAGATTCCGTGAACATGCCATTTCCGCCATCAGCAAAGCTAAAATTCTTGATTTGCTGCAAGAGGAGAAAATAAAAACGGACAAAGCCCTGGAACATGCACGCCAGACAAATAAAAAGCTGGAAAAGGCCAGGCAGGAATTAGAAGAAATGAGTTTTACAGATCCGTTGACGAAATTGCATAACAGGCGGTTTTTAACTACCTTTATTCAAAAGGAGCTGTCCAAAACCATACGATTTTATCACCAGAGAAATATAAATGATTCGCCTCCCGTGGAAAAGGCGGCCATAGGATTTGCCATGCTGGACATTGATCATTTTAAATATATAAATGATACATTCGGCCATGACAGCGGAGATTTGGTACTCAAGCAGGTGGCCCATATCCTGAAAAAAAATTGTCGTGAATCAGATATTATTATCCGGTGGGGGGGTGAAGAATTCTTAATCGTCTGCCTCAATATCAACGCTGAGGAGGTGAAATTTTTATCGGACCGGATAAAAACAGCCATTGAAAAGCAGGTGTTTGTTGTCACGAACGAAAAAACCCTGAACCGGACCTGCTCGATGGGTTTTGCCTGCTATCCGTTTATCGCTTCAGATATAAAAGCCCTGGATTATGAACATATGATCGCCATTGCAGATAAATGTCTGTATGTGGCAAAAACATCCGGAAGAAATGCATGGGTCGGCGTGTCAGGAACAAAAAAAACCAGCCGAAAGGATATTCCTTCTATCCTGAATTCTCAATTCAGCAAATTGATAACAAAAGGAATCCTTAAAATTTGCACATCCCTTCCGGATGTGAACAGTCTTTCAGTCTTTCAGGGCTGACAAGCCTTTTTTAATAGCTGTAAAACCCTTTTTTCGTCTTTCGCCCCAGCCAGCCGGCTTCAACATATTTTCTCAGCAGCGGGCAGGGCCGGTATTTGGAATCCTTAAATCCGTCATACAGGGTTTCCATGATAGCCAGGCAGGTATCCAGACCGATAAGATCCGCAAGAGCAAGGGGCCCCATGGGATGATTCATGCCAAGCTGCATGACCGTATCAATGTCTTTGGCCCGGCCGACATTTTCGTAAAGGCAGAAAACAGCCTCGTTGATCATGGGCATTAAAATCCGGTTGGCAATAAACCCTGGGAAATCATTGGCCCGGGCCGGTGTTTTTCCCAGTACCTCACATAATTTCCAGGTCGTTTCAAAGGTCTGCTGGGATGTGGCTATGCCGTTGATCACCTCAACCAGTTTCATCAAAGGAACCGGATTCATAAAATGCATGCCGATCACCTTATCCTGCCGCAGGGTTTTTGAGGCAATCCGGCCGATGGGAATGGAGGAGGTGTTGGTAGCAAGGATTACAGATACCGGGCAGATCTTATCAAGGTCTTCAAATATCTTGAATTTCAATTCTTCCTTTTCAGTTGCAGCTTCAACCACAAAATCAACCGATGCCATATCCGTTAATTGAGTGGTTGTGCTGATCCGGCCGAGGATGACCTCTTTCTGGGATGATTCTATGGTTTCTTTTTTCACCATCCGGTCAAGGCTGGCAGATACAGTTTTGATCCCTTTTTCACAAAATTCAGGCTGAATATCAGACATCACCACTTCAAAACCGGCAGCGGCAGCCACCTGTGCAATACCGCTTCCCATCTGGCCGGCACCCACCACACCAAAGCGTTTGATTTTCATTTTTTTACGCTACTCCTCTTTTAGATGTATTTTCCACAATCCGGACAAACGCGCCACTCATCTTCAAGCGTCCTGCCGCACTCACGGCAGCGTTGAGACGATTGTTTTCCGCAAAAAGGGCAAAAGCAGAATCGTTCCGTCATCATTTTTCCACAGGATTTACACTCATATTTCAAAAGGTTCTGGGGCCCCAGCACCCTGAGCACCTCTTCACAGGTTGTGATTCCCATTTTTATCTTTTTAAATCCGCTTTCAAAAAGGGTCTGCATTCCGTTTAAAGATGCTGCTTTTGACAATTCCGCCTCTGTCGTCCGATTCTGGAGAAGGGCGGAAATCTCTTTGTTGATATTGAGCACTTCATACAGACCGGTTCTTCCCATATATCCGGTCTGACCACACTTGTCACATCCAACCCCCTTCTTGGCCACAAATGGTTTGCCGGATTCCATGCCCAGAGAACGAATCATATCCGGTGAAGGTTTTTCATCCACCATGCAATGCGGGCAGACCCGTCTTACCAGCCGCTGGGCAATGACGCCGTTTAATGCGGAACTGATCACATGGGATTCCATGCCCATGTCCATCAGGCGGGTAATCGTAGCAATACAAGAGTTGGTATGAAGCGTGCTCAAAACGGTATGACCGGTCAAGGCTGCATGGAAGGCAACTTCAGCAGTTTCATGATCTCGTATTTCTCCGAGCATGATCGTATCCGGGTCCTGCCGCAGCAATGCCTTTAATACAACCGGAAAGGTTAAGCCGATTTTCTCCTTGATCATCACCTGTTCCGCTTTTTCCATAAAGTATTCCACCGGGTCTTCAATCGTTGAATAATTTTTATGGATCGTGGCTGTTTTCTGGATCAGGGAATACAGCGTGCTGGTTTTCCCGCTGCCGGTGGGTCCTGTTACCAGAAGGCATCCCTGGGGTTTTTTTATCAACTGAGTCACCAGTTCAATCTGCTGGTCGCTTAATCCCAGTTCATCCAGATCCTTAATCGGCGCGTTGCGGTCCAGAATCCTGAAAACCACCTTTTCCCCAATCACTGTGGGCAAAGTGGATAATCTGGCATCCACCATTCTTGACGAAGTTTTTATACTGATCCGGCCGTCCTGGGGTCTTCGTTTTTCAGAAATATCCAGCCCGGCCATAACCTTTATTCTGGAAACAACAGCATTATGCTGGGACAAAGGGATATGCACCCGGTCAAACAGCATGCCGTTTATCCGATGGCGGACCATTGTGTAGTTGACTTTGGGTTCTATATGAATATCCGAAGCATCCTGGTTAAGGGCATCGATAATGATGGCATTCACGATGGCAGGCGCAGCCGGTGTTTTATCGGATTCAAACATTTTTCTGATGTCTAAATTTTCTTCTTCTTTCTCAATAGCAATGACGATTGAATCCTTTAATTCAACCGGATCCATTTCGTCCGGTATTTGTGTTGTCTTGTCCGCAGGCCTGTACAGTTCTGCTGTTTTTGCAGATATTTCTTTATAGGAAGAAAGAACAGGCTCTATGGTCATGCCGGTATAAAATTTAAGTGCTTCTTTTTTCATCCGGTCTGTGGGATCGGCCATGGCCACTGTCAGCTTATTTCCCGATTTCTTTACCGGAATCAGACTGTTATTGATACAAACTTCTTTTGAAATAACAGATACAAGTGCCGGGGAAATTTTCATACCAGACAGTTCAAGTTTTTTCACACCCAGCTCGGCAACAATGAAATCCATTAATGTTTTCTCGGCGATATATCCGAGTTTAACAAGGATGGTGGTCAGAATTTCACCTGAATCCTCCTGAACTTTCATTGCTCTTTCATGCTCGTCAGCGGTAATCTTCTTTTTTTGTAAAAGCATCTGCCCAATCTGGCTTTTATTGATGAATTTAGAGAGTTTATCGATATTTCTGGTATGTTGCTCTTGAATTTCTCTTAAATGCCGGTTTTCGTTCTGGAGATCGTATTGAACCAGTGCCAGGCGGATGGAAAGTTTAAGCTCTTCTTCATTCCAGGGTTTGGTAATAAATTTATAAACCGCCCCTTGATTAACCGCATCCATGACGGAATTAACATCGGCATATCCGGTCAGGATAATTCGGACAATATCAGGATATGCCGTTTTGACCTTTTTCAAAAGATCAGTCCCGCTATGTCTTGTCATGCGAAGGTCACTGACGATTACTTGAACCGGTTCTTTTTTCAGAATATCCCAAGCCGCAGCTGCTGATTTAGCGGTCAAAATCCGGTAACTGCTCTTGCGGAAAACCCGGGTCAGGGCCTTTAGAATTTCCGGTTCATCATCTACAAACAGAACAGAGTATCGGGCTTTTTGAGCCGCCGGGCGATTCACATGATCTCCTTTAAGCGTTCATCTGTAAAAATTTACTCTCTGGCTTGGGTCAAAATCACTGTAAACTTTCTTTTTTCAGGAATCTGATGATCAATTATCAGACGAATTCTTAATCAAGTCAAACTATCTTTTGCAAAGCGGTTAAGAATCATGGCCACAGCTTCGCCGCCCCCCAGGCAAAGGGAGACCAGGCCTGTTTTTGCATCCTGTCTTCCCATCTCATACAGCAGGGTAGTAAGCACTCTTGCGCCGCTGGCCCCGATGGGATGGCCAAGCGCCACACAGCCGCCATTGACATTAACCCGGGCAGGATCAAGCCCCAGTGTTTTGTTGATCCCCACAGAACTGCCTGAAAAGGCTTCATTTATTTCAAACAAATCGATATCTTCCTTTGTAATGCCCTCTTTTTTAAGCAATTTCGGAATGGTTTCAATGGGTGCGATAAGCACATATTTCATATCAATGCCGCAGCAGGCCTGGGCGCCGATAGTGGCCATGACAGTGCAGCCCAGTTCCTTTGCTTTTTCTTCACTCATGACAACCACGGCCGCAGCGCCGTCGCTGATAACCGACGCATTCCCGGCGGTTCCCACGCCGTCTTTCCTAAAGACGGGCTTCATCTTTGAAAGGACATCATAACTGGTTTCCTGGGGACATTCGTCCCGGTCAAACACAATCGGTTCCCCTTTTTTTTGAGGAATCACCACAGGCGTAATTTCATCTTTGAATTTTCCACCGGCAACGGCTGCATTGGTCCGGCGGTAGGATTCTGCCGCATACCGGTCCTGGTCTTCCCGGGAGACCTTGCATTTTTCAGAACACAATTCATTGGATGTCCCCATATGAAAGTCGTTGATCACATCCCACAGCCCGTCGTGGACCATGTGGTCCTGGATGGTTCCCGGCCCCATGCGGTGCCCCCATCTTGCCTTTTCCATATAATACGGGGCCATGCTCATATTTTCCATGCCTCCGGCAACCACCACGTCGGCATCGCCGCACCGGATGGCCTGGTCTGCCAGCATCACGGCTTTCAGCGATGATCCGCAGACCTTGTTCACTGTAACAGCGGTCACTTCCCAGGACAACCCGGCTTTTACGGCAGCGATTTTCCCCGGGTTCTGCCCGTATCCGCAGGGAAGTACCATCCCCATGATGCACTCATCCACATTGGTATTTTCAATCCCGGCACGTTTTATGGCCTCCTTGATCACAACGGCTCCAAGATCGGTTGCGCCGGTCCGGCTCAATGCACCGCCGAAACCACCGATGGCTGTCCGTACCGCACTCACGATAACTGATTTTTTCATTGCTTTTGATCTCCTATATATGGGTTACTACATATTTCTTCTGTATTTTCCACCGGCCTCGTACAATGCCCGGGTGATGGTCCCCAGGCTGCAGACTTTCACGG
This sequence comes from Desulfobacteraceae bacterium, assembly GCA_050293905.1. Classification (GTDB taxonomy): domain Bacteria; phylum Desulfobacterota; class Desulfobacteria; order Desulfobacterales; family Desulfobacteraceae; genus Desulfobacula. The sequence goes on along the minus strand of JBNKNP010000286.1, from coordinate 1,277 downwards.
TTTCCATTAATTGTTCAAAGATGTTTTCGTTGTTCAAAATGGCCTGTTTTAAATCCGAAATAGCTTTTTGAGAAACCTGTTTATGCTTCCTTTTAAAGGCGTTAAGGCGGGAGAGCTGATTTTTTTTCTGGCAATCTGTGGACCGTGACAATTCCAGGTGATTGGCCATGTCCTCATAATCCGCATGCGGATCCTTAAAGGTATTCACCCCGATAATCGGCAGTTTTCCAGAATGTTTCATGGACTCGTACATCATGGATTCTTCCTGGATTTTCCCCCGCTGATATCCGGTTTCCATGGCGCCCAGAACACCCCCTCTTTGAGTGATCCGTTCAAACTCCATGAGCACGGCTTCCTCCACAAGATCGGTAAGTTCATCCACAATAAAGCTGCCCTGGAGCGGATTTTCATTCCGGGTCATCCCCCACTCCCGGTTGACAATGAGCTGGATGGCCAGCGCCCGTCTCACGGATTCGGCAGACGGTGTTGTAATGGCTTCATCAAAAGCATTGGTGTGCAGGCTGTTGCAATTATCGTAAACCGCGCACAAACCCTGGAGCGTGGTCCTGATATCATTGAGCTGGATATCCTGGGCATGCAGACTCCGGCCCGATGTCTGGATATGGTATTTCAGTCTTTGGGATTTTTCATTGCCGTGGTAAAGATATTTCATGGCAATGGCCCAGATCCGCCTGGCCACCCGGCCGATCACCGTGTATTCAGGATCCATGCCGTTTGAAAAGAAAAAAGAAAGCGACGGTGCAAACTCATCAATATCCATCCCCCGGGACAGGTAATATTCCACATAGGTAAAGCCGTTGGCCAGCGTAAAGGCGAGCTGGGTTATCGGGTTAGCCCCGGCCTCCGCAATGTGATAGCCCGATATGGACACCGAATAGAAATTCCGGACCTCCCGGTCGATAAAGTATTCCTGCACGTCGCCCATCAGCCGCAGGGCAAACTCGGTGGAGAAAATGCAGGTATTCTGCGCCTGATCCTCTTTCAGGATATCGGCTTGCACGGTACCGCGGACGCTGCGAAGCGTTTCCGCACGGATGCGCTCATAGACGTCCGGGGGCAGTACCTGATCCCCGGTAATCCCTAGCAACAACAGCCCCAGGCCGTCATGCCCTTCCGGCAGTTCCCCGGAGTATTGCGGCTGCGGTACGCCCCTCTTTTTGAAATATGCGGCCATCTTTTTGGCGGTTTCCTTTTCCAGCCCGTTGGCCCGGATGTGCTTCTCGCAGTTCTGGTCGATGGCCGCATTCAGGAAATAC
>JBNKNP010000285.1:0-13637 GCA_050293905.1 Desulfobacteraceae bacterium | reverse complement strand
GGTAAAAAGCTCGGCTGCGGGGCGCATTTGTCAGGGCTTTGCAGAACTGCTTCCGGCAGGTTCAACATAGAAGATACCATTTCTCTTGAAGCATTTGAAAACCTGGGCGCGGATCAGGCAGAAGACGTGATTATCCCATTGTCAGACTGTCTTGACTTTCTGCCCGGTGTGATGGTTGACGAGAATACAGCCGTCCGGGTCAGGCATGGACAGAAACTGACCGTGTGCCAGGTTCAAAAAAAGTCCCGTGAGAATAAAAAGACAGATGGAGATCCTATGTCCCGGGACGGGTATATCCGGGTGATGAGTGAAGCCGGGGAGCTGCTGGCCATTATTCAATTGTCTGAAAATGGGCAAACCTATAATTATTCTTGCGTTTTTTCAACGTAACTGATATTTATTCATGGCTGCACAAAGATGTTATGGCATGATTTTTATTTCAGCTCTCTTTTTCTGAATGGAATATCGGATAAGAGATGGTTAAAAACCATCAGTGGTTCAATCATGTCATGGTTTTATTATTCCAAATAAAGGAGTTCTATCGTGGTATTATTAGCAGAAAACAAAGAGGAGATGATCGGACAGTTCAAGCTCCACGAGTCTGACACAGGCTCACCCGAAGTACAGGTTGCCATTTTAACCCATCGCATCAGTTATCTGACTGAACATCTTAAAATTCATAAGAAAGACCATCATTCAAGACGGGGACTTTTGATCCTTGTCGGAAGACGCAGAAGCCTTCTGGATTATCTTAAGAAAAAAGATGTAGAGCGGTATCGTTCGTTAATCGAAAGACTCGGACTGAGAAGATAAAAATGACAAACAGCCGGTTTTTGACACGGTCAGGGTCAAAAACCGGCCTGCTTTTTTTATCTGATTTATCAATACCAATATTTTTATCAATTTTATTATTACTGAGGCGGCGGTTTCCAGGGTTTTTTTTAAATAAGTTCGCATGTGTTTCATCAATCCGTAATTTAGCAGTAAATAGCGGTTTGATGATAGATATGCGGGTTTATTATTTTTAGAAAATATCCTTGTAATTTCCGCCTTTCTTATTATTACAGGAGAAATTATGGAAAAAACATTTACAACCAGTCTGAATGGAAGAGAATTTTCCATCAGCGCCGGCAAAATTGCCAAACAGGCATCCGGTTCCGTCATCGTTAAATATGGAGAAACCGTTGTTCTGGTAACAGCAGTTTCATCAAAAGACCCGAAACCCGACATCAGTTTTTTACCCCTGACCGTTGAATACCAGGAAAAAATTTATTCAGCCGGACGGATTCCAGGGAATTATTTCAGACGTGAAATCGGCAGACCGTCTGAAAAAGAAACCCTGACCGCACGATTGATTGACAGACCCATCCGTCCGCTGTTCGTTGATGATTATAATTTTGAGACCCAGGTCATTGCCACGGTCCTTTCCATGGATCAAACCAATGATCCGGACACGCTGGCCATGGTTGGTGCGTCTGCTGCCCTTGAAATGTCCGATATCCCGTTTGACGGTCCCATTGCCGGTGTCAAGGTAGGCCGTGTGGATGGTGAATTTATCGCCAATCCCACAATTGAACAGATGGAGCAAAGTGATATCGAGCTTGTCGTGGCCGGCTCCAAAACCGGCGTGGTTATGGTGGAAGGCGGCGCGAATATCGTTTCTGAGAAAGATATGCTGGATGCCATCTTTTTCGGTCACCAGGCCATGCAGCCCCTCATTGATCTCCAGGTTCAGTTGAAACAGGCTCTTGGAAAGGAAAAAAGAGTCTTTGTCCCGCCTGAAAAAAATGAGGATCTCGTGGCAAAAGTAGTTGAGTACGCTTCCGGTAAAATTCATGAAAAGGTTCAGATTAAAACCAAGATCGAGCGCCAGAATGCCCTGAGTGAACTTAAAAGCCAGGTGGTTGAACATTTCAGTGAAACCTTCCCTGAACAAACCGGTATGATAAAGGAAGCCTTTGGCAAATGTGTCAAACAAGTCAGCCGGGATATTGTCCTGAAAGAAGACAAACGGATTGACGGCCGGGCCTTTGATGAAATCCGCCAGATCACCTGTGAAGTCGGCAACCTTCCAAGACCCCACGGATCTGCCTTGTTCACCCGTGGTGAAACCCAGGTCATGGGTATTCTGACCCTGGGATCGGGCATGGATGAACAGCGGGTGGAAACTCTTGCAGGAATGGAAACCCGACCCTTTATGCTGCATTATAATTTTCCTGCGTTTTCCGTGGGTGAATGCCGGCGGCCCGGCGGCCCCAGCCGGAGAGATATCGGCCATGGAAACCTGGCCACCCGGGCGATTCAAAAAGTGCTTCCGGATTCGGAAGATTTTGAATACACCATCCGCCTGGTGGGTGAAGTCATGGAATCCAACGGCAGTTCCTCCATGGGGACGGTCTGTTCGGGAATCCTTGCCTTAATGGATGGCGGGGTGCCCATTAAAGCACCTGTCTCCGGCATTGCCATGGGGCTTGTCAAGGATGAAAATAAATTTGCCGTGCTTTCCGATATCCTGGGAGATGAAGATCATTTCGGTGATATGGATTTTAAAGTGGCCGGAACCCGGGAGGGAATTACTGCGCTTCAGATGGACATCAAGGTTAAAGAGCTGTCCAGGGAAATTATGGAAAAAGCCTTGAACCAGGCCAATGGCGGGCGGATCCATATTCTGGACAAAATGCTTGAAACACTTGAAACAGCAAGAGATGATGTGTCTCCGCATGCCCCGAAAATTGTTTCCATCATGATCAATACAGACAAAATCAGGGATATTATCGGCCCTGGCGGAAAAGTGATCCGTGCACTGCAGGCAGAGACCAACACTGTGATTGAAGTGGATGATTCAGGGCTTGTGAAAATTGCTGCGGTAAATGAAGCAGATGCGGCCACTGCCCTGAAAATGGTATCTGATATTGCGCTTGATCCGGAGATCGGTACGATTTATGAAGGGAAAGTAGTTAAAATCACCGACTTTGGCGCTTTTGTAAATATCAAGCAGGGGACCGACGGACTGGTTCATATTTCCGAACTTGCCAACCACAGGGTGAAAAAAGTAACGGATGTGGTAAAGGAAGGCGAGACGATTCGTGTAAAAGTGCTGGATATAACCCGGGATGGAAAAATTAAGCTGAGTCTTAAAGCCGCTCAGAACGATGAAAAATAACTCTTTTAAAGTTTGTCCCCTTGCCAGCGGCAGCAAGGGGAACGCATTGTTTGTGGGATGTGCCGATCACGGCATCCTGATTGATGCAGGCCTTTCAGGGGTTGAAATCCAGCGCCGGCTTACTTCGGTGGATGTCGATCCCGAACAGCTGACAGCCATCATCATTACCCATGAACATTCCGATCATGTTAAAGGAGCAGGGGTGTTGAGCCGCAGGTTCAATATCCCTGTTTATATTTCTCCAAAAACCTATCAGGCCTGCTCAGGTCTTGGAAAAATTTCCGACCTTTGTTTTTTTGACTGCGGCAGGCCGTTTCAGATCGATGAAATCCAAATTACGCCTTTTTCCACTTCCCATGATGCAACAGACCCTGTCGGCCTCACCCTGGCCCTTGGGAATAAAAAAATCGGTGTGGCCACTGACCTTGGTATTGCCACCAACCTGGTCAAAGAACATTTAAAAGGCAGTGATCTGCTTTATCTTGAATCCAACCATGACGTTGACATGCTGGTAAACGGCCCATATCCCTGGCATCTCAAGCAGCGGATCAAAAGCCGGAGGGGTCACCTGTCCAATGCCGATGCCCGGCAGCTGGTATCGGATGTCAAAACGGAAAAATTAAAACATGTTATCCTGGCTCACCTGAGCGAAGAAAACAATTGCCCCAAAAAAGCTGCTAAAGAAGTCTCTTTAAGCCTGAACGCTTCGGGCATCAAACTTTATGTTGCAGGGCCGGATCAGCCGGGACAGCTAATTCACATTTAAATCCGGCTGAAAGTTAAATTTTTCTTGGTCAGCCTTAAAAAATGTGGCACAATACAAAAAGCTCGATCCGGGTCAACACAGACAGCTTGTCTTGGGATGCAATGGAAATAAAAGATAAAATTTTAAAACTGGTTCAAAAAGAAGAAAGCGACCTGCCGACCCTTCCAATCATTATCAATCAAATTGTCGGTGTCGCATCCAATAAGGAATCAACAGTTGACGAACTGGCCGAGGCGATTACCAATGACCCGGCCATGACCGTAAAACTGCTCAAGCTTGCCAATTCCATGTACTATGCGCAGAAAACAAAAGTGGAAACCATACAAAGAGCCATTACCGTCATTGGATTTGATGAAATTGTCGGCATTGCTCTTGGTATGAAAATCCTGTCTTCATTTAAGGATGTAACCGGACAGCGCCTGGATATGAAAGCCCTGTGGATCCACAGCATTGCCGTGGCCATTGCTGCAAAGGAACTGGCCAAAAAGATAAAACCTGAAATCGCAAACCAGATGTTTATTCCGGCGCTTCTTCATGATATGGGAAAAGTGGTTTTTTCGATATATTTTCAAAAAGAATATGTGGGGGTCCGTCAGTTTGCCAAAGAAAAAGAAAAACAATTGTATTCAGCTGAAAATGCTGTTTTTAAATTGAATCATGCCACACTGTCGGCGCTGTTGATGAAACGATGGCATTTCCCTCCATCAATCATTCTGCCCTGCAGATTCCATCATCATCCCGAATCTGCATCGCTTGAATTCAAATATCACGCTTATTTTATTTACATCGCAGATTACCTGGCCCAGAAAGCCAATGTCGGGCACAGCGGGAATTCATCTCCAATGATACAGAAAAATGCGCTGAATGAAATGAGAGTCAACCGGGCCAGACTTGAAATCATTATGGATCAGCTTCGAAGAAAAAAAGAGGAAATCAAAGCATTTTTCGACGTTATGAGTGAAAGCTGATTTTCTTTCATTCTCTGTTTTTTTCCAGAGCCGCTTTAATCGTATGGGATAAAGCCTGCATGCTCACCGGTTTTATCAGGTAGTGAGATATTCCGGCTTCCCGGGCAATGTCAGGGTTCATATCCTCGCTGTGGCCTGAACACAGGATAATCGGCATGCCGGGCCGGTGGTCCAGAATTTTTTCCGCAAGAACTTTTCCGGTCATGGCCGGCATGATCATATCCGTGATGACAATATCAAAGGTGTTTTTCGGGTTCAGAATCAGGTCCAGGGCTTCTATACCGTCATTACAGGCAGTGACGCGGTAACCTAAACTGGTGAGCATCTGTTCTGCCATCTGGGTCTGAAAAATTTCATCATCCACAAACAGAATATGCTCGTTATTGCCGCGGGACATGGTTTTTGTCTTTTTCAGGACCGGTTCGGAACAGGCAAAGGATGGCCAGAGGACTTTGAACTCGCTGCCCTCTTCTTCTTTACTGTTAACCGTAATCCTGCCGCCGCTGCCGGTGACGATGCCGTGAACAACGGACAGGCCGAGCCCTGTGCCTTTATGAATGTTTTTTGTAGTAAAATAAGGATCGAAAATTCGATCCAGCATATCAGGAGGGATCCCGCGCCCGGTGTCTTCAATCGTCAGAACAACATAGGGGCCTTCATCGGCTTCCGACAGGCCGGCTGAGTCAAGGGCATCGATTGTTGTTTCACGGATGGAAACAGACAGTGTGCCGCCGTCTGTTTCCATGGCATGCCAGGCATTGGTGCAAAGATTCATCACAACCTGGTGAATCTGGCTGGGGTCGGCAAGAATATATGCATTGCAGTCCAAATCCTTTTTTATATCAATAAATGCGGGAAGGGACGCCCGTAAAAGTTGAAGCGCTTCTTTGACCACCAGGTTGAGTTGCAAGGGCCGTTTTTCATGTTCGGTCTGCCGGCTGAAGGTCAGGATTTGATGGACCAGGTCCTTGGCCCGTTCCGAGGCATGGAGAATTTTTTCCAGCATGGGTTTTAACGTCGCATGTTCATCCGCCTCAATAATGGATAATTCAGTGTATCCCATGATGGCCGACAGGATATTGTTAAAATCATGGGCAATCCCGCCGGCCAGTGTGCCGATGGCCTCCATCTTCCTGGCCTGGCGCAGTTGCTCAACTATTTCCTTGCCTTCTTTTTCGATTTTTTCCCTTTGCCTGAGTTCATCGGCAAGTTTGATATTGGCCTGCTCAAGGTCTTTTGTCCTTTCCTTTACCCGTACTTCAAGCTCATCGTGCATGTTTTTAAGTTCTTTTTCAGAACGTTTGAGATCATGATAATGAAGGGCAAGATTTCTTCCTTTCTGGATAATGGATTGTTTTTCTGCCGGATCGCAGTAGTCATTGGCAATCATGAGCAGTTTTTTCCCGTGAACCGATACACCGGTGGCTTCAAATAAGAATTCCTGTCCGGTGTGATCTTTTTCAATCCAGAGGCCTGATTTAAATGTTTCATTGGGATTTTTGGCCCACCGGGTTTTTGCCTCCTGGATAAAATTTCCCAGGAAACTGAACACATCTTCTTCATACACCTGGCCGGACAGCAGGCGGCTGGACTGGGGAATTTGAGTCACCCACATGGGCGGTGTGCCCAGAAGGACAAAATGACCACTTTCATCCATTTCAAGAACAGCATAATTTAAGGCATGAAAAAGATCTTCTAAAAATGTCAGATCTCCGGGCTGAACAGTCCTGTCCCGGCTTTTGATGATTCTGTTTTTCTGCTCTTCGATCAGCAAAGACAATTCATTGCACTGCTGCTGGGTCTGGGTGAGCAGGGTTTCTTTCTGCGCAGCATCCCAGAGGATCAGTCCGTAGCCCTTGGGGGCAATGAAAAGCAATGCATCAAGACAGATGTCCGGATCCATTTTAATGCAGGAAAACTCCATGGTATTGGTGCCTTTTAACGGCAGCAGGCCTTCCATAAAAACAAGTACATCGGAAATATGACTTTTGGGCTCAGGAACGGGAATGTTCAATTCAGGCAGATTTCCGCCCCACTGGGTGATTGTGCCTGACCGGTTCAGGACAAACCAGGACACAAGGGTCTGTTTAAAAATGGTTGAGCACAGTTTTTCAAGAATGATATTATCGGTGTTTGACATGTTATTGGTCCATCATTTTCCGGGTTAATGTTTCAAAGGCAAGTTCAACATTGTCCCCTGTTTTGGCACTGGTCAACAGGATCGTTCCACCCTGGGCTTTGACTTCTTCAATGGTGGTATCATCAATTTCCCATTGGTCTTTTAAATCAGCCTTGTTGATAAGCAGGATAAACGGGACCCTGCCAATGGTATTTTGAGCGATCTGTTTTAAATTCAATGCCGTGGCAAGGGTTGATTTTCTAGTGCCGTCCACAACATAGATCAACCCTGAAGACCCTTGAAGGTAAGAAAGCCTGACATGCTGGAATTCATCTTCCCCATGAAGATCCCAGATGATAAGATCAACAGTGGTCTCATCCAGAACAGTGGTTGCCTTTTCTATTTTCACTCCGACCGTTGTCTGGTACTTATCGGAGAAAATTGAATGAACATATTGTTGAACAAGGCTGGTTTTACCCACAGCAAATGCCCCAAGCAGACAGACTTTTTTTTTCATCTTTTTCAATGGCCTTTAATTGAATCAATATAAAAAATGTTAAAAGAGACCGCTCTGTTATATTCCAGGTCCCGGCTGTCATTTTCCGGCTTGAGCGGCAGGCTGGGCCCGATACCGGAAATCGTTATAAATGCGGGATTGATGCCGTTAATAATCAGATGGTTCAAAATTTTCTCAGCTCTGTTTTTGCTTAGTTTTAAATTCAATTTTTCCGTTCCGGATGAATCCGTATGACCCAGGATAGTGATCTGAAAGGGATTTTTCAGTTTTTTCTGCATGGTCTGGATGTCTTGAACCGCCTGGACAACAGCCTTTAATTTTTCCTGCTGATCTTTAACAAAGGACGTGCTGTTGTTTTCAAAGTAGATCCGGGTCGCGGTCAGCTTTTCTATGATGCTGTTAAGATTGCTCTGATCAATATTGTTTACTTGGGTATCATTGTACCGGACAATGCCCGGAATGGCCAAAGCCCGTGTCCGAAAGGTCTGTATCCATTCCTGGGAAGCATCTCCTCCGGCACTTATCGTATTCCCGGAAAGGGTCAAGGAAATGCCCGGCGGCGGCATAAGGAGCTGTTTTGCCCGTTCAAGAACAAATTCAGGATCCAGGCAGTAATATGGCTGCCAGGTGCTTTTTATAGTTAAGCGTTTTTTTTCATTGTCCAACAGCATATCCTCAGGCGATTCGGCCAAAGGGTCCTTCAGCCCTGTGATCTTGTATACTCCCCCCTGCTTTCCGGCGGATAAGACAATCAATCCTTTTTGAGTTTTTACCCGGGCAAGATAGTTGTTCCAGGCCCGGAAGGTTAAAAATGCGTTGACGGCCCATATGCCGGCCACAACCAGGCATACTGCAAGGATGCACCAGAGCCAGGGTGATATTTTTGTTTTGTTGGATTTTTCTTTATATTTCAGCCCGTCTTTGAGCTGTTCTCTGAATACGGGAAACGGAAGCGGGTCACCGTTAAAATCTTCCAGTGCACTGCCTGATTTGATGTGAATGTCTTCAAGCAGTTCCCGGTAATTGTTTCGCAGATCCATTGGCGGGGTTCCCCGGATCACAGCCGCAAGGAGGGCATATTCACCCTGTTCAATCCAGATGCTTCTGTCCGAGCCTGTCCGAAGGGTTTCAAGTCCTTCGTCACTGCCTGTACTGAAGGAATCCTGAATAAAATCCTGTATGGCCGTCAGCATGGCCGATACCAGGTCAGGATCCTGGATAATGGCATCCTTTGACACCACGTGCTCCAGAACCAGCCCGGTTTTTTTATGGATTAAAAAGATCTGTTCAACCTGGTAAACAAGCGTATTTAATAAAACGATTTCAGCGAAGGGTTTGCGGGTTTTAAAGGCCTCATACCGCCATTTCATTCCCTGGATGGAAAAGCTGTGGTTTAACACCTGGTTAAGGGACTGGATCATTCCTAATATCGTGGATGTAATGGCTTTTCTGATTCCCGGTCCAAGTGCCGGAAAGATGGCGTCGGCAATGGCTTTTGGATTATTTTTTACCGAGGCTTTTAAAGAGGCGTCAATCACAGGCTCAATGACCCGTGAAATTTTGTCGCTCTCCATGACGGACAGCGAAATTGCCTGGGGAAGGGAGCGGCTGATTTCTTTTGCCCTTATCATTGGATCATCCAGACGGATTTCCAGGCGCTGGATCTTATTCTGTTCAGGCTTGACCAGCAGATCTTTCAGGGCATGAAACTCTTTGCTATCGTCCATGATGTCATTCATACGCATGCATTTTTTTTAAACAAGGTTCCGACAGGATTTATCATTATCCGGATTATCCGCCGGATGTTTCATCATTGGAAAGGCGCATGGCGATTTCCAGGAAAAATCCGGACAGATCAGACCGGTTGACTTTCATATCATTGAGCTCATCCGCAGCCTGTTTTAGATTGTTTTCAGCCTGGTCATATTTTGATAGAATCTGTTCCGACAAGGTTTTAGACTGTTCAAGTATCTGTTCTCTGAGCTCGGTTGATTTTTTTGAAAGATTTTCTTCGTCTTTCAACAGTTTTTTTGTAATGGATTCAAATCCGTCTTTCATTTCCCGCCGGATGGCCTGATGACTGTCAGCCCTGTCATTGGATTCATTTTTAATCCGTTCATTGATGTCTTTTATTTCCTGTTTGATATAGGTTTCCAGAGCATCAATCCGTTTTAATAATTCATCCTTGAGTTCGGCAGATTCCCGGACCAGCGTCTGTTCCATTTTGGAAAAACGGTTTTCGTAGTCTCTTGCCTGGTTGCCGAACAGGATATCCCGGATTTGATCCATACTGCCGGCATCAACCTTGTCATTTCCCTTTCCGGCAGAAGCCTGGGGCTTCCGGGCAGGGGATGAATCTTCAGCGTTTTTTGATTTTTGCTTGCTATTCATTCACGATCTCCTTTCCGCTACTGGGGTTGGACCATAAAATCAACGATTAAAGATGCATCTTCTCTTTGTAGAGAAACAAACAGGTGAAGTCAAGTAAGAGACTGACGCTGCGCCTGTTTTTTATATCTGTTCTTTTTTCAGCAGGTGATAGTATTCGCCTTTCAGGTTTACCAGTTCCTCATGGTTTCCCTGCTCCCGTATGGAGCCGTTTCTGAGCAGAATAATATAATCGCATTCTCTGACGGTTGACAGCCGGTGTGCAATAATGATGGAAAGCCTTCCTTTCATCAGTTTTTTCATGGCATTATGAACCCTTTGCTCTGATTGTGAATCCATATAGGAGGTGGCCTCGTCAAAAATGATCAGGTCCGGGTCAAAGGCAAATGCCCTGGCAATGCAGACCAGCTGTTTTTCGCCGCTGGAAAGCGGACGGCCGCCTTCTTCAATCCGTGTGGCAAGGCCGTCGAATTTTTCAAATAAAAAATCGCAGTCAGCCTGTTTCAGTGCATGTTCAAGCCGGGAAGGCTTTGAATTTAAGAAATCGGGACCGGCAGACAGATGACCGGACGTTTCAGGAGAGTCTGCCCAAGGTTCCCCTGGCTGGATATTTTCTTCTATGGTGCCGGAAAACAGGATCGGATCCTGCATGACCAGTGCGGTTTTGTTCCGGATGGCGTTGATGGGCAGATCGCTGTGATCGATATGGTTGATCCGGATATTTCCTTTGTCCGGCTGATAAAAACCGGTGATCAGGTTGATAATCGAACTTTTCCCTGAGCCGGTCCGGCCGACAATCCCAATGGACTGCCCCTTGGACAGGCCAAAGCTGATCCGGTTCAATACCTGTTTATCCGGTTCGTAGGAAAAATCCACCCGGTCAAATTCCAGGGTGTTGATGTGCTCAAGCCGGGCAGGGAGCGTTTGTCCCGGTTCTTTTTTGCCGTTTTGGTCGGCTTTTTCATTGTCCAGGACCAGGATAATGCGTTCGGCGGAAGCAAGGGCGTTCTGGAGCAGGTTGAATTTTTCCGATAATTCCCTGAGCGGTCTGAAAAACAGTCTCATATAAGATAAAAAAGCCACCAGCTCTCCCAGGCTCATATTTTTTTCAATGACCTCGAAACTGCCTGTCCATATGATAATCGCAACACTTAACACATTTAAAAATCCGATAAAAGGCATGAAAATAGAAAACATTTTAATCTGAAACATGGAGGCTTTAAAGTGTTCAAAATTCAGTTTTAAGAACCGTGAGATGAACGTGTCCCGGCTGCCCGTGGTCTGGATGATTTTAATGCCTGATACCGCTTCTGAAAAGCTGTGGTTGATTTCAGCTACTTTCTGCCGGATAGTCCGAAAGGCGGTTCTTAAAATTTTTGAGAATCCGGCAATGCAGATGATAATGACCGGCACCAGCAGGGAAAGATAGAACCCCAGTTTTAATTGCATGTTCAAAAGGATCACCAGGATGCCTGTCATGAGAAAAAGATCCTTGAAAATAAACACCAGGATCGATGTAAACATCTCATTCATGTTTTCAACATCACCGGCCACACGGGAGACCAGGCGGCCGCTTGAGTTCTTATCAAAAAATGCAACCGGTAAAAACGCCATGTGTTCAAAAAGTGCGCACCGCAGGTTTAAAATGATTTTCTGTCCTGTATATTCCATAAACAGGGTCTGGGTAAAATCAGCAGTAAAAGAAAGCAGAACATACCCGGAAAACAGCAGACAGAATGTCTTGAAAGAGGAAATAACAAATCCGAAAACCGTGGTCCCGGATGCTGCATTGACCGGGATGATAAATCCGTCAATGGCTTTCTGGGTAAAAATCGGCATGAGCAGTTCTAAAAAGGTGACCAGAAAAACAAGAACAGTGGCACCTGCCAGCATCCATAAATAGGGCCGGATATACGGCCAGATACCTCTGGCCAGCAGGAGGTTGTCCATTTTTTTGACCCCTTCCTCAAAATGAATATCGGCGGAATCATGCATGGTGTTCCTCCTCAAACTGCTGCACCCTGAAAGATTCCGCATAGAACCGGTCGATATCCAGCAGTTCCTCATGGGTGCCTGAATGTTCGATCCTGCCTTTGTCCATGATGTAAATCCGGTCACAGGCTGCCAGTGCGGAAATCCGGTGGGAAATAATAATCAGGGTGGCGTTGGCCTGCATCTGGTGTATCCTGGACATGATCTTTGAGGCGGTCTGTGTGTCGATCTGGCTGATGGGATCATCCAGGATAACAACCGGCCGGACTTCAATAAGGGTCCGCGCCAGCGCAACACGCTGCTTCTGGCCGCCGGAAAGGGTAATGCCGCGCTCCCCGATAACGGTGTCCAGGCCGTTGGGCATTCTTTCTATGGTCCTGTCCAGGCAGCAGATTTCGATGATCCGCTCAAGCGCCTGATCTGTTACCTGCTTTCCCACAAGGATGTTTTCCCTGACCGTGCCGGAAAAAAGAAAGGATTCCTGGGGCATAAAAGAGATCTTGCTTCTTAAATAATCAAGATCAAGGGTCTGAATGTCATGGTCGCCGATAGAAATTTTTCCGTTCCCGGTATTGTACAGCCGGGGGATCAACTGGACAAGACTGGTTTTCCCTGACCCTGGGGGGCCGCTGATGCCGATGGTGCTGTTGGCCTTGATGTCCAGATTGATATGGGAAAGAACCAACGCCTCTTTAGTGTAGGAAAAATCAACATCACTGAACCGGATGGCATTGCTTAAGGAGCCGGGCACAACGGCATTTTTTCGGGATTTGACATCCGGCCGGGCATCTAAAAGGGTATTGATGCGTTTCAAAGATGCCATTCCCCTTTGAAACAAATTGGTCATCCAGCCGATGGCAATCACCGGCCAGGCCAGGATATTCAGGTATTGCAGGAAAGCCACCAGTTCTCCCGGGGAAAGCACCTTTTCAATCACAAGAGAACCGCCGTAAAAAATAATAATCAAGGTGGATATATTGAAAAAAAGAATCAGCATGGGGCGCAGCAAAGCTGTTACAACCGCTCTTTTCAGGTTTTTGAAAAAATAGTCTGTTGATGCGGCTTCCACCTTCCGGGTGATGGTGGGCTCAAAATTAAAGACCTTGATAATCCGTATGCCGAAAAAACTTTCCCGGACAATTTCAGTGAGTTTTGAAAAAGATTCCTGGGCAGTGGTGTGAAACAGGTGCATCTTTTTTCCCAGGTTCCTGGTAATCGCCACAAGGAACGGCATGGGGATAACGGCAAGCAGGGTGAGTTTCGGGGATGTCCAGAACATGATGGTCAAGGTGGCCCCTCCCAGAAGGACGGTGTCCACCAGTACAATGAGCCCAAAGCCGAAAGCCATGCGGATATGATTGATATCGCTGGTGGCATGGGCCATGATATCCCCTGTTTTTATCGAATCATGAAATCTCATGTCCAGGTGGAGCACATGATCAAACAGGTCATCCCGGATGCCGCGCTCAACATCCCGTGCGCTTCCCATGAGAAGATTCCGCCAGGCATATCTCAGCACTGCCATGATCACGCCCAGCAGAATGACAAACCCGCATTGATACAGCAGACGCTGCTGATCCAGGTCTGCCTGCCCCAGAATATCAATGGCGTCTTTAATGATCTGGGGGATGGCCAGCTGGGTGGCATCCACAATAATCATGCAGATCAGGCCCAGAATGATTTGCACGGCATTTTTCTTAAAATATGGATAGATCAGCTTCAAA
>JBNKNP010000284.1:0-4515 GCA_050293905.1 Desulfobacteraceae bacterium | reverse complement strand
GATCCGGATAGCCCTGTGATATGGGAGGGGGTCGAGCTGCTTAAAAAACCCGATTCAAACCGGCAGCTGGGTCTGTTGTCAGATCAGGATGTCATTAGCGAGTATCCGTCGGTGGTGGCTTCCATAAACGGCGGCCGAAAGGCAGCGGCAGCAATACACAATAGAATGTATGGGATAGAATACCAGGCCTCTGAGATGATTATTTCCGATAAATCAAATATTCAGGATGTATCCGGACTGACCATGGTGGAAGCCGTTCCCAGGAATATATTAGAAGTCAGCGCCGGGAACCGGGATTTAAAAGATCAGTTTTCAACGGGTTATTCAACAGAACAGGCCCATGCTGAAGCAGACAGATGTCTGCGGTGCGGCCTTGTCTGTTATGAACGATCAAAGACTGCTGTATAAATCTTTGATCCTATACTGTATTTAAATATGGTTTTATTAACTCCAATTTAGGTAGCCTATGCGACCAGAACAGATACTTGTCGTTGATGATGAAAGACGAATCGTTGAAAACATAACCCTTTGTCTGAAACGGGAAGGATTTCAGGTTATTGGTGCTTATGATGGCGATGAGGCTGTGGCAGCCTATGGTCAGATAAAATTTGATCTGGTGCTGTTGGATGTCAATATGCCCGGCAGAAACGGGTATGAGGTTATGGACTATATTTTAAGTGTTGATCCGGATGCCCTGATTATTATGATCACCGGGTATGCATCCGTGAAATCAGCTGTCCGGGCGCTGAAACTAGGTGCCTGGGATTACCTGAAAAAACCTTTTGAATATGCAGACCTGTTGAAAACCGTTCAGAACGCCCTTTCCCAAAGAAAATTAATCGCTGCTAAACAAGCAGTCAGTGCAAGACTTGAAGCCTCTGAACAGCAGTATGAATATATGGTGAACAACTCTCCTGATTTGATTTTTACCTTGGATAACAACGGACGTTTTTCTTTTGTAAATCAGCAGTTTGAAAAAGTATTGGGGTTTAAAAAACAAGACCTGATCGGCAAGCGTTTTAAACAGATTGTCCACAAAGGGGATCTTGCCAGATCAGATGAATTGATGACCTGTATTTCCCAATACGGCAAGCAGGAAAATGACGGTCAGGATATGCATTTCAGGTTTAAAAAGGCCAAAGAATCAGCTCCGTCGATTCATGCCGGAGAAGCTTATGCATGTATGGAACTCAAGGCAACCCCACTCCATTTGCCGGCCAGTGATGACAGGGAAGAATTTGAAGGCGTGTATGCCATTGCCAGGGATATGACCGAACGGATAAACCTGGAAAATCAGCTGCGGCAGGCCCAGAAAATGGAAGCCATTGGAACCCTTGCCGGTGGAATTGCCCATGATTTTAATAATATTCTCATGGGTATTCAAGGATATGCCTCTCTGGTCAGAAGTGGTTTTGACAGGGAAAGTGAGGAATATAAGCGGCTGGCCAGTATTGATGAATACGTTTTTTCCGGTGCTGAAATGGCCAAACAACTTTTGGGGTTTGCTCAGAAAAGCCACCAGGAATCCAGCATGATCAATTTAAATTACCTGCTGAAAATGTCTGCTAAAATGTTTGGCCGTACCAAAAAAGATATCCTCATTGAACAGGACCTTGAAAAAAATCTATGGGGAACCATCGTGGATGAAGGACAGATCAAGCAGGTGCTGCTGAACCTTTTTGTCAATGCCTGGCAGGCCATGCCCGACGGCGGGCAGATTCTTATCAGATCTGAGAATGTCATGCTGGAGGATAATGGGCTGGATGATCCCGGAACCTATGTAAAAATTACGGTAAGCGATACGGGCCAGGGCATGACCGATGAGGTGATGGATCGGATTTTTGATCCGTTTTTTACTACCAAGACCCGCAGCCAGGGGACGGGGCTTGGACTTGCCACAGCCTATGGCATAATTAAAAGCCACAAAGGGATCATCAAAGTAAAAAGCAAAGTCGGCCAGGGCAGTTCTTTCATGTTCTTTTTGCCGGCCCAGCGCATCCGGGTGAACAAATCCAGCACCATGAAAAAAACAAAAGAAATTTTCAATGGAAAAGGACAGGTTTTACTTGTGGATGATGAAAAAGGAGTTATTGAAGTCTGCTCTGAAATGCTGGAAACTTTAGGCTATAAAGTGAAGACAGCCGCAAGCGGCATTGAGGCCATCTCTGTTCTTGAACAAAAGGATCATGGCATTGATATTGTCCTTCTTGATCTGGTGATGCCGAGAATGAACGGGAAAGATACTTTTGAGAAAATCAGGGAGATTTCTCCTGATGTGAAAGTTCTGATTTCTTCGGGTTACAGCCGGGAAGCTGAAATCAAACAGGTGATGAGAAAAGGATGTGATGAATTTATATTCAAACCTTTTGATGTGGCAACGTTATCTGAAAAATTAAAATCCGTGGCTAAACCGGCTGAAAAAGTTTAGCAGGGATTCCAATTAAAAAGGGTCTTGAAAAGCCGGCCGGCTTTCCAAGACCCTTTTTTATTTAGATCGGCAAGTATACAGATTAGCCGAATGTTTTTTCAAGATCAGGAATAATCTGTTTTTTACGGCTCATAATACCGGGCAGCCAAACTTTCCCGTCAACCGGTGCGGAACCGAATGTTTTCTCAATGACGGATTCATCATCGGAAGCAACCAGAAGTTCTGTGCCCTCTTTCATGATGTCGGTGAGCATCAGCAGCACGGTGTGATGTCCTTTTTCAGCTTTCAGATCCCGGATGTCTTTTTCAAGATCCGCTTTGATGCCGTCAACGATAGACAGGTCTACCAGTTCGAGCTGACCGCAGCCAACGCCTTTTCCGCTCATATCAAAATCTTTGTAGTCACGAAGAACAAGTTCTCGGACAGGGGTGCCTTCCACAGCAGATTTAACTTTGAACATTTCGATGCCCAATGTTTCCAAATCGCTCTCACCGCAGATTTCTGCCAGCTGGGCACAGATTTTTTTGTCGGAATCCGTACACGTGGCTGATTTGAAAATAACCGTATCGGAAAGGATAGCGCAAAGCATGATACCGGCAATATCTTTGGGAATTTCAATATCAAAATAATTATACATGGATGAGATAACTGTGCAGGTGCAGCCCACAGGCCAGATCCAGCATTCAAGGGGTTGGCCGGTTGTGACGTCACCGAGTTTGTGATGATCGACTATTCCCAGGATATTGGCATCGCCAAGATCATCAGGGCTCTGGGCAAGATCGGAATGATCCACAAGATATACATCTTTTCCGGCATAGGATGTGACAACCGCAGGCGCGGCAACACCGAATTTACCAAGTACAAAATTGGATTCAGGATTGAGTTCGCCCTGAACGGCAGGTGAAATATCTTCACCTAGTTTTTTCTTAAGATCTGCAAGTGCAATGGCAGCACAAACGGAATCTGTATCTGGATTTTTGTGACCAAATACTAAAGTTGACATAAAACCTCCTAAAAAAATTATAGTCTTGTTTCTATTGTTTGATGATCTTTTTTATCAAAAACCATCCTCTTATTTTATCCTGTTTTTATAAACAAAAACCGCCTTATCTTATAGAATTAATTATCCATATAAACAAGTAAAATTTTAAATTTAACGCATCGGGCGACAGGATTCATTTTCAAACGGAAAGCCTGTGCTTGTATTTATTAAATTTTAAGAAAATAACAATGGATCAATTCTTGACGAAACCGGTTTATTCTGATTTAGATAACTCAGCATAATTCAGGCCTCAAAAAACCATTGAATTCGAATTGTTAAGGAGTGATGATGGAAAAGAAAGAAACTGTCGGAAAAGTCACTGAAAAACGAAAGCATCGCCGGGAAAAAACCAATGTGCCCGTGGAAGTGGTCACCGGCGGACAACTGCATAAAGAAACTGCAAAAGATGTATCGTTCAATGGGATATTTATTAAAAATACCGAGTTTGATAAATATGAAGTGGGACAGGAAGTGGTGCTTGCCTTTGAATCCAAGGATGGAGAAGCCTATACGGTTGAAGGTCGGATTGTCAGAAAAGACGAGAATGGTGCCGCTATCCAATTCACGGAAGAGCTGGTCTCTATTGCATTTAAACATGCTAAAGAATGGTAATCCATCTTAATAGTTTGGCTTGACTAACAAAATTTCATGCCTATAATATTGACTAAGCGGATCGGACCGTGAAACAAGGGTTTGATCGACCGCACGAACTTATAAGAAAAAGGATCATCCAATGAAACAAATGCCTTCAAGAGATACATCAGGTCACTGCGAAGGTGACTGTAGAAATATTATCAGGGACGGTGAAGAGTCCCGCCAGAAAAAAATTAACAAATATGCGTACAGCCATAAGTCGTCTGTCAGCCCGTCATGGGCAAGAAATAGAACAGAACAACCGGGCTTTTACGGAGGCCATGTCTGAGCGTATTGCCATTTTAAACCTTCATTCAGATCATATAATAAAATTTAATTTTAAACCAAAGAAGGCATGGGGATGTGACGATTCTCACGCCTTTTTTTGTTTGTATTGTTTTTTGAGTCTATA
>JBNKNP010000283.1:0-9309 GCA_050293905.1 Desulfobacteraceae bacterium | reverse complement strand
GTGTGTTAAAAGCAAGGTGGTAATAATCACAACACCCCC
Source organism: Desulfobacteraceae bacterium (assembly GCA_050293905.1). GTDB lineage: Bacteria > Desulfobacterota > Desulfobacteria > Desulfobacterales > Desulfobacteraceae > Desulfobacula. The sequence continues at coordinate 9,270 of JBNKNP010000283.1, read as the reverse complement.
GCCGATGACAATAAACAGCCACTGGGTGCTTAAAATCTTTTTAAATAAAATCCCGGGCGTAACGCCCAGCTGAAGGTGATAATTATCATAGACAATGGAAAGCGTGTTGGAAGAAAAAAAACTGAATACACCGATGAATAAAAGGCTTCCAATGGTTGCAAGGACAAAATAATTAAAGATATAGCGTCCTTGAAACTCTTTGTTGATAAAATAATTGCGTCGTTTGTAAGGCTGGTTCATTATTTTTTCCTCCAGATGTCTGCAGACTTTCTAATGCTGTTGATCCATTCTTCGAGCAATTGTTCTTTTTTCTTGTCCCTGATCAGCAGGGATACCCGTTTGACGTCAAAGGCCTTTTCCTTTCCGCCTGCGGTTGTGTCCCTGGGAGCGATATCCTCTACTCTGTATATCATTGCACCCCGGCCCTCCCGGACTACCGGACGGGAGGAGTCCCCTTTTTTCAGCATCAGAACGATAAATTTCAAATCATCAGATAAGTTAAGAAAATCCGAATGAATGGTTTCCACCTGTTCATTGGTTCTGTTTTTCAAATCCTGCATTCGGGGATAAGTCATTTTTGTTATCACCAGATTTTTCCCGGTCAGTTCTTCATACCTTGCCACCTCTTCCGTGGTAACATCAACTACCAGTGAATCAAGCTTCCGGTCCAGCAGGATTTTGATCAGCGACTGCTCGTAAAAATTTTCCACAGAGCGCCTGAAATTTTCTTCCGCATTGATCTTCTGTTTAATGGCTTGCTGGATCAGGAGCTGTTTTTCAATCAAAGACTGAATAAATTGCTCCCTGGTCATATCGGACTTTTCGGCTGCCAATAATTTTTCAAGTTCTTTTTCCGAATAAATACGATCATTAATAGACAGCACAGGTTTTGATATTTCCACTTTTGTATCAAACAGACCATATGCGGCCAGACCTGAAAAAACAATCACAATAGCGAGAATATAATAAATATACTTCATCGTAGCCTGGATCCTTTTTTGACGTTAATTATCGTTAATCAGACGGCCGGTATTTCTTTCGACCTGAATGCATCGGTCATCATAAAGCCTTTGCATATAGTAATCTTTTACATTGGTGATTTCAAGCTCAGGCAGTCCGTTTGTCTTGAGCCATTTTCGAATGATGGGTAATTGTTCCGGATCCTGGGCCCGTGCAGTAAAAATTTTGACCCGGATATTGTTTTTTATCATCTTTTTAACCAGAGCCAGCATGGCGGGCACCGGCTCGCCAACCGTCTCTATGGAAGACGTACTGTCCCAAAAAGCCAGGGTGCCGTCAAGGTCAACCCCGGTCCACGCGCTTGGCATCCGTGTCTGAAAAGTATCGTCAAGGCTGCCCTGACTGATTGTTTCCCGGCCCTGTGATGAAATGGAATATTCCTTATCCGCTTCTTCTTTTGCCTTTTTAAAATATTTTTTTATTGAATTCAGCATACTCATTTATATAATATAAGCCTGATGTAATACAAATAAAAAGGGAGAGTTCTTTTGAAAAAAGTCCTGATTCTTATATTATTATCCTTATCTTTCTTCAACATTTCTTACGCCCGGACCAATAAGGAAATATTTGATAACGGGATCCGGGCGTTTAAAGAGAATAATTATCAAGAGGCCATAGAACAATTCTCAGAACTCATCACCCGGGAACCGAAAAATGCCGATGCCTATAAAAACAGGGGCGTCTCCTATATGAAGCTTGAGAAATTCGATCTAGCCATTCAGGATTTTGAAAAAGCGAAAACCATTTTCCCCGAACTCAGAGGGCTTTACAGTAATCTGGGTGTGGCATGGTACTATAAAAAAGACTATGACAAGGCCATTGAAAACTATAACATGGAAATCCAGGTGACCCCTGAAAACTCCCTTGCATTTTTCAACCGGGCGCTGTGTTATGCTGAACTCAATCAACACAGCCGGGCCCTGGATGATCTGGACAGGACCCTGGCGATCGAGCCTGATTTTTACTGGGCCATCTGCTACAAAGGAGATCTGCTTGCTCTCCAGGGTGAAAATCTCAAAGCCATTGAACAATATGAGTCGGCTGTTGAAAAATATCCGGACAATGACTATGCGGTTGAAAAACTTAAGGTACTTCAAGAGCGGGTCAAGGGAAATGAGTCCCCCCAGGAAGCGCTGTCGGCCCGGAAAACTGAAAAAATAAAAAAAAAGGACATCCAAAAAAGAGCTGCATGGACACTTCAGGTGGGAGCATATCTCAACGAATCCAATGCCCTGAAAATGGAAAAAAAGATGCAGGACAAAGGGCTTGACTCAAGAATTCTGAAGTTGACGGATAAAAAAAACCGGACCTGGCATCTTGTCAGATCCGGCAGTTTTTCTGATAAAGCCGAGGCCGGAAAGGCTGCAGCCGTTTTAAAAGAACAGACAGGCGTCAAACCGGTCATCCGTCCCTCAGAAGACTGGTAAATTAAGTCTACACTGAAAATCTGATATTTAAAATATCTCCGTCTTTTACCAGGTATTCTTTTCCCTCTACATAAATTTTACCGTTCTTTTTAAGCTGGGCCTCGTCTCCGGCTTCCATGAGTTCATCATACTTGAAAACTTCCGCCCGAATAAACCCTCTTTCAAGATCCGAATGAATAACGCCTGCCGCCCTCGGGGCTCTGGCCCCATCCTTGACCAGCCATTGCCGGACTTCATCTTTTCCTACCGTAAAAAATGAAATCAGATTCAAGGACTTTAAACACAATTTTGTCAGACTTTCCAGAGCCGTTGTTTTGATGCCCAGGTCCTGCAGGAATTCTTCTTTTTCTTCCTGGGTATCCAGCATGGCTATCTCTGACTCCACTTTGGCAGACACCAGCATAAATTCAATCTCACCTGCTTTGCAGTTTTCAGAAAACCATGAAACAAGATCCTGGTTTTCAAGATCATCTTCAGACACGTTCACTGCAATAACCAGTTTTTTCCGGGTAATAAACGGATAACTTCTGATCATTTTTTCTTCATCTTCGGTCAGGTCAATCAAGCGGAGCGGCTTTTCGTTTTCCAGCTGATCTTTGAGCTTATTCATCAGGGCCAGCTCTTTTTTCTGATCTTCGTCCTTGATTTTCTTGATCATGGCCTCAAGGCGTTCAATGCGCTTTTCAACAAAGATCTGGTCGTGCATGACCAGTTCCGAATTGACCATCTGAAAATCTCTTTTTGCATCCACCGAGCCTTCACTGTGATAGATGGCATCATCCTCAAATGCCCGTACCACATGGCAGACGGCATCCATATCTGCAATATCCCTGAAAATTTCACCTTTGGAAATGGTTTCAGCTTCCATTTTGGGCAGCAGTACAAGATCGATCCTGGCCCGGACATTTTTTTTGGGCTCATACATCTCGTTGAGCCTGTCAAATCTTGAATCCAGTATATCTGCAGCACCGGGAACCGGTTTTAATGCTTTTGACGGATCAGTGATTTCGTTTCCCGTCAGAATCTGAAACAGCGTTTTTTTACCTGTCTGGGGCAGGCCGATAATTCCAACTTTCATAGTGTCCGGCATATCCTTATTTTTATTTATATGTTACTTGTAAAAAAAATAATATATCAAACTAATCCGTATTTAAACAGAGCTAATAAGGCAGTTTCATGCACGTATCTTCATATACTCCTCCGGTTTTTTTCAACAACGGTCATATCCAGACAATTTTTCCGGTCCTATTCAGAAAAATTAATAATGTGCACTATTACAGGGAAAGAATCCAGACACCTGACCATGATTTTCTTGATCTGGACTGGTCGGTCCACGGACATGACCGGCTGGCGGTTATTTCCCATGGTCTGGAAGGCAGCACTCACAGAGCCTATGTGAAAGGCATGGTCAGGGCCGTTACCCAAAACGGATGGGATGCCTTGGCATGGAACTACCGGTCCTGCAGCGGCGAGCCCAATAACCGGCTTCAATCCTACCACAATGGTGCCACCCGGGACCTTGACTGGGTTATCAGGCATGCCGGACAAAAAAATAAATACAAAGAAATCGCCCTGATCGGATTCAGCCTGGGAGGAAATTTAACCCTGCTTTATCTTGGCCGGGAACAACCACACCCTGTTGTCAAAAAAGCCGTCACCCTTTCGGTTCCCTGTGATTTAAAAGGCAGTGCGGCCCGGCTCACAGAAAGGGCCAACCGTCTTTACATGAAACGGTTTTTAATCATGCTTCACCGGAAAATAAAGGCAAAAATGAGGCTGTTCCCTGAAAAAATCAACGATAAAGATTATGGAAAAATAAAAGATTTCAAAGGATTTGATGACCGCTACACCGCCCCCATCCACGGGTTTAAAGACGCAGAAGATTACTGGGCAAAATGTTCATCAAAACCCTATATCCCTCGAATCAAAATCCCGACGCTGATCATCAATGCGCTGGACGACCCGTTTTTATCACCAGGCTGTTTTCCGGTTCAAGAGGCATCACAAACCCCGAACGTCACCCTGTGCCTGCCAAGATCCGGCGGCCACGTGGGATTTGTTGCGTTTAACAGTCAAAAGCAATACTGGTCCGAACAGGCAGCTGTTCAGTTTTTAGCCGGTCATTGAGGCCAACACGTTTTAAAATAATTATTTGAGCTTTATCCGACGCTTTTCCTCGTCCGGATTCTGACGGTATACAATGGCAACATGACCGATCATACCGGCCAGGTGAGAACGGGTGGATTCACAGATCTGCTGCATAAGGGCGCTTTTCTGATCTTTGTGCTTAAAATCGTTAAATTTAATTTTAATCAGCTCCGATGCTTCCAGGGCCTGGTCAATCTCATCCAGCAAAGCACTGGTAATGCCTTTCTGGCCGATAACTGCGGACGGGTTCAGTTTATGGGCAAGCCCGCGCAGGTATTTTTTTTGTGATCCTTTTAACTGATCCAATGTCTATTTCCTCTGGTTCTTGTATAATGTTTCATTTTAAAAAAAATAAAACCGGCTGATCATACCACATAATCCTGATAATTTATACCTGTGCCAGCGACACAAGAATAAATAGTTCTTCCAGTCTTTTCCTGAGTTGTTTAATTTCATCCAGACTTTGGGTAATTTTTTCTCCCAGGCCGGGGTATTGGTCAGCCAGAAGTTGTTTTTGGGCCGTACAAAAATACCAGGTGCAGACAAAGGGGCGCTCAAGACGGGAAAGGACACAGCCGGTGCCGGACAAATGGCAGCAGACCGGCTGCTTTTCCCTAAATGAATTTTTATAAATCTGGCAGCCGGGAAATTGATCCAACCCCAGATAAAGATATAACAGGTCCTGAAAATCAAACCAGATTGTAGCCCTGGCGCAACAATTATCATTACAGTCCGCGCACGTATCAGAACACAGGACCTGAACCGGTTCGGACAGCAATTCATAGCGCCGTCCAATTTTCCCGGCCAGGGGATACAGCATTAAAAAGCCGTCCGGGTTTGATTGTTCCACCCTTTTTATGGACATAAGAACCTGATCCCATTCTTTGGCATCTGACCAGGGAATCGTCGAATTTTTATGGCCTGGTCTGATAATGTGTCTCCCTTTTTCACTCCTGATATGATAAAATACCTCATTAACATGAATCCAGCAAAAAAGGAAATCCATATGGCATCCCAAAGCGTCACAATTAATGTTGAAGGCATGAGCTGCGGTCACTGCACCGGCATGGTCCAAAAAACACTTGAAGGAATAAAAGGGATTACAAAAGTGACGGTGAATCTTGACGGAAAAACCGCAAGTTTTGATGTTGATACACCGGATCTGATTGATCAGGCGGTTAAACTGGTCACAGAAGCCGGATACAAGGCATCTGAATAAGCCTTCCCTGATATGGAAAATCAATGAAGTCTGATGGAACAGTTAAATAATAAATTATCGCCAGACAATTGCTGCAGTCCCGGGGATGAATCATCCGGCAGAAAACTGTCAAGTTCAGGTGTCACCATCATGTCTTCCATGGATAATGTAGATGTACAGGCCACCTGCAGTACAGAACCTTTGCATCCCATGGCAGAGTATGAAAAACCCGGATACAGCCGATGTGCTTTTGTGGAGCGTTTCATGGAAACCGCTGTTGGACCGGTTCCGGTTATCCGGCCAACGCTTGACGTCGGGGATCTGATATCCACTTTTGTTGTCCGGTGCGGCATCAACCGCTATTCCTATACCGTGGCGCCGGGACTTTACGCCGTCGGCCAACCGGATGAAACCTGCGAAGTTCTGGTCACAGCCAACTTCAAACTGACGTTTGATCACCTGAGAAAAGAGCTGTCCAATATCAATGCCTGGATTCTGGTCCTGGACACCCGGGGCATCAATGTCTGGTGCGCAGCCGGAAAAGGTACGTTCGGTACGGCGGAACTGGTCAAAAGAATCAGGATCAGTCAACTTGACCATATCGTGAGTCACCGCCGCCTGATCGTTCCCCAGCTGGGTGCGACCGGGGTGTCGGCACACTCGGTTAAAAAACAGTCCGGTTTCCGGGTGGTTTACGGTCCGGTACGGGCCTGCGATATTCCAGCCTTTTTAGAAAACAACCGAACAGCCGATAAGATCATGCGCCAGGTCACCTTCAACCTTTACGAACGTTTGATCCTGACACCGGTGGAACTTTGGATCGCATTAAAACCGGCCCTGATCACCGCCCTGATCCTGTTTCTCCTTTCCGGGCTGGGTCCGGGCATCTTTTCATTTTCCACACTCCGGCAAAGAGGGAGCTTAGGAATTTTATCCCTGGTTGCGGGCATGGTTTCCGGTGCCGTTATCACCCCTGCTCTGCTGCCGTTTATCCCGTTCCGCCGATTTGCCCTGAAAGGTATTGTAACCGGAATTTTCTGTGCTGCATTGTTTCTTGCAGCAGCCTCAGCCACAACCATGACCATCCCGGGGCCTGCGGGATGGTCTGCCCTGTTTTTGTTCAGTGTCACCATCAGTTCATACCTGGCAATGAACTTTACCGGAACCACTCCGTTCACATCACCGTCCGGGGTTGAAAAGGAAATGAAAAATTTTATCCCTTTACAATTATCCGCCCTGGTCATTTCATTCGGGTTGTGGATATATTCTGCATTTTAAGAGCAGGAAGATGGAAGATTCAAAGGACAAAGCATGAAAGTTTTACGCTATATTGATGATGTCTCAACCCTGGTCCTTGACACAGACAAGTGCATAGGCTGCAGCCTGTGTACCCATGTCTGTCCCCAGGCTGTGTTTGAAATGAAAGAAAAAAAAGCGCACATTGTGGATTTCAATGCCTGCATGGAATGCGGGGCCTGTGTAAACAACTGCCCGTCCCAGGCTATATCCGTCAATCCGGGCGTGGGCTGAGCCGCCTATATTATCCAGGTCTGGATAAAAGGAAAAGAAAATGCATCCTGCGGCAGCAGCAGCGGTAGTGGCTGCTGCTGACAGCAACTACGTCCGGGGTTCTTTTTTCACCCCGGTTTTCTTTGCTGTTTTTTCAAAGGTCAGCTCTATTCTGGCAGGCCTGATGTTGACGATGTTTATTCTTCCGTTTGGAAGATTCAGGGCCCCTGAAGTGATCGGATATGAGCGAGTTCCCGGCTGGGCTGAATAAAGATCCAGCGACGCGGTAATATTATTTTTTGTCAACAGGCTGACATCTTTTCTCAGCCCCCGGCAGGTGACTGAAAGCGTTGAGTCCATCGGCTGGGACAGCTCAAGCCCCGGCGGAATATTTTTCAACATCAATGGCAGTTCAACGCGTTTCTCAAAATTCTGCTGCCCGGCCAACACCAGCCAGAGAACAAAAACAAACACAAACACCGCCAGCTTTAATCCAAACCGCCGGATCACCCGCAATTTTATTTTATCCATGACATGGTTGTGCCCGGATTCCTTGGACAGCAGGACAAGGTCAGTAATTCTGCGAACCAGATGGTCTTTATTTTCTATTTTTTTAATTTCCTGGCCAAGGGCGATACTGACTTCCCCCCTTTCTTCTGAAATGATCAGCACACAGGCGTCAGACTGTTCTGTCAAACCAAGCGCCGCCCTGTGCCGGGTTCCCCATTTTTTTGGAAGATTCTCCTGTCCGGTCAGGGGCAGAAAGCAGGAGGCTTTTAAAATTTTTCCGTTGGAAATCAGACAGGCCCCGTCATGCAGGGGGGACTCTTTTATAAAGATGGAGTTGAGTATTTCAGGGACAGGATCACCTTCCACGGCAACACCCTTGGTAATCAAATCAAATATCAGTTCTCTTCTCTCAAATACGATGATCGCGCCCATCTTTCTTCTTGCCGCATCAAACACCCATTCGGAAAACGCATCCACCCAGTTTTCAGATCCGTTCCCCTGGCGATATCCTATTTTCTTCAACGGATTAAGCCGCTCAAGCATCTGCCGGATTTCTTTTTGAAACAGAATAATCAAAAGAATAACAAATACCTGCCACAGGATCTGGAACACCCAGGTCGTCAAGAAGAGCCCCCAGGTTTCAGCCAGAAGATAAATCCCGCTTAAAAGCACGATGCCGATAAGTGCTTTAAAGGCTTTGGTGCCTGAAAAGCCCTTATAAAGATAATAGGCAACAAAAGTAATAAAACAAATATCAAGGATGTCCGGCACCCCGATATTGGTTAAGATGGCAAACAGATTCATATTTTTCTTCTAAAACCCCCCCTCACTATAACTCCTGCTACATGGCTTCCCGTCCCATATTTATGCCAATGGACTCAGCGCAACGGATCAATTGCGAATCCACATGGATTGTCCTGACTTTTCCTGCCAAATCTTTTAAATCCACCAGAACCATATCCGGTGTATTTAAAGAGACCATGGTACCGAATTTTCCCCTGGCAGCAGCGTCCACAGCAAAAGAGCCCAGACGCGTGCCAAGCACCCTGTCAAAAGAATTGGGAGAACCGCCCCGCTGAATATGCCCCAGTACGGTTGTCCTTACTTCAAGGTCAATCTGTTTTTCTATCTGCTTGGCCAGTGCCCGGTCCATGATTCTCTGCACGATGTCCGGTATATCTGAACGAAATTCTTTCAATGCGGGAGGGTGGTTGTTCAGGATCTTGTGCTGTATGGCTTCCAGGTTGTCACCCCCGAATGGATGTTTGCCAGTGAGCAGTTCGTACATAACGATACCCAGGGAGAACAGGTCACTCTGTTCCGATAGGTCTTCCCCTCTAACCTGCTCTGGCGACATGTACATCGGCGAGCCGGCATTACGCAGGATCTCGGTGGCTTCGGTGCCCGGTAGACAGGCGATACCGAAGTCACTGAGCTTGACGTCCAGGTCATGGGTCA
>JBNKNP010000282.1:0-5994 GCA_050293905.1 Desulfobacteraceae bacterium | reverse complement strand
CTCGCCGCCGGACAATTGGGAAACCGGCCTGTTTTCCAATCCGTCAAGCCCCACCATGGAAAGATAGTGCAGTGTTCTTTTTTTAACGCGGGCTGTCGCTTTTATCCTTATTTTTACACCATATTCAATATTTTCCCAGACACTCATGAAAGGAAAAAGGGCATAGTTCTGAAACACCATGCCCACATCCCGCTTTTCAGGGGCAATGGGAGTGATATTTCCGGACCCGATGAAAACAGCGCCGCTGTCCGGCTGGATAAATCCGGCGATCAGCCTGAGAATAGTGGATTTTCCACATCCTGACGGGCCGAGGAAAGTAAAAAATTCCCCGGGATTGATTTTCAGGTTGATATGGGTACAGCCGCAGGTGCTGCCGTACCACTTTTCCACATTTTTTAAAACAACTGCACCCAAGCTGACCGCTCCCATTCCGGCTGGACCGGGATTTATTTTTTATCCTTGCTGCTGTCTTTTATCCGGGAATCCCACTGCTGGATCCATGCCGATTGTTTGGCTGCCAGATCTTTCCAGTCGACATTCATGACCTTGAAGTGGGTTTTGGCCATCCATTCCGGCGCGTCCTGCAAGGCATCCGGATGGGTGGGCAGCCGGTTAAACCGGTTTGCCAGCATCGCCTGCACCCTGGCACTGCCGGCAAATTCGATAAATGCCCGGGCGGCTGCCGGATGTTTTGCACCACGGATCAGGGCAATTCCGTCGGTGATGACCGGCGATCCGCCGGCCGCGTCAATGACTTCCAGGGGCATTTTGTTGTTTATCTTGTTGTCGACAATGGAATTGAGCACCATAAAACTGATTGCCGCTTCCTTTCTGCCCACGGCCTGGAACAGCATGGAGCCGCTGCCGTAATATTGTTTGGTGTTGGCATCCAGGGCTTTCATAAACTGCCAGCCCTTGTCCAGTTCGCCTTTTTGTTCAAACTGCTGAAGCAAAGCCGCATAGGTCGCCCGCGCCGATGATGACAGGGCGCTTCGAAAGACCAGTCTGTTTTTATATTTGGGATCAACCAGGTCAGCCCAGTCTTTGGGTGCTTCTGCCGCAGACATCATCCCGGTATTGTAGAACAGCATCACAGGCGTCTGAATGGTTCCGTACCAGTAGGATTGAGTATCCTTGAACAGCGGGTTTATCCGGTCTGCCCAGGATGGTTTGAACGGGTCAAACAGCCCCTCTGCCTTTAATTCCAGAAAGACGGAAGAGGGAGCGCCGTACATGACATCGGACTGGGGATTTACTTTTTCCGCTCTGACCCTGTCCGCCAGCGCACCTTTCAGGTTGATAAAATCCACGCTCACGCCTGTCTTTTTTTGAAATGCATCTGCAACTGTCTCAAGCAGCGCCTCACCATGGGTGGAGTAGACAACCACTTTTTCTTCCAGGGGCCGGCAAAATCCAGCCGGCGGCAGTGCCAGGGTCAGGGCCAGGCCGATACCGGTCAGTATTAACATCAGTTTTTCTTTTATGGATGGATCTCCTTTTTTATCATTGGATATCAAAAGCACCAAAGCCGAATGAATGTGTTTGTCCGGCGGTTTTCAGGGCAGTTACGAAGCCAGAAAGAAAGTTCCGGCAGCAAAATAATCCTGGATCAGTTTCCGTGTATGCAGAAGATCCCTGCGGGTTTCCAGCTCGATGGTCCACCATTGGCAGCGGGTTTGCAAAAGCTGGTCAACAACGGGTCCTAAGACGGACATATCTTTGGGAGCATGGTGGGTGTCGGTTTCCGATTCGTAAAAATGGACCTCCTCAAGGCGGGGGCTGAACAATTTAACGATTTCCGGAACTTCAAGCTCGCCGTTTACCACGCGGTCGCAGGAGACGGCATGACCGATATCCATTGTGATAGCAGCTCCGCTCTGCCTTGCCCAGTCCATCACGGTTTCCGGGTTGCTTGTGGGACCCATGCGCAGGTTTTCAAGGCACAGGGTAATACCCCGGCGTTTGGCCCGGGCGACCAGCCGGCTTAAATTATCCACCACACGGCCGTGATCCAGGGGAATCTGCGGGGGAAGCCCGACATGAACGGTCATGACCGGTTCACCCCATCCTTTTACGGCATCCAGGGCCTGCATGTGGAGTTTTACAGCCTGCTCCGCCTTGACCGCATCTTTGTCCCCGATTTCAAACCCCGGAAAATAGGCATGATGCCGGACAGGGACTCCGTTTTTCAGATACGGGGTCAGATGATCCCGGGTTTGAAATAGATTTTCGGCATCAGGGGTGTAGGCCATGGCAAAATCGTTGTCTGCAAGCCAGGCTGCCCTTTGTGAAAAATCAGCACCGCAGACCGATGCGGCCAGGGTGATGTGACCTGCAGGAGGATTGTGCACAGCGCTTACTTTCGGGTTCATGTCCTTTATCACGATACAGAGTCCTAATTGCCTGAGCATTTTGAATTATTTTGCATGAAAACAATTTGTTTTCAGACAAACTAATATAGAATGGGCATTGGGAAGTCCAATGGATAGTTTCGATTTATATAGGTATTTTAATAGAAAAGATCGATGGCCCTGTTTTTCCCTTTCACGGCAGCATGCCCCATAGAAACGGCTGAAAATCAGTTTTTGTATAGAGAACTACATCCCCAGGTAGGCCTTTTTGACATCTTCGTCAGCCAGAAGGTTTTTGCCCGTATCCGTCAAAGTAATTTTACCGGTTTCCATGACATATCCCCGGTCTGCCACATGGAGTGCCAGGTTGGCGTTCTGTTCAACTAAAAAAATGGTGGTCTTGTCTTCTGAATTAATTTTTCTGATGATATCAAAAATCTGCTTGGTAATAAGGGGGGCAAGCCCCAGGGACGGTTCGTCCAGCAGCAGTAATTTGGGTCGGCTCATAAGCGCCCTTGAAATGGCCAGCATCTGCTGTTCTCCGCCGCTCAGGGTGCCGCCCGGCTGCCCACGGCGTTCTGCAAGTATGGGGAACAGGTCAAACACATGATCCAGGTCTTTTTGAATCCTGGCTTTGTCTTTGCGCAGAAAAGTTCCCATGTCAAGGTTTTCCATAACGGTCAGATAGGGGAAGATCCGCCGGCCTTCCGGCACCTGGCTGATGCCCAGAGCGGCGATTTTGTCCGCCGACAGTCCGGTGATGTCCCGGCCCTGGAATTCGATTCGTCCGTGCCTGGGCGGTACAATGCCGCACAAGGTCATCAGCGTGGTTGATTTTCCGGCACCATTGGCCCCGATCAGGGTAATGATTTCCCCTTGTTTAATTTCCATGCTTATATTTTTAAGGGCCTGGATATTGCCGTAATAGGTCTGTATATTTTTCAGCTTAAGCATCAATATCTTCTCCCAGGTATGCTTTAACAACAACCGGATTATTCAGAATATCTTGGGGGGTTCCCTGGCCGATCTTTTTCCCGTAATCCACCACAAAAATGGTTTCCGACAGGGTCATGACCAGTTTCATGTCATGTTCGATTAAAAGGATGGAGATGTTTTCCTCATCCCGGATTTTCAGGATCAGTTCATTCAGCCTTTGTGTTTCATTGGGATTCATGCCGGCAGCAGGCTCGTCCAGAAGAAGTAAAAACGGGTCCGTGGCCATGGCACGGGCAATTTCAAGTCGGCGCTGGGCGCCATAGGGAAGGTTTAAGGCCAGTTCGTCAACATACTGCTCAAGCCCTATTTTCTGAAGAATGTCATAGCTTCTGTCCACAATAAACTGTTCTTCAGCCCGGGTGGTCTTTCCTCTGAAAATCGCCCCTAGGACGCCTGCTTGGGAAACAGGGTGGCATCCGATCATGACATTTTCAAGGACGGTCATGGAAGAAAAGAGCCGGATATTCTGAAAGGTTCTGGCAAGACCTTTCCGGGTGACAAGATTGGGTTTTAAGCCGTTCAGGCGCTGGCAGGAGTCATCACTGCCGTCCGGCCGGATCAGCACATCCCCGTCAGTCGGGGGGTATATGCCGGTAATGCAGTTGAAAAAAGTGGTTTTTCCTGCACCATTGGGTCCGATCAGGGCGGCAATCTCTCCTTTGTTGATGGAAAGATCGAGACTGTCAATGGCTTTTAGTCCCCCGAAATTCATGGTCAGATTTTTTACTTCTAGAATCGGTTTCATTGTGTTAAGTCTTATTGGGTTTGAACTTATAGGTTTTTCGGACATTCTCAATCATGCCGCCGGGTTTGAACACCATCATCAGGACCAGGACCGCGCCGAACACGATCATCCTGTATTGTGAAACCGCCCTGAGGTACTCAGGCAGCAGGATCAGCAGCATGGCACCGGTAATAACGCCTGTGATGGATCCCATGCCGCCGAGGACCACCGTGCACAAGATGATCACCGATTCCCAGATGGTGAAGCTGGCCGGATTGACAAAGGTGGTTTTTGCCGCAAACACAACTCCGCCCATGCCCGCCCACATGGCCCCTAAAGCAAAGGCCCGCAGTTTGGTTTTGGCCTTGTCAATGCCCATGGACTGGCAGGCGATTTCATCGTCTTTCAAAGCAATCCATGCCCGGCCGATACGCGAGTTCTCCAGCCGGTGGATAACAAAAATCGTAAAAATAACCAGGGCAATAATGATGTAATACAAATAAATTGTGTTGGCCTGCATGCTCAGATCCAGACCGAATAATCCGGGTTTGGGAATATTGGCAATGCCCGAAGGGCCTTTTGAAAATTCATTCCAGTTTTCCAGAACCAGCCGGATAATTTCACCGAATCCAAGGGTGACAATGGCCAGATAATCCCCCCTGAGGCGGAGCACGGGGTAACCTAAAATGATTCCGAACACTGCAGCCAGAAGACCGCCCAAGGGAAGTATTACCCAGAAGGACATACCGAAATGAAGGTTTAAAAGCGCATAGGAATAGGCCCCCACGGCAAAGAAAGCCACATATCCCAGGTCAAGAAGTCCGGCAAGTCCGACAACGATATTGAGCCCCAGGCCGAGCATGACGTAGATGAGTGCTGAAATCATGATATTGGTCTGGTACATGGAAAAAAAATGGGGAAATCCCAGCGTTGCAATTATAATTATGGTCATGGCCGGGACGTAAAATCGTTTTTTTTCAAAAAGACGCTGGATATAGACTGGTTTATCTTTTTTTGCCTTTGCAGCACCCAGCTCCTTTTGCCTCAGCATATACCGCCAGAGAGCTGAAAGAAAGAAAAAGGCAATACCGATGAACACCATATTCAACCAGCGCCATTCAATTGTTTTTGTTACTGTATTGACCCGGATGACCATGATTGGAAAGGTCAAAAACATGAACCACAGCGCTGCTATGGTTGATTTTTTTATTTCATCTGCAAGATTCATAATCATTGTCTTTTAAAATCTGATTAAACTTTTTTGGTTTCAGCCCGGCCGAGAATGCCGGACGGCCGGAAAATAAGAATCAGTACCAGAAACAAAAAGGCAAAAACATCCTCATAGTCACTGGAAATATATCCGGTAAAAAAACTTTCAGTCCAGCCTAGAACCAGTGAACCGAGAACGGCACCGGGAATACTGCCGATACCACCCAGGACCGCTGCCACAAAAGCTTTAATCCCGACAATAAATCCCATGTAAAAATTGATCTGCCCGATATGGGAAGCAATGAGCAGGCCGCCAATGGCGGCAGTGGCCGATCCCACAATAAAGGTGACGGAGATGATCCGGTTGACATTGACGCCCAGAAGCAGTGCCATGGTTGCGTCCTGTGATGTGGCCCGCATGGCTTTGCCGATCTGGGTGAATTTGATCAGAAGAGTGAGCAGAATCATGACAATTACAGTGGTGATGATAATGACCAGCTCGGCCGAAGACATGATGTGGGCATAGGGTGCCCAGAATTTAAAATCCGGTATCAGGCTTGGAAACGGCAGAAAATCTGATGTCTGGGCTAACAGGACATAATTCTGCAGGAACAGGGAAGCACCGATGGCCGAGATTAATGCAGACAGGCGGGGAGCATTTCTAAGGGGTTTGTAGGCAATTTTTTCCATGGTGTAAGCATAAGAACATGAATA
>JBNKNP010000281.1:0-5631 GCA_050293905.1 Desulfobacteraceae bacterium | reverse complement strand
GTCTGAGGTCACTGAAAAGACAATCGAACAGATTGAACAGGCTGCATTTGAACTCAATGACTATTTCAGGGACCGGGTGAAAAACCGCCGGGACCTGGTCGTGAATAATTTTTCCCTGGTGGGGGTGATCCCCAGAAGGGACTGGAAACCCCCCGTGTTCGGGGGACACTGCGGGCAAGCCTGGATAGAGATTGTACCGGCATCCTCAAGGCCTGCGATCCCTGCCCCTGAGATCACTGCAAAATGGCGGGAACTGGCCGGTGATATTCCCGGCCCCGAGCAGTTGACCTTTACCATCATCCAGGGCGGACCAGGCGGAAATCCCATAGAAATCCAACTGATCGGGGAAGACATGGAGCAGCTGGCCCGGGCTGCGGAAGAATTAAAAGAGGAAGTTGCAAGATATCCGGGAACCTTTGATATCACGGATAATTTCAGGCCCGGTAAAATGGAGAAACGGATACTGATCAAAAACGGAGCAAAATCCATCGGCATTACCATGGCCGATATTGCCGCCCAGATCCGGCAGGCCTATTACGGGGAAGAGGTTTTAAAGGTCCAGCGGGGTAAAGATGACATCAAGGTGATGGTGCGATACTCCCAAAGGGAAAGGCAGATGGAATCCAGCATAGATGAATTGCGGATCCGGACCCGGGACGGCCGGCAGATCCCCTTGTACCAGGTTGCTGATATTGAAATGGGCAGGGGATATTCCGCCATCCAGCGGGTGGACAGAAAGCGGGTGATCACGGTGGTTTCAGATATTGATGAAAGCACTGCCAATGCCAAGAAGATTGTCGCGAACTTAAAGGAAAATTTTTTAAAGGCGCTGACCGTCCGGTACCCGGGTGTCCGGTATGATCTGGAAGGCCAGGCCAAGCGGACAGAAGATCTGATCACCAGCTTGAAAATCGGATACGGCCTGTGTGCCATGATTGTTTTCGTGCTGCTGGCCAGCCAGTTCCGCTCTTATATCCAGCCGGTGATCATCATGGTGGCGATACCTTTCGGGCTGATCGGGGCTGTTTTCGGACACTTTATCCTGGGACTGGACCTGACCATGTTCAGTATTTTTGGTATTGTGGCTCTGTCCGGCATTGTGGTGAACGATTCCTTGATATTAATTGATTTTATCAATGGGAAAATCCGTGCCGGGGCAGGAAAAATTGATGCCGTGATTGAAGCCGGGCAAAACCGGTTCCGGCCTGTGCTGCTCACTTCCGTGACAACGGTTGCAGGGCTTATCCCTTTGCTTCTGGAAACCAGTTTTCAGGCCCAGTTTCTGATCCCCATGGCCGTGAGCATCAGTTACGGCCTGATAGCGGCAACCGCATTGACCCTGTTATTTGTTCCGGCCCTGTATCTGGCAGTGGATGATCTTAAAGGGCTTTTTGTTCATAAACACGACTAACCGGCCGCCGGAACCGGTCCGTACCGGATACTATTGGACATCACCGGCCGGGCCGGGAGGGCCGGCTCGATAGGAGAAGATAAAAAAATAATGGAAGATATATTTAATAAAGCGTTCTGGATTCAACAATGGGAAGGGGATAAAAAGGGGGATACCTATGAGGTTCATAAAGGGTTTTCCACCCCTGAATACTGGGATAAGGCGGCTGCCACCTATAACCTGAATCCAAGCGAAGTCCGGAACCGCAAGGCTGAAAAAACCATTGATTTTTTCCGGCGCAGAAATCTGATTTTTAAGGGAATGAAGGTTCTGGATATCGGGTGCGGAAACGGTTTGTTGTCTTTGAGACTGGCCCGGGAAGGCGCCAGAGTAACGGCTCTTGATTTTTCTTCAAACATGCTTGAGCGGTTAAAAAAAGATACCCCTCCGGAACTGGAAAAAAACATCACACGGGTTTGCGCAGACTGGCTCACGATGGATATACAAAAACAGGGCTGGGAAAATCAATTTGATCTTGTGGCGGCATTTATGTCTCCGGGGGTGGCAACGCCCGAGGCCTTGTTCAAAATGATGGCCTGCTCGAAAAACAGCTGTGCCATCCGCGGATGGGCGTCCAAAAAGCCGCATCCCATCCTGGTGCATCTGTGGGAAAAAATCATGGGAACCCCTTTGACAGACAAGCCCCAGAGCATTTTATACAAGATTAATTTATTGTTTTCCATGGGGATTTTCCCTGACATCACCTTTGATACAGTGGCCTGGGATCAGGATATTTCCATTGAAGACGAACTCAATAACCAGGTGGCTTTTTTTAAAAAGGTGAGCAAAAAGGATGCTTCTGAGCTGGAAGCTGTTATCCGGCCCTATCTGGAGTCTCTTGCTGAAAACGGCAGGATCGTACGAAATCACTCCGGCCTGACGGCCACTGCGGTCTGGACCAAAAACGAAAAAAGATGAAAACTCACCCTGGATTAAAAGCAGCCTGTTTTATTTGTTTTATCCTCATACTGGTTGTGGCTGCTGCCATCCCGTTTTATTTTGAATCCCCTTCCATGCTTTATAAATTCGGCACGGCAAAACTGCTGCTTCGATGGGGGAAAATATGCGGTATTCTCGCCGGCGTACTGATGGTTTTCCAGGCGCTGCTGGCTGCCCGCTTAAGTTTTCTGGATAAAATTTTCGGCCTGGACCGGCTGTGGCGGTTTCACCGGACCAGCGGGATGGGTCTGACCCTGCTGGCGGTCTGTCATCCGGTTCTTGTCCTGTGGTCGGACGGATTCGGCTTTTTCCCGTTGGAAAAACGGTACTGGCCCGCTTTTTCAGGGATTTTTGTTTTGTGCCTGCTCTTGGGAATGACGGCGATGGCATTTCTGCGCCGGCAGGTCAGGATGGACTGGTATAAATGGTTTGTCAGCCACCGCATCCAGGCACCATTGATATTTATCCTGGTCTTTGTCCATGCAAGCCATGTCAGTAAACCCTTTGAAACCGGCCTGCCGTATCTGTTGTTATGGATATCGGTTTTAACGGCCATGACCTTTGTTGTATCAAAATGGGCCAGGGCACTGGGATGTTTTGTGCATCCGTACACGGTGTTATCGGTTCAAAAACTGGCAAAAGATGCCTGGGGAGTCCGGGCAGGACCGGTACCGGGCAGGACCTTTAAATTCTTGCCAGGCCAGTTTGCCTTTGTTACTCCAATAAGTCCGAAGATGCCAAGACAGGCCCATCCGTTTACCATTGCATCTTCTCCTGAAACACAGGATTATCTTGAGTTTGTTATTCGTTCCTGTGGTGATTTTACTGACCGTATCGGGCAGTTGGCACCCGGGGACAGGCTTTTCATCGACGGCCCCTACGGCCGGTTCAGCCATTGTCTGTTGAAAGAAAAATTACCCATGGTCATGATTGCCGGAGGGATCGGCATCACCCCCATGCTGAGCATGCTCAGAACCCTGGCGGTCTCAAATGAAAATCAGAAAATAATGCTTATCTGGAGCAATCAGACCCGGGAACATGTTCTATTTGACAAAGAATTCACTGCGCTTGGATCGCAAATAAATGAATTGACCATCCATTATATCCTTACCCGCGAAGATTCACAAAAGTCAGAATATCAGCGGATCAACAAAGAAAACCTGTCCGTCATTTTGGGTGATTTCCCGAAAAATGCCCATGTCTTTTTGTGCGGCCCGCCCGGCCTGTGCGCCAATCTGATGCCGGTGCTCCGTGAACTTGGTTTTTCCCGGGCCAGGGTTTACACGGAATCATTCATGCTTTAGATTATATCCATACCCTGTTGTGCTAAACCTAACTTTTCAAGATACAACAGCATATTCAAGGAGAATAACCATGAAAAAGATATGGATCGTCATACCCGTCATCATCTGGGGTCTTTTTTCAGGCCCTGCCCTGGCCGCCCAATCCAGCCAGTGGAAAGTGGACCCGGCGCATACCCAGATTCATTTTAATATTCAACATATTTTTGCTTTGATCAACGGACAGTTTACCGATTTTAACGGCAAACTGGTGTTTGATCCGGAAAATCCTGAAAACGGTCACTTTGATTTCAGTGTTGAGGTTGACAGCATCAATACCTTGAACAATAAACGGGACACGCATTTAAGGAGCAGGGAATTTTTCGATGAAAGCAGGTATCCGCTTCTCCGGTTTACTTCATCAAAGATCACCCACCTGTCTGATAATAAATATAAGCTGGATGGACTGATGACCATCAAGGACGTGAAAAAGCCCGTATCCATGATATTCTATTTCGACGGCCCCAAAGCTCACCCCTTTGAGAAAAATTCAGTGGTGGCAGGGTTTCGCACAAAATTTTCACTGAACCGGCTGGATTATCATGTGGGCGACGGCAGGTTTTTCAAAATGGGGGTTGTGGGCGATACGGTAAATGTCAGCATTTCAATCGAAGCCTTGAAATAAACTAAACGTGATATTGTATCATTTGCATGATTGCAGGCATGATTCAATGCAGGCCCGGCATTCGTCTTTTTCTTTGTTTTCAGGTGAATCGTTGGATGCAAAGGCATCAAGCCAGTCCCGGCCGCACCGGGGACAGGTGTCGATGAAATTTATAAACTGCGAAAAGCGCTTAAAAGTGGCATGGCTCATGGAATGTTCCATACGGCAGGCAGTTTCGTCGGCCACCTCATCATTTATGTTAAGCACTCTTATAAGAAAATCCTTAAGGACCTTGTGCCGGTCGGCAATCTGCCTGGCTATCTTTTTCCCCGCTGCCGTGAGAGTGACATATCCGTATGGTTCATAATTGATGAACTCGTTTGCAGCCAGTTTTTTCAGCATGCCGGTAACCGATCCGCGTTTGATGTTTAATTCCTCGGCAATATCTTTTGACCGGGCAACGGTTTTGGTGGTTTCCAGTTTTAAAATAGTTTCAAGGTAATCTTCAAGACTTTCAGAAAGTATCTCTTTTTTGTCTGGTTTTTTTTCCATCTTGATCCTTTGTTCAGATGTCTATTGTTTAAATTATGTTTAACGCTAATAAAGGAGTAAGTCAAATGCTTGTTTGAATGTGGTTTCTAATTTGTTCTCTGATTTGTATCAATGTTAGGTTGCAATGAATGAAATATTCTTTTTAAGGTTGTCAGGATGGAAAACAAGATTATAATTAAAATAATGTGTCGTCAATGTTTTAATATTCAAATTTCTTATGAGGTGATCTATGACGGATGACAGCAGACCCATTACCCCGGAAATCGTTGAAGATGAAAATGGTGAAAAAGGAAATCAGCTTGTTCAACAGCCAGTCAAGCCCGATGTGCTGTATATTCTGCCCATCACCGGGCGTCCCCATCTGCCGGCACAGGTACAGCCGCTGGTTGTCAATAAGCAGCGATGGGAAGAAACGCTTCAAAGGTCAACTGAAGAATCCCGCAACCTTCTGGGAATTGCTTATGTCAAAGAGATCAAGGGCAAATATGTCTATAAATCCGATTTTCCCAAAGTGGGTTGTGTGATTCGGATGATGAAAATGACGGATGTCCAGGGAAATCTCCAGTTTATTGCCCAGGGACTAGAAAGATTCCGCATCAAGCGATTTCTTTCAGATAAACCGCCGTTCGTGGCCCAGGTAGAGTATTTTAAACCGGTTGAGGAAGATGCAGATGAACTTAAAGCCTATGCCATTGCCATTATCAGTGCGATTAAGCAACTGCTGTCTTTAAATCCGCTTTACTCGG
>JBNKNP010000280.1:0-12030 GCA_050293905.1 Desulfobacteraceae bacterium | reverse complement strand
AACTTTTATCTATGTATTTGCCTCTGTCTTTTATGTCGCGTATTTTGCCTTCAAAAAACAGAGTCTTGCAAATATAGGCTTTATCATATTAATCGTCGGGTTCCTTGCAAATACCCTCGGGATTATCCTGCGGTGGATCGAATCCTATCAAATGGGATACGGACATGCACCATTTTCCAACATGTATGAATCCCTGGTCTTTTTTTCATGGACCGTGGCAGCCTTGTATATCTTTGTTGAACTTAAATACAAGGAAAGCATAATTGGGGTTTTTGCCTCTCCTTTGATCTTTCTTGCCATTGCCTATGCATCCTATAATCCGGATATCAACAGTCAGATTTCACCATTGATTCCTGCCTTGAAAAGCAATTGGCTGATTGCCCACGTTATCACCTGTTTCCTGGGATATTCCGGATTTGCCGTGGCCTTCGGATTCAGTATCATGTATTTTATTAAACCCAAGGAAGCTGCTGCCGGTTCAATTTTATCCAAACTGCCGGCACTGGACATTATCGATGAGCTGACGTATCAGATGATCGTTTTTGGTTTTTTATTTTTAACCATCGGTATTATCACCGGCGCTGTCTGGGCCAATTCCGCCTGGGGAAAATACTGGACCTGGGATCCCAAAGAAACCTGGTCGCTGATCACCTGGTTTATCTATGCGATATTCATGCATCTGCGAATGATGAGAGGGTGGTACGGCAAAAACCTAGCTGTTGTTTCGATTATCGGCTTTTTATGCGTTCTGTTTACCTATTTCGGGGTGAATTTTTTGCTCAGCGGGCTTCACAGCTACGCATAAACCCTGCATAAATAGAATACTATTTTATCTGTACCTATCCTTGGGTTTTCATCTTATTTTTCTTGACAAGAAAACAAGATCTTAATATAGATTAACGCTGATTATGGACGGTATTGAAGACGATTAAAGTTAATTGGCTTCAAATTAAAATAGTTCAGGTGGAAACCTGGACATTATGGTTATTGTATCATCAACACTTTAACTTGATGGAGTTTTCATGAGTGAAATAGAAAACAAAGCTGAAAATGGTTCCGCGGAGAGTGCAGGGGAATTAGCTGCTGGAGATACAGGGGATGATAAAGGATTAGGTTTGGGAGTAATCTTTTTTATTGTCGCATTTGTAATCTGTTTTTTATCCAGTACACTGCTGTTCCCTAAATTGCTCTATTCTAAAAAAGAGCAGCCTTTTAATTTTGACCATGCGCTTCATGTCGGTGAAGCCGGTGATTGTGATTCATGCCATGGTTTTCGGGATGACGGTACGTTTGCCGGGATTCCCAAACTGGACAAATGTCTTGAATGTCATTCAGAAGAGCCTTTGGGCGAGACAGAGGATGAAGTTGAATTTGTCGAAGCGTATGTTGCCAATGAAAAAGAAGTACCCTGGCATGTCTATGCACGACAGCCCGATTGTGTTTACTTTTCCCATGCAGCACATACGATGGGTGAAAAACCAATGGAATGCGCGACCTGTCATGGTCCCATTGGAGAATCCACTACTTCAAGAGTCTACGAAGAAAACAGGATTACCGGATACAGCCGTGACATATGGGGCAAAAGCATCTGGGGAATTAAAAAACATTCCTGGGATCGCATGAAGATGGATGATTGCGCAGTATGCCACAAAGAGGAAACAGGCCACCAGGGATATTGTTTCCAATGCCACAAGTAATAAACCTAAAACACAAGACTGACTAACCTTTATAGAGGAATGATTTATGAAAGTTGACAGAAGAAGCTTCTTGGGATTGGGACTTGGTGCAGTAGCTGGTGTTGCGGTTTCCCCGGTGGGGATTAAACTGACAGATGATTCTTCCATCTGGACCCAGAACTGGCCTTGGACTCCTGTCCCTGATGACGGAGAAGCAAATTATGAAAATTCGGTCTGCAGCCTGTGTCCGGGAAGCTGTGGTATCAGCGTCCGGAAAATAGGCAAACGACCAGTTAAAATAGAAGGACTGGCCGGGTACCCTGTGAACGATGGTGGTGCCTGTCTTCACGGGATTGCCGGTCTCCAGTACCTGTATGATCCTTCACGGGTCAAAACACCTTTAAAGAAAAACGCTGACGGCAAATTTGAAGAAATTTCCTGGGATGAAGCCATTTCCACGGTTGCTTCAAAGCTTTCTGATATCAGAGGAAACGGATCATCTGAAAAACTGGCCTGTATCGTTGATAAGGAAGAAGGCTCGGTTTCCGGATTATTCAAGCGGCTGCTCGGTTCATTCGGTACACCGAACTATTACACCATGCCAAGCCTTGAATCCAACTTACAGGCCACCGCAGCTGCTGTTCACGGCGATGGAAAAACCATTGGATTTGATCTTGAAAACTCCGATTTTATTTTAAGCTTTGGGGCAGGGGTTATCGAAGGCTGGGGATCCCCGGTGAATTGTTTCAAAGCCAATGCCGGCAAAAAAGAAAGGCACGGCAAATTCTATCAGATTGAACCCCGGTTATCCAACACGGCCACCAGTGCAGATAAATGGATTCCGGTGAATCCTGGTACCGAAGCAGACCTGGCATTAGGATTATGCGCCGTAATTTTGAAGAACAAACTGAATCCATCTGTTTCCATGAGCGAATTCAAAGGCGGATTCAACAAGCTTGTTGCCTTGCTGGAAAAAGAATATACCCCTGCGAAAACCACTGAAATGACCGGAGTGGCTGCCGCGGATATTGAAGAACTGGCTGCTAAATTTACCAAAGCAAAAATGCCGGTTGCCGTTTTTGGAAAGGGCAAAGGGGACAGTTCCCAGAGTCTTAAGGAAATGGTTGCAGTCCAGGTCTTGAACTGTCTGGCCGGCACCATCAATAAAAAGGGCGGCGCCTTTGTCATGGCTGCAGACGATTATCTGCAATTTCCCGATCTGTCGCTTGATAATATAGCCAAAACCGGCAACGCAAAGGGAAAATCAGGACAGTATGTGCACCAGATGCTTGATGCAGTGAGCAGTTCTGCTGAACCCGCAATTGATACACTTCTGATTTACAATGCCAATCCATGCTATGCGCTGCACGATCCCAAATCCGTAAAAGAAGCCTTTGGCAAGATACCTTTTGTGGTCAGCATGACTCCGTTCCTTGATGAGACCGCTCAACTGGCAGACATTGTTCTGCCGGTTCATACCTTCCTTGAAAAAATGGAAGATGTGCCTTCCGGATCCGGTCTATCCAAAAGTGTGGTCGGACTGGCAAAACCGATTGTTGATCCGATTTTCGACACCAGACATCCTGGGGATATTCTCATCGCCCTTGCCAAGGAAATCGGCAGCCCGGTAGCGGACAATTTCGAATGGGAATCCTATGAGGAATGCCTTGAAAATGTAGCCGCCGGAATCTGGGATTCTCTGAACAATGACGGATATGCCGTTATTTCAGAAGGGATACCTTCCGGTTCTGCTGCCGTGGATGTCTCTTTTCTATCGAATAATCCGCCGACCATTCAGGCCCAGGGTGATTTCAATCTTACATTGATTCCCATTGACAATATGCGGCTGATCAGCGCAGCCACGGCTGATTCACCATTTGCCATAAAAACGGTTGCCGATACAGTGATCAAAGGCAAAAAAATCGGCGTTGAAATCAACCCAAAAACAGCAGACAGCCTTGGCCTTAAAGACTGCGGTTCTGCCGTTCTGACGACACCCATGGGCAGTGCTAAGGTTATGGTAACTTTAAATGAAGGCATGATGCCCAATGTTATCGGAATGGTCCGGGGACTTGGACATGCCTTTAATAACAAATATGTGGCCGATAAAGGGGTGAATGTTAACGACCTGATCGGTCCGGTAATTGAATCTGGTTCAGGACTGGATGCTGCCTTTGGAATAAAAGCTAAAATTTCCAGGGCTTAAAAATCTTACGGGTTAACAACTCAAGGATAAATTGCTAAAGAGGTTCTTAATGAAACAAGAAAATAATAAAGCACATAAGTTCGGAATGGTTATTGATCTGGACAAATGCACCGGGTGCGGTTCCTGCATGGTTTCGTGCATGTCGGAAAATAATGTTCCGTTTAAGGAGGATGAATCCAATAAAAAGGATAGTATCACCTGGATGCGTGTTTATAAACTGACCAATGGTAAATCCTTTCCTGACACACAAGTTGTTTATATGCCAAGACCCTGTCAGCATTGCGGCGGAAAAGGAGACCACGGACATTCTCCCTGTGTTTCCGTCTGCCCGGCAACGGCAACGGACTATGGTTATGATACAGGAATTGTCAGCCAGATTTATACACGCTGCTTTGGATGCAGATACTGCATGGGGGCCTGTCCTTACCATGCAAGATATTTTAACTGGTGGGATCCCAAATGGCCCGAAGGAATGGAAAATTACCTGAGCCCCAGCGTCTCCCCGAGAATGAGGGGAGTAGTGGAAAAATGCAGTTTCTGTTACCACAGATATCAGCATGCAAGAAATGCAGCTTATGTGGCTGGTGATAAAGACGATATTGCAGAAGATGCATATCAGACTGCATGTACCACTGCCTGCCCTGCAGGGGCAATTGTGTTCGGCGATTTGAACAACCCGGCTCACAAGGTTCACCAGATTGTCAAACCTGATCCTCATCCGGATCCCAGAAATCATAATGTGGTCGGAAAATCAAGAAATCCGAAAGTTTTCAGACTTCTTGAAAGGCTGGGGACCAATACCAAAGTCTATTACCTGTCCGAGCATGAATGGGTGAGAAAAGCAGGTGATAACTATCTGGATGGAGAATGGGATAAAATCAAGAATCATCATGGGGCCTCATCATCCCATGGTTGATCCAACCTTTGTTAGGAGTGAATAAATATGGATTCTGCATTAATACCTGAAGGTGCAAAACGCTGTTCATTTCCAAAGTTTTATCTTGGAATTGGGATCGTTAGCCTTGTTGTCCTCTGGGGCGTTTATGCCATGGCCCGCATCTGGTTGTTCGGCCTGAACGAAACCAATATGAATGATTATTACGGGTTTGCCCTCTGGATATGGGCTGACCTTGCGGTCATTGCTGTTGGCGGCGGTGCCTTTTTTACAGGTCTGTTAAAATATATTTTCAAAATAGACGAACTTAAACATATTATCAATTTTGCCGTGATTATAGGCTTTATCTGCTATAGTTCTGCATTGCTGATTCTTGCCATTGATATTGGACAGCCTTTGCGCGGCTGGTTCATTTTCTGGCATGCCAATGTCCATTCCATGCTGACGGAAGTAGCCTTTTGTCTGTCGTGTTATTTTGCGGTACTTACCATAGAGTTTATCCCCAATATACTAGAAAACAGACAAGCCAACAAAGTACCGTTCTTTCATCATCTTGCACACAACATGCATGGTGTGATGGCTGTTTTTGCCGCAACCGGCGCTTTTCTGTCCTTCTTCCATCAAGGCTCTCTGGGCGGAGTTGCCGGCGTTATGTACGGACGTCCTTTTGCCGTACGGGAAGGTCTTTTAATCTGGCCCTGGACATTCTTCTTGTTCACCTGGTCAGCAGCAGCCTTTGGCCCCTGTTTTACCCTTCTGGTGACGAAAATCACCGAAGCCATTACCGGAAAACAACTGGTTAAAGACAACGTGATTCTCCTTCTGGCAAAAATATCCGGCTGGATGATCACCACATATATCATTGCGAAAATCATTGATACCATTTACTGGGCCACTACGACCGTACCCAGCCTTGGATTTAAACTCAGCCATTTTTACAGCAACAACTCTTTTTACGGATACTGGATCTTATTCACAGAAATTATTCTCTGCGGTGTTGTTCCTGGTGTACTGCTGCTGGTTAAATCCACCCGTGAAAATCCGAAACTGCGCCTGCTGGCAATTATTCTTGGCGTTATCGGTGTCTGCTTGAACAGATGGGTCATGGTACTGCAGATTATGGCAGTCCCTGTAATGAGTTTTGATACATGGGCATTGTATATCCCCAGCTGGCAGGAAGTGGCAACAACTGTTCTTCCCGTTGCCTACGGGGTAATTTTAATCGCTTTAACCTATCGGTATCTGCCGGTTTTCCCACAGGAAAATGAACTTAACTATTCTGTGGAAACCACTGAACCTGCAGCTGAATAAGCATTGAATATAAAGGAGATCAATTATGTTTCCATTTTGTTTTGAATGGGCATGGGATATAGGACATGCAATATTCTTCGGCGGATTCTGGTATGCCATTGGCATCCTTGGCGCAGGCCTGACCTTCTGTTTTTTAAAGGCAGCCTATGATACCGTGAATGACAGCGGAGAATCACATCATTAAGGAATAAGTTTTTTTAATAACCAAACCAAAAGCGCGTTCCGGGACGTATCTGATGATACAGCCCTGGAACGCGCTTTTTTTTTATGACAACAGTTACGGATGGTTGTTTTATGATTTCCGGCCGGTCACGATCCAGACAACGGACCAGGCAAGAATAACCGGCAGAATGCCGATGGAAAAGAAAGAAATCATCTGGCCGCCCTCCCAGGGTTTTAAATATAAAGCAAAAAACACAGGATAAAGCAGGGACAGAACTATGCCTGCCCGGGCCAGGGGTTTAAGGTGGAACAGGTTTTTAGCAGAAGCCTCATTTTTAACAGAACCGGACCTGAACATCCTGGGTAAGATCAGAATCGCAACGATTAACAATATTAGAACAAGAATTTCATTTACACCGGTCATTTAAGCGCGTCCTTTTTTCATCAACTCATCATATGCATTCTGGATTTCAAGGAATTTTTTATTGGCAAGGCGGGCAAACTCTTCACCCAGATGAGAAAGCTTGTCCGGATGATATTTTTTAACAGCCGCTTTGTAGGCAGTCTGGATCTGCTCTTTTGTGGCATCCGGAGAAACACCTAAAATTTCAAAGGGCTGTCTGGCTGTCTGCCGGCGCTGCTGTTGCGTCTTTTTAGATGAGTTGGTGTTTTCTTGTGATTGAAATTGCTGTTTTTGCTCGGTTTTATTTTGAAACGGCCTTTTGTATCCTGCTTTTCTGAAAAGGTTAAAATCAGGCAGTTTGTTGTACCTGAGCAGGTAATATACAACCCATAACACCATGCCGTCATCCAGCCACCCTAGATACGGGATAAAAATTTCCGGTATTATATCCATGGGGCTCACCAGATAGGCCAGTCCGAAAAGAGCAACGATGATTTTTAAATACGAACTCAAAATCAGCCTTTCCTGTTTAACACATCAATCATGGAATACAGTTTTTTAGTATTTTCCGGGTCTGCAAGTTTTTTGTCAAGAAAGACAATGGCATCAAATGTGCCGGATGCATAAATATCGCGTCCGTTAATATTATGTTTGAATTCAAAAACAGCGGTTCCGTCAGGCGAGGTTAAAGTATAGGTATGCCAGGCATGGCCGGTTAAATATTCTTTGGGAATCTGCCAGTCTTTTTCCTGGATTTCCGGATCCCGCTCCATTTGGATATCATCAACGCTGAAGTCAATGCCCATTTCATTAAAATAGCCGACCATGGCACGGGCAGTGCCTGACGTATCTGCCTTGCCTTTCTGGTGACTTTCTTTTATCGTGAGGGTATAATCTTTGAATAATCCGGGAAATGATTCTGCACCAAAGGCCATAATTGCCTGGAATCCGACGATCTGTTTGGCCATATTGGGCGCGACCACAGCAGGCGCGGCTCCGTTTTTAACGGTCTGTTCAAGCAGTTCCCTGTCACCGCCTGTGGTTCCCATGACAAAGGGAATCCGGTTATCAGCATAAAACCTTGCATTGGCATTCACAGCCGTGGGATGGGTATAATCCACACAGATAAAATCCGGGATTGAGGATTTTATCTGTTTTATTTTCTCCTCCCTGACATCGGGTCTGATCAGTTCAAAACGGGTATCTTCCACCAGGCAGTAATCCTCTTCAATTTCCTGGCCGGTCAGGGAAAACGGCATGACGGAAAACCGGTCATCCTTTAATGCAAACCGGGCAATGATTTGGGTCACGTTTCCCGGCAGTCCGTTGATCATGATATTTATTTTTTTCATGGTAAATACTCCTTATAATGCGTGTACAAGATTTGAAAGCAATGGGATCGGTTCAGCTGTGAACTCATTGATCAGTCGTTTTAATGAATTCACAGCATCAGGAATATACTGCTCAAATCCTTTTTTGTTTTTTTCCCGGGTTAAAAATCCAAATGCGCCCAGCATCTGAAGATTGCGCGTTAAACAGCAGAACCGGTAACTTGTTAAAAACTGCTCCTGCTGTACCGTATCCAGGTTCAGCTGCTCCATGGCATAGACTAACAGGTCGTTCTGGACCCTGGTATTCAGATTAACATAAGGGTCAATGAGCAAAGATGCAAGGTCATATTGCAGCGGTCCTTTCCTGGCAGATTGAAAATCAATGAAAAAGGGCTGTTTTTTATATATCATGATGTTTCTGGATTGAAAATCCCGGTGCATCAGGCCGGTGAATCCGTATTTTAACGCATTGCCGGCAATAAAGTTAAATTCATCCATGAAACCATCTGGTTTTACCGGATGTTGGAGATATCCCTGGACAAAGGCGGTCATAAAATACAGACATTCTTTTTCAATAATCAGCTCTTTTGAATAGGACGGGGTCTGACAGGTCCAGTTTATATCAAAATTTTTCAACCCATTTTGCGAAAAACGGATCAGATGATCAATGACAGTTTTATACAGATTAAAAATCAGGGTCTGATCTTTATTCTCTTTAACAGTGGTCTGGAGATGACAGTCTCCTAAGTCTTCAAGGGTGACCATGCCGGAAAGCCGGTCAAAATAAAATATTTTGGGAACATTCACCTGTCTGGTTTTCAGATGTTGTCCGATGCGGATAAAGGCTGAAAGCTCCCGGCGTTTATCAGAGCCCGGCAGGCAGATACCATGATCGCTGATGATGCAGGTCCGGTCTTCAAACCGTGCCCTAAACCAGTTCCGGTCCGAGCCGTCCCCTGAAAGCTCAGTGATGCTGATTCGGGGAATCTGATTATAATCAAGATCAAAGGTCTGCGCGGCAAGGGTCTGCGCAGATGTGTTTAAATATGCTTTTTGTGTCCCGATATCAGACCAGAATATTTTTTCCTGATTTCCTTGTTTGGCCGGAATCCAGGATTTAACCTGGTTTTTGGGACACAACTGCTTATACACATCAATGCTTGAAAATTTTTTGTCTTCCGGGAAAAATTTGAAAATTCGGGGAGACAGAACCTGGATGCCGGTAAAGGCAAGTCCGGAAGAATCTGAAGCAAACCCCTTGATAAAGCCATCTTCATCCACCTGTATTTTGTTAAACTGCGGACAGTCATGAAGCGCAAGGGTGGCCATAACCTTTTGTTGAACATGGGCCTGATAAAGTTTTTTTAAATCAATACTGCAGATGACATCCGCATTGACAACAAAAAACGGACCGGTATCTAAAAAGGGTTTAGCATTGGCCATGGCTCCGCCGGTATCCAGAATTTTGGGTTCATGCAGAATCCGGATATCTGCCCTGAAGGCAGCGGCTTGGATGAATTCTTGTATCTGTTCGTGCAAATGATGGGTATTGATTAAAATCTGCTCGCAGCCGCACTTTTCAAGGCTTTTAACCGCATGCTCCAGAATAGGAACATTATTCAGCGTAAATAAAGGCTTGGGAATAACCCGGGTGTACGGGGAAAGCCTTGTTCCGAAGCCGGCAGCAAGAATAAGCGCTTTCATGGGTTCAAGTATTGATTAATATAATCAGCCGGTCAATGATGGTTTTATAATATTCAATCTTGGCATGATCTTCAGAACCGTTGATCTTGTTTTTTGAGAAAAACCCGGCTGAATTTCTGTAGTTGATCTGGTTTAAGGATTCTTTCAAAGAAATCAGTTTTGCTTTATACAGTTTGGTCCCGATGGAATGGATTTTTCTTGTGCGTTCCTTGCCTTCATATTTGCCTGCAGGATATTTTTCAAAATACATTAGCGTGGTTTTGTATGACTCAAAGAAAGGCAGTAAAAATGCGGCAAACCATTTCAGTTTCCTGTAGCCTTTGGACGTAATGCGGTATTGACCCGGAAAGGTTGTCAGCGGAATCAGTATCCCTTCTTGTACGAATCCGTTAATACATTGATCAATATTTTCTTCAATTGTGGTGCTTTCATCATAAAAGAATTCATCTGTAAACATTTTTTCCAGGAATTTATACCGATGCGTCAGATCGGAAGTTGCAAACTGAAACTGATCCATTTCCAGGATGGCCATGGCAGTATAGGCATACCGGGAAAAAAAACTGATCACGGAATTTTTATAATAGTCCAGAATCGCCCGTTTATTATTCTTAACAATAAAGGTGGTATTTTCTTCGATTTCCTTGTCATCCTCATCAGCAAATTCAATGAAATTTCTGGTTACAAAATTTTGAGCAACTGATTTTAACACCGTATCAGGATTCATCAGCAGGCTGTCTGAAAGATCGGCTTTCATATAGATCAGCATGTTCATGTACAGCCTTACCCGTGAAAACAATTGTTTTTTGGTAAAATAATTTTTCGGGCAGTTCAACACACCACTGGCAATGATTCCATGGGGGGTTGCAACCGTTCTGGCATTGATGGAATGAATCAGTTTGTAACTGAATTCCTTGACAAATGAAATATATTCTTCCGGGCTGGTTTTGCTCAGATCAATGTCTTTTTCCTGAATATAGGATTTAAGGGAAATCGGTTCATCAAAATGCATATAGACTTTGCCGTATTTTTTTTTTAGAAATTTCCGTGCATGAATCAATCCTTTTATATTTTCGGGATTTTTTTTGCCCCCCTCAATTTCTCTTAAATAGGCGTCTTCTTCCAGCACCTGGTCATAGCCGATATAAATCGGAACAAAATATAAATTCTTGCAGGCGCCTTCAAGGTAGGCATTAATCAGCATGGCCAGACCACCGGGTTTCGGCGGCAGAAGTTTGCCGGACCGGCTCCGGCCCCCTTCGAGAAAAATTTTAATGTTAAACCCTTCATAGAGCAGTTTTGGAAGATAGGCTGCAAAAGTTCTGGCATACAGGGGCGCGCCTTTGAGGGTCCGACGCAGAAAA
Source organism: Desulfobacteraceae bacterium (assembly GCA_050293905.1). Lineage (GTDB taxonomy): Bacteria > Desulfobacterota > Desulfobacteria > Desulfobacterales > Desulfobacteraceae > Desulfobacula. The sequence continues at coordinate 981 of JBNKNP010000280.1, read as the reverse complement.
AAAGCGCCGCCGCGCCGAAACAGTGGTCCCAAAGGCCAGAAAGAAAGATTCTTTCCCGCAGCAATATGAGGGCAGGGCATATTGTTTTTAAACATGACATAGGGCAGCAGCAGATAATCCAGGTGACTCTTGTGGCAGGGCACCAGTATCAGGGGGGCTTTGGTTGACTGCTCGCGGATCCGGTTGATTTCATCCTGGTTCCAGACAAGGTCTTCAAAAATATTTTTAAACACCCAGGATAAAATCAAGTTGCCGAAATTAATTACTCTTAAATTGTAATTGGCTGCTATTTCCTTGATATATCCGGCAGCTTTTTTATGGGTCTGGCTTAAGGACATATTATTTTCTTCTGCATATTCCGCCAGATATTCGCGCAATGCTTTCCGGGTCAGGATATCTTCGGTCATCTCCTGCCTGGATTTCAGAACCGGTCCGGTAATGCTTTTCAACTGGCGGTTCAGAATATCGACCAGGTGACGTCTGAGCCGATGCGCCTGGAATTCCAAATCCAGATGCCGGATATCCGGCCGGTTGAGAAAGGTATTTAAATTAACCGGATTGGCCAGTTCCACCCTGATTTTATGCGGATTTCTCAGGATGGTAAGGTAGCGCCGGATTCGCCCCGGCTTTTCATGGGTGCCGAACAATATATCAAACGGTGTTTCATTTTTATGCCTGGGTTTAATAATATAGATAATGTTTTCAGGAATAAAAATAACAGGTTTAGCGCTTTTTTTCTGGAATTCTATTAACAAAGATAAGGGATCAGGCGTGGATTGAACAAATCGTTTATAAAAATCTTCTTCTTCAATAAGACTGATAAATCCTGCTTTTCCGCTTTTCAGCCCTTCAATGGCATACCCTGAATTGTAAGCATCCTTGAATTTAAAATGATATAAAAAATGATCAAGGTGGCACAGGAATATTTGAAAAACCCTTTTAACGGACAGCAGCAGGGTGAATTTGAAATTAAAGGCAATT
>JBNKNP010000279.1:0-18954 GCA_050293905.1 Desulfobacteraceae bacterium | reverse complement strand
ATAGCCCTTGATTTCAATGCATGTTGAAGTGCTGTTCTGGAAAATTTGGGATGATCGAAATATGAGGGGTGGGGAGTAAATTCAATCCAGGTGCCTGAGGTGTTTTTTTTCGCAGGGCCAATGATAGATAATTCCCTGGTTTTAAACCCGTTTTCAAATCCGATGTCGTATTCTTGCCCGTCCCGTATGATTCGGATGTCCAGCCGGGCGGAAAGGGCGTTGACCACAGATACACCGACACCGTGAAGCCCGCCTGAGTAAGAATAATCCTTGTTTGAAAATTTGGCTCCGGCATGAAGTTTGGACATAATCAATTCCACACCTGATATTTTTTCTTTCGGATGAATATCCACCGGCATGCCCCGGCCATTGTCCGACACCACCAGGGAATGATCCTTTTTTAAAACAACATCGATCTGCCGGGCATATCCGGCAATGGCTTCATCCACCGAGTTGTCGATGACTTCAAAGGCCAGGTGGTCGGGACTTGATGTGTCCGTATACATTCCAGGTCTTCTTTTAACCGGATCAAGACCCTTTAAAACCTCTATGGATTCGGCATTATATGTATTGTTGCCGTTTTTGTTGTTGCTCTCGGGTTCAAATAATTTCATAAATTATGCTGTTGTGATATAACCATTAACTAACATTTAAATTTTTAGACTTACCCCTATATCATTTTTATTTGTAAAAGTAAAAACGGGAAAATTTTAGTCGATATGGAAAATTCAGCTCAGCCCTTTGATCCGGTTCAATTTGAAGCCACCTGGGAAAAACTGTCTGAAGAGGAAAAAGCAGACATGTTGAAGACGGTTCCGGATCTTGACCCGGCCCAGGCGATATTGCCGGTACTGGCCGGTATCAGTTCCTATCATTTCAATGTCAGGAACGAGGCCCGTAAAGGTCTTGAAAGAATTCAATCCGACTTGCAGTCATTGCTGTCCAGACCATGGGAAAAAGCTGAGTTTCAAAAAGGGCTCAAGCTCAGCGAATCCATCTGCACCCGAATCTACAGTCAGGTAAATTCCAAACTGCCGCTCAGCGAAACCAGTTTTTTTTTCAAAAAGCTGATTCAGTTTGACGGCCAGGGTCCTTATTTTGCGTTTAAGATTGTTTATAACGGGTTTATATCAGCCTCGGTTGCGGGCAAACTTCTTGAACCGGAAAGCGAATCGTTGAAACTGGCCTTTGTGGATCAATATCTTCAGTCAAGCCCGGATATTCGGTTGAAATTCGGCCGGCCGTTCAAACATATATTAAGGTCCATCAGTCAAAGAGAAGCCGTGGTCAGGTTTTACAGCGGTCTGTTTGATAACCGCAAAGATGCGGATCCCTTTTTAAACAATATTGACCCGGAATTGCGCAACCCGGACGATATCATTGAAAACGAAATTAAATCTGCTTCGCCTGGAATTAAAATTTCAGGTCTCAAAGCCCTGTCCATGATTATCAATGAAATCGATCCGGACCTTTTACTGGATATTCTGGCAACTGAAGAGGTTAAAAAAGTCAGAATCGCCATCTACGCCATTATTGAGAATTCGACAATGGGGACATATTCCCGGTTGTTCTATCCGCTTCTGGAATTATTTTATCGTTGCGGAAAACAAGAAGCGCTTTGCGCATTCAAAGCGCTGGTTGTTACGGGAAAACTGCCGGTTCATGCCCTGCTGGACCTGGTCAGGGAGAATTATCCGTCTTTGCTTCCGGATATCAACATGGAAATTTCATCTTTGTCCAAAATTTCCTTTTTTATCATTCAGGATATTGCCCTGAATAAAAATAAGTATGCCCATGCCAATTTTGAAATCAACCTGGCATGCGTGCTGGGAATGATCAGGAAAAGACCGGAGCGGGTTGTAAAGATTTTAAAAAAATATGACAACGATTCCCAGGACAGTATTCGGATGAATGTTACCCGGTTCATAGAGAAGACAAAAGATATGATATCCCGGGAAAGAAAACAGATTGAAGCAGAGTTTAAACCTGTAATCGAACAGGTGAAATCCGCATCAAAACAGACCAAAGGGCTGCTTGACAACTTTTTTACAAGCACAACGGATAAAAAAATTGCCCTTGTGAAAACCCGCGGATACAGATCATCTGTTGATTTTCATGGAGAGCTGATAAAGGATATTGATTTTTCAGGCTTAAACAGCCATGCCGCCTCGATTTTTTTCAACAGGGCCATTGTGAATAATTGTGATTTTTCACATGCATCGTTTACCCATGTGTTTTTTAAGAAAGCCGTATTTTATAATGTGAATATGGAAAACATACATTTTTATGACGGGTGTTTTGATGATGCCGTTTTTATCAATGTGAATGCAAGAGCGGCTGTGTTTGAAAATTGCAGTTTCCAGAATGTTTCCATGTTTAATTGTAACTTTAACGAGGCAGTTATCAAGGACGCTTCTTTTTTAAATGCAAAAATTTCAAGGACGTCTTTTAACAGCGCTGACCTTTTTGGTTCCTCCTTGTGTTTCTCAAAAATTTCTGCGGTTTCTTTTGTGACAACCCATTTGGATCATGCGGATTTTTCTTATACCAGAATGCGGTTCTGCCGGCTGCCGTCCGATTCCGTGGCAAAAATCAGAAAGGTGAAAATCGATTATAATGCCAGGAAATATCAATTGTCATTTAAAGATGTGCCCAGGATCGATGCAGCCATTGTCAAGGATATTGATATATTGACATTTTCTGAATTTATTCACTATGGTGAAAACAAGTTTTTAAGGCAGAACAGACTCAGTCTGTTGACCGCCTTTGATATTTTCAAGTCCAGACAGGCGGATCTGTTTGTGCTCGTTCCATTGCTGCTTCATACCAATATTAAATTCCCGGGACTGGAAACCACAGATGAAACCGCACCGGCCGGTATTTTCGGGTACACCCCCAGCCGGGAAACCATTGACACGCTGAAATCTTATGTCAGAATTGAAGATGAAACCTGTCTGCAGAACAAAACCCCTTATATTGAAGGGCTTTTCACCATCGGCAGTGTCGGGTCGGTTGCCCAGACATCTGATTCGGATATTGATTACTGGGTCTGTATCAATGAAAATAATTATAATCAAACAGACATTGACCGCCTGGACCGGAAGCTTGCCAATCTGGAGAGAATGGCCCTGACTCAATTTGAAATTCAGGTGACATTTTTCAGGGTCGACATCCTCAAAGCTAAAAATAATGATTTCGGAGATTCCACCATTGAAAGCTCGGGCTCGGCCCAGGCAAGAATTTTAAAAGAAGAATTTTACCGGACCATGATTCATGTGGCTGGAAAAATTCCTTTGTGGGCAGTACTGCCGACGGCTATCAGCGTCCATTATTACAACACAATTTTAGAGCACACGGGCAGTCTTCCCCATCTGTCAAGATATATTGATCTGGGAGATATCCATGCCATTTCAACCAGTGAATATTTCGGCGCATCCATCTGGCAGATGTTTAAATGGCTGAAAAGTCCGTTTAAATCGGTTATCAAAATGGCCCTGCTTGAAAAATATATTTATGAATACGGAAAAGAATCACTGCTGTGCAATAAGTATAAAGATGAATGGATGAATTCCGGAGCCTATTTAAAACTGGCTCAGAATGATTCATATTATATCCTTTTGAAAAATCTGCTCCTGTATTTTGAACAGGCCATGGATTCGGAATCCGTAGAACTGATACTGACGTGTTTTTTTTTAAAGCTGGAGATTTCAAAAGAGGCTGAAATTGATGGTACGGTTTTTGGTCTTAGAAAAATTTTACTGGATAAATGCATGCGCAAATGGGGATGGGATAAAGAAAAAATTTTAGAAATCGGAAGCTTTAAAAGCTGGCGGTATTCTCAAATTGTATCTTTGTCCATGACCATTGAAAAATATATGGTAAAAAAGTATAAAACCGTGAGCAAATCATTTGAAACGCTGTTAAAGGGGCGTTCCAGCATCAGTCCCGAGGACCGGACGGTACTGGGCAGGAAAGTTTTTATTGAATTTTCAAATCAACCGGACAAGGTCAGAAAAGTCCTTTTGGTATCCAGAAGTGACCGGCATTTTCAAGGCCTGCATCTTCGGTATTTAAATCCCACCAATACAGTGGGATCCTGGGAGCTTTTAAACCGGGACAGCAAAGCGGTTGAAAAACATGAAGAACGGCTGATACAAGCCAAAACCATTGAAGAGATCGGTGCATGGCTGATTAACAACAGCCTTTATAATTCAGAGGCAGTGATCAACCTGGTGCCCAATCCGACCTATGTTACATTTGATGATATCCGAAAATTGTACCGGGCCATGAATGACTTTTTTGCCCCCCAGCTCAAACAGGTGATCAGTTTTGATCAGCTCCTGTTAAAGGACAGGATCGCCAGCCTGTTCATATCTGTTAATTTCTATGCGCCCCGTCTGCAGCACAGGGTTACTGAATATACTGCGGTTTACTTAAATTCCTGGGGCGAAATGTTTTGTAAATCCGTTTATTCAAAAAAGGGTTTTCCGCATCTGGAAGCTGCCAAGAAAGATATTGTCAAACGTTTGGAAATTGAAAGACTGCCGGAAGAAACCGCTTTTTATTTTTCAAAAGGGTATGCAAGATAGACCCAAAAAACGATCAGTCATCAGCCTCGTCCTGGTTAAATTCCGTTACAATCTCAACAATTTTTTTGGGATCATCCAGTAAATGGAACAGGTTCATATCTGTTTGTGAAATCATTTTTTCTTTTAAAAACCGATCTGTTATCCAGTCAATCAATCCCTGCCAGTATTCAGTGCCGACAAGAATAATCGGCACTCTTCTGATTCGTCGAGTCTGGATTAATGTCAGGGTTTCAAACAATTCGTCTAAAGTTCCAAACCCGCCCGGCATGATAATATACGCTTGGGCGTATTTTAAAAACATGACTTTTCTGACAAAAAAATATTTGAATTCAAGCTGGGTAGTGGCATAGGGATTGGGTTTTTGTTCAAAGGGCAGTGTGATATTTAATCCGATCGATTCAACGTTCTCTCCGGCAGCACCCTTATTGGCAGCTTCCATGATTCCGCCGCCGCCGCCGGTGATGACTGCAAAACCGTTTTTTGCAAACAAAGAGGCCAGATCAAGCGCTTTTTTATAATACGGCTGGTCCGGCTGGATTCTTGCCGATCCGAAAATTGAAACAGCCGGTCCCAGTTTATAAAGGGCATCAATCCCTTCAACAAATTCACCCATAATTTTAAACAGCCGCCAGGATTCGCCGGTCTTGAAATCGTTTATCGGATATCTGGAGCTGATCTGATTGTTTTCCATGTTGAATTTTCCAATTCGTTTCTTATGTTGTATTACTTAATGTCAGGCAAGGTAATAACTTGAAGGCCTACCATATAAAAATATTTCAGTCAATTAATTACACCTGCCTGTGATTGACTTTTTTGGCTGAAAGATATAAAGAAGGGATAAAATTTTCACTGAAAGAAATAAATTGAACGAAAATCACATATTGACGCGAAAAACATCTGTTAAAAATGAGCTTGGGATGCATGCAAGACCTGCCTCCCAAATCGCACAGATGGCAGAAAATGCAGTGTCGGAAGTCTGGCTTAAGGTTGACTCTCAAAAAATTGATGCCTCAAGCATTATAGATATTCTGGCAATGTGTGCAGTAAAAGGGACCCAGGTCAAAGTCGAAGTGAACAGCGAGGACGATATCAATATTCTTGACCAGATTGTAGAATTTTTTGAGGACGGTTTTGGAGAAACCTGAAAAAATGGATATACCTAAATCACAGCAGAAGATTATCAAAGGGATTTCAGGATCTCCGGGAATTTGTATCGGCAAGGCGTATCTTGTTGACAGAGAAGGGGTCAATATTACCAAACAGTATCCTGTTGCTGAGGCGCTGGTTCCCAAAGAGATTGACCGGTTTAAACAGGCAGTTTCAAAAGCGAAGAACGACCATGCCCGGGCAATTGACGCTTTGGACAAGAACCTGGTGGAAAGTCTGAACATTCTTGAAACCCACATGGCGCTGTTCAAGGATAAAATGCTGTACGGCAAAACCATTGAAACCATTGAAGAAGATAAAATCAATGCAGAATGGGCGCTCCGGAAAGTTTCCAGAAAAATTAAAGCCATGTTTGAACAGATTGATGATCCGTATCTTCAGGACCGGGTCAATGATATAGTCCAGGTATCGGACAAGATCATGACCTGTCTGGTCGGCGCCCAGGATATTAAAATATCCGATATTCGCAAACGCGTCGTTATTGTTGCACACGATCTGTCGCCTGCAGATGCCAGCCAGATCCAACTGGAACGGATCAAAGGATTTGTCACAGACCGCGGCGGAAAAGCCTCCCACACCAGTATTGTGGCCAAATCCTTAAAAATACCTGCTGTTCTGGGTCTGGGCACTGCAACAAGAGAAGTGAAAAATGATGATATTCTTATTGTGGACGGTTCGACCGGTACTTTGATTATCAATCCTGATGAGGATACGCTTTTTGAATACGAAGACCGTCTTCACCGGTTTGAAGCGTATCAGGCTGATCTTGAAAGAGAATCCCACCTTCCATCCATTACCAAAGACGGTGTCGCGCTGAATCTGCTGGCAAATATTGAACTGCTTGAAGAGGTCGTGGCAGCTAAAAATTACGGTCCCACCGACATCGGCCTTTTCAGAAGTGAATTCTTTTACCTGGAATTGGAACGGTTTCCAACAGAAGAAGAACTGCTGCAGCATTATATAGAACTTGCGGAATTGATGATGCCCCAGAGCGTGACCATCCGGACCCTTGATATTAACGGGGATAAAGTCAATCCTCATCTGTCTGCATTTGAAGAAGCCAACCCCTCCCTGGGATTGCGGGCAGTTCGGTTTTGTCTGGAAAACCAGGAGGTGTTCATCACACAGTTAAAGGCTATTTTCAGAGCAGCGGCATTTGGTAATATTAAACTGCTGATTCCCATGATTTCCTGTGTTGAAGAGATCATACAGGTCAAACAGATTATCAATAAAGCCATTATTGAACTGGAAAACGAAGATAGAATTTTCAATGCTGACATTCCCTTGGGAATTATGATTGAAGTTCCTTCTGCTGCAATTATTGCGGATAAACTGGCCGAACATGTTGATTATTTTTCCATTGGCACCAACGATTTAATCCAGTATGCCATGGCCATAGACCGCAGAAACAGGAAGGTTGCCCACCTGTACCAGGCCATGAACCCGGCGGTTTTAAAATTAATCAAAATGACCTGCGATGCAGCCAGATCAAGCGGCATTGATGTGGTTATGTGCGGCGAGATGGCCGGAGATCCGATCAATATACCGTTTCTTGTAGGGATAGGGTTGACGGATTTTTCAATGAATACAGTGTCCATCCCTGTGGTAAAAAAATTAATCAGGAACCTGGATTCCGCCCATGCCCGGAAGGCGGCTGAAAAAATCATGACCCTGGACAGTGTCAGTGAAATTGTTGATTATGTATTAGAAGAATTCAAAGAAGGCATGCCATTTAACGGAGCTGGAAAACCGGCATGAATTCAGATTATATTAAAACGATTGCCACCAATAAAAAGGCTCGCCATCATTTTTACATTGAATCTGAATATGAAGCTGGTATCGTGCTGGTGGGAAGTGAAGTCAAATCCATCAGAGAGGGCCGGGTCAGTTTTCAGGATTCCTATGCAGATATAAAAAAAGGGGAAGTCTTTTTGCGGCAGTTGCATATTTCACCTTATAAATATGCATATCATGCCAATCATGAATCTTTAAGGACACGAAAACTCCTGCTCCACTCCTATGAAATAAAAAAACTGTGGTCAAAAATTAAGGAAAGAGGATACTCCCTGATTCCTTTGAAAATATATTTCAAGAATGACAAGATCAAGGTGACGATCGGTCTGGGCCGAGGTAAAAAACTGTTTGATAAGCGGGAAACGATCAAGAAAAAGGACATGAAAAGGGACCTTGACCGGGAACGGAAAAAGAATTCCTATTAGCGGCTGTATTGACTTTTCAGGTATACTGGCTTATTATTCAGACACGATCTTTTACAATTTGGGGGCGAAATGGCTTCGACGGAGATTTTGAGGCCTGTGGTAGCATGTCAAGCTTTTTGTCGGCTTGTAAACCAGACAAAACCTAAACATAATCGCAGATGATTATAATTACGCTGTAGCCGCGTAGAGCGGCTTCCGTCCTCCTGTTATCCTTCTTGCAGATTTCAGGGCAGGGCGTCGACTTTGCAAGACCGCCGTTTAAGGTTGCCTGGACCTTAATGGTTGAACTTTTCAGGCTATACTGTTTTGTATCCATCTCAAAGGAGACAATTCAGCCAATTTTAAATTTTGGGATAAGCATGTAGAAGCCTGGGTTGATTGTTTTCGGACGCGGGTTCAACTCCCGCCGCCTCCACCAAATATCCTTTATGATTACAGTAAATTAGATTTTTTTTAGCGGTCGGAAAGATCAGCCTTGCTGTTTCCATTGTGAGGTCAGATATATGCTGCAAAAATCAGGCAATTGTCCCGGCGTATTATTTTGATTTGCGCCAGTTGCCGCTGCCGTCGTTTAAATATTCACCTTTCCATATATTGTCTGAATTAATGATCATCCGCCTGAAATCATTTAACTCACGTATTTCAGTTCGAAGCGGGTCTAAGATGAGAAGAACATCTTTTCCTGTTTTTCCCTCTACAAACTCACTGAAAAGGATATCTCCTCTGCTGCGTGAAATGATAATTTTTACGATCTGAGAGTCGATTTCGGAAAGATATGCAGTGACTGAGAATTTCTGTCCGCTTAAAGACAGATCTTTCTTATATTGGTGAAAGGTTAAACCGCCGGGAAATGGAGTTGAATATTTATACTGATATTGATCTTGCCGATTGGATTCGCCGGTGATCAATCCATCGATTTCAAAAGGATTGCATTCATCTTTGACAGCAAGCAATAATTTTTTTATTTCTTCGGCACTCAAAGGCCTTGCTTTTCGGTAAATTTCTGCTTCAAGTTTTTCTTTACGCAGACGGATTAATTCTTCGTGCTTTTTTTTTGCTTCATTAAAATACCTTGAATTGGGATAGGAAGTCATAAACTGTTTGATGCTTTCAGGGGTTCCTTCCAGGACGGCATTGTCCCAAGCAATCCTTGCATTATTTTCCCTTTGCCGGCTGTTGCTTTCAATTTGACGGACAAGGTTCTCCCCAAGTTTTTTTTTTCGTGCAATTTCAAGGGGTGTGATCCCTTTATGGCTGGAGATACTGAAATCAGCCCCACTTTCCAGCAGAAGAGTAATGATTTTTTTGTTTTTATTGGACACAGCCGCAAAGGCCGCCGTTGTTCCGTCAGTGGTCCTGATATCGGAATCCGCCCCATGTTTGATCAGGATTTCCGCAATTTTTGTATATCCCTTCTGTGCTGCCCAGAATAATGGGGTCAGCCCGTAATTGTTCGGAATATCCGCATCGGCATTAAACTCGAGCAGCAGTTTGACGGTATCGTATCTTCCTGCGTTTGCAGCATGGATCAGCGGTGTGAGTCCAATGTGGGATTTGCAGTCCGGATTCGCTCCTCTCTCAAGCAGCAGGCGAGCTGTTTTCAGGTGGTTCTTATCAACAGCCCACAGCAAGGGAGTTACTCCCTTTTTATTGGCGATCTCAGGATCAGCACCTTGATCCAGCAAAAACCTCACCATTTCGGTCTCTCCATTATAAGCAGCTTCAATCAGCGGTGTCGCACTGTTTGGTGCACGGCCGTTGATATCTGCTCCGTCTTTCAGGTGTTTCCAGGCATCGGATATTTTTCCTTTGCCGGCTGCTTCAAAAAGATTAGCTGTCATACAGCCGGAAATAATTAGGATTGCGAACAGTGTAAGCAGGATCAAAGAAACAAGCTGCCCCTTAAAAGGATAGTGTTTCATATCCCTGGGATAATAATTTGATTTCATTCTTTTTCTCCGGTCTAAATTTGATAACAAATTGTTATTAAATTAAATAAAAATTAAACTCAAGAATAATTAACCTTTTCATTGCAGCGGGTTCCTGTTTTGGGAGTCTTCGGAATTATCAGGTCTTATTGTTTGTTCGTTTAGGAAGTCACATGTCCGGTCTTTTCTAAATAATCCCTGTGTCGAAAACCATTTCAAATTAAAATTTCAGATCAAATCCGCAGCAAAGATGGTGGATGCTGTGATTTCGACCGATCGTGTGAATGGTGTGTCCGGCTGGCATTGATTTTGCTGAACAGGCTTAGGAATAATTATAATAGAGAAAAAGGATTATGACAGCAGACATCACACAAATGATCCGCCGGAACGAGGAAGAATACGCTGATGCATATGGCGGCATGAAGTGGATAACACCGGAGCAGATAGCGGTTGCCACCTGGTCCAGGGCGTTTCTCATTGACAGTATTCTTAAACAGCCTGGGGCAAAATGGGAATTTTCAGATACCAAACTGTATACCCATGCCATATCGCCAGGCTGCCGGCTTTGCGGACAGGGTGACTGGTCCTGCCTGTTTATAAACGGGATCTGCAATGCCCGGTGTTTCTATTGCCCCAGTGCCCAGAAAGATGACGGGCCACCCATGAGCCATTCTTTGAGTTTTGAGCATCCGGACGAATATGTCGGCTATGTTAACCGCTTTCAGATAAAAGGGGTCAGCTTCAGCGGGGGAGAGCCGTTTTTGAATTTTGACAGGGTAATGACATTTCTTGAGGCAGTAAAAACCAGGACTGATCATCCGGTCTATGTCTGGATGTACACCAACGGCATATTGGCTGACAAAGGAAAGTTTCAGGCTTTACGCAGCGCCGGCCTTGATGAAATCCGGTTTGACCTGAGCGCAGATCTTTACAGGCTGGATGCCTTGAAACAGGCACTTGGAGTGATTCCCTGCGTTACTGTGGAGATCCCGGCCATACCAGAGGATCTGCCCTTGACCAAACCGCTGCTGCACACCCTGAACGATATGGGGGTGAATTATCTTAATCTTCACCAGGTTCGCTGCACTCCATACAATCAAAAACATCTTTCCAAGCGGGGATATACTTTTGTTCACGGACCCAAAGTAACGGTTCTTGAGACTGAAACCACAGCCCTGGAATTGATGGAATATGCCCTTGAAAAGTCCTTAGGGCTTGCGGTCAATTATTGTTCTTTTACGTATTGCAGCCAGTTCCAGGGGGCCGGTGCCAGAAAGCGGTATGCACCTGTGGTCAAAACGGACTGGGAAGACATCACCCGGACCGGGCATATCCGCCGGATGAAATTAACAGGGACAAATAAGGATATTGAAAATATCTGCAGTCTGATGTCACAGGCCGGCACAGATCCTGGACTTTATTGCATGGATAAAAACAAAACAAGTCTGTTTTTTTCTGAAAAGCTCTGGCCGTTGCTTGATTTGTCTGATGATTTCGGAGTAAACCTCCATGTGTCATACTATTCAGCAACAGCCAGACCCGGTGTATCATACCGCTTCCCTTTTAAATCTGTTTCGTTGAGTGAAAACAAGGCCATTGTTGTTGAAAAACAGCCCGCAAGCAGCCCTATCCGTATGGAGAATTTGGCAGAAATACAAAATTTTAGACAATTGCTGGAAAATCCAGGGCAGTTTCAGGCCCTGAATAATGAAAATGGTTCAGTCAGACATGCAGTTCCATTTGAGTCTGTCACTCCAGGGTTTGCACAGATCATATAATCTGTAACATATCCGGGATGATGAAAGTGACTGGGGTATTCTATACATTAATGGACGGCGACATTATTTGAAACAATTTCCGAGATAATGGAATGAAGGTCTCTGCATGAGGTGGGTTTGTTGACTACCCGGTTTACACCGCAATCCTGAAGTTTCTGCTCATCCAGCTGTTTATCAAGCCCTGTATAGAGCAGGAACGGAATCTTGTCCCGGCGGGCTTGTTCATAGTATGATTTTATTTCCTTTCCAACTTCCAGACCGTTCATATCATCCATCCCGAAATCACAGAGTACCACATCAAAATCGTCTTTATAGACCAGCCGGATACCGTCTTCTCCGGAAACAGCCGTTGTGATATCTATTTCCGAGTCTTCAAAATACATCTCCATGGATTTAAGGATGTTTACCTCATCGTCGATCAAAAGAAAACGAATGGGAAGATGCTCCTGGGGCGCAATTTGTGTTTCAATTTCAATTTCTTCCGGGGCAGCCAACGGAAAAGAGACTGAAAATATCGTACCATTTCCCAGTTGGCTTTTTAAATGGATGTCACCCTGAAATTTTTTAATGATCCCGTAACAGGAGGAAAGCCCCAGGCCGCTGCTCTGTGTCCCCTTGGTTGTATAAAACGGTTGAAATATGCGTTGGAAATGTTCTTCAGGTATGCCGATGCCGGTATCTGCAACCACCAGGTTTACTTTATTGTTATTTGTATAGGTTGAAATACTGAGCGATCCGCCTGTGGGCATGGCTTCAATACTGTTTTTTATCAGATTGACCAGGACTTCATAAATTTCCGAGGAGACGCCCTTTACAAAACAATTTTCACCATGGATCAAATTGAGATGATATTTTTGTGGGCTGGACGGCGGTTTCCATAAAGGCCGGGTCAGCTCGATTGCTTCGGAAACCAGGGCATTGAGGTCAAATACCTTGCCTGTACCGAAGCTGTTAATATCAGCTTGTGTAAAATCCTTAATTCTTCTGACCACATCGGCACCGCGGCGGGAGGCGCTGAAAATATTTTGAATGGCCTCATCACAATCTCTGATCCTTCCGGAGGCCAGTTTGGATTTAGCAACTTCAGCACCAGCCATTATCATCTGGAGTAGGTTGTTGAAGTTATGGGCAACCCCGCTGGCCATTTCTCCGACAGCTGAAAGCCTTTCCGCCCTGATCAATGTCTTTTCAAGCTGTTTTCTGAAACTTAAATTACGGGCAACGCTTAAAAATGCAGATCTTCTTCGATGGTTGATTAATTTGCCCTGAAGTTCAAAGGGAATTTCGTGACCTTCCCGGGTCATTAAATTAAGTTCAAACTGGAATGTTCTTTTCTTGCGGATTTTTTTGTTCTTCAACTCTGCCAATTTATTTTTCATATCCGTAAGTACGGAAAAATGACCGGGCCAGGTTAATTCCTGAAGACTCATCTTTAACAGTTCTTTTCGCGAATAACCAAAAAAATCACAGGCAACATCGTTTATCTCAAGAAATTTTCCCTGGGCATCATTGATAAAGACAGGATCGCTGACATTTTCAAACAGTTCCTTATACCGGCCAAGTGTCTGTATTTGTTTTTTCTGGGTGATATCGCGTACCAGGACGGCGGCACACCGTTTCCCCTGGTAATTTAAAAGGGTTCCGGTGACTTCGGCTTCAACTATTGAGTTGTCCTTTTTTATGAATCCGCGGGCCTGGATATGGATAAAGCCATTATTCACGGTTCTGTTTATGTTTTCCTTAATGCCGAGTCTGGCGTTGGAACTTAAAATCTGTTCAAGGCGCATGGTCAACAATTCGGCCCGCGAATATCCAAGCCAGGTTTCCATCAGGGGATTGCAGTCTATAAATTTCCGTGTTTTTGTCTCAATTATATAAATGGCCTGGGGTGCATTTTCAAAAATTGCGCGGAAGTTGGCTTCTGAAACTTTTATGTTTTCAAGAGTATGTTCATATTCTGCACTGGCTTCCTTGAGAAGATTTGTCAGGATGTCTGCTTTGCGTTCAGAGGTCTCAAGCAGTTGTTCCAGTTCTGCAATGCGTCTTTTCAAATTCTGTACTGTTTCCATGGCTCTAAATTCCAATAACGGTTATGGCAATGGATTCGTTATGAAACAAGCAGGGACCGTCCGGTTTGACCCGGCAGAATTCACCAAACGTATAAAAGCCCAGTATGGGTATCCCTCCAAGTTTCATATTCACCCTGTCAAATTCTTCTTTTGTCCGTTGTCCAAGCAGGGTTTTTCTGGCAATGCAAGAACAGCAGAATGCCATGACAGGGGTCTTTCCTTCAAGTTGATCCATAGCCAACTGGGCGGCCTTTTCCGTCGCATTGAGTAAATTCATTTTATCGCCGCAGGTTAGATGGACCATTGTTTCCTCAGGAAGTTCTCCGGCAAACGTAATAGAGCCTTCATCCTGATTGACAGCCATGGTTGTACGGAGAACAAAATATTCATCATCATCATCTTTGGTATAGAATCCAAGGGGATATTCTACACCGACAGCAGGCAGTTTTTCTGCATGTTTACCTAAAAAACGTTTAAACACATTTAATGCAGGTTCATCATTGAGTTCATAAAGAATATTATCTGTGGACCGGGTTACTTTTTTAGGAAGTCCAATGGGTGCCCAACCACTTTCCACTCCGGTTCCAACTGAAAATTGG
The DNA here is from genome assembly GCA_050293905.1 of Desulfobacteraceae bacterium. Lineage (GTDB taxonomy): Bacteria > Desulfobacterota > Desulfobacteria > Desulfobacterales > Desulfobacteraceae > Desulfobacula. Next base: position 4,605 of record JBNKNP010000279.1, on the reverse strand, counting down.
CCCTTAAAACCGATGGCCACGGCAGCGTCGTTAAGGACTTCTCTTCCAATAATCTGCAGGGATTGTACAAAATGCCCGGCATCTCCGGCCGTTCCCCCGGTAATGGGAATGTTTTTTTTAATGCCGGAGTGGACACCTCTGAGTAAACCACATCCGTTACCCGTTATTCCGTCTGAAAAAATCTGGATAAAGTTAACAGACGGTGAAAATAATCTGCCCAGCTTTTTGCCGGCTGCCTCACTGTTTTGTCCAATGTGTTTTACCGAGGCAATTTCAAATTTTATTTGATCGGAAACAATGCCGCCGAGAACAACGGATTTTGTACTGAATCCCAGGGTGGAAATTTCAGCAGCACCGGTACATCCGACAAGAGTGGACGTATGAATGACATCAACAATACCGTTAATCATCTCTTTGAGGTGATTACCCGGTTCGCAGAACAGCCAGGCAGCATCGGGAGTTTGCCCGAGTTTTTCAATAAGTGCCAGACCAATTTTATTTCCCAGTTCACGGGAATATTCTTCTTTGAATGTTACTGTGGATGCTTGAAGCATATATTTTCCCAGAAATGTATGATTGTTCTGATAAGTTTATTTTTCATTGTTTTTATCACTGCTTTCTATTCTGCCAGTTTCTGTGTATTTACTCAATAAAATTTTAATCAAAGCAGTTCTGATTCAGTAGAAAAAAATCATTATCAGGAAGATCTGAATTCGGGTGAAGATAATTTAAAACAGCAAAAAAAGGAAAGGGAGATGGGTGAAATCAGCATATAAATGGTTAAATAAAAAAAAAATGGGGAGTTTCATTTGAAACTCCCCATCTGGCTAACTACAAAACATGTAGTTTAATTTTCTTTGGACGGCTTACCAGTTGTAAACGCTGTCCAGTTCCTCGTCAGTCACTGCAAAAGTGAGGTTGTGAGGAGCCAGTTTTTCTTTAAGGAAGAAACCGGGCAGTCTGTCGTCTTTGTTGGTGAAACCTGCTGCTGCATTGAAATCACGTTCTTTTTTAAGAATAGATTGTCCAAGAGCAGTTACATCATCTGCAGTAAGATTTGCACCAAGGAAACCGTTCATGACATCCAGCATGGCCTGGAAAGTTTCAGGCTGATCAAGGATGGCAAAAGCGATGAACAGACACATACCAGTGGCATCGACAGCAGCAGTAGCAATCTGAAGATTTCTGGAAAGTTCGATCTGTCCTTCGGGTTTCAGCGGATCCACGCTGCCGCCAACACCAAGGATGTTGGTTGCAACAGCATAACCTGCTGTATGGTCTGCACCCATTGTTGAAGTGGCATATGTTACACCAATACCCTGAACCGCTCTGGGGTCGTAAGCAGGAAGAGCCTGGCCTTTAACAACCGGTACTCTTTCTACGCCAAAGACCTGTCCGGTCACTTTGGCGCCATTACCGAGAACTCTTCCCAGAGGAGTTCCGGCACCAACTTCTTTAAGCAGTTTAATGGCAGCTTCTCCATCACCGAAGTCGGCAACACCGGCTTCCATGGCAACAGCAATAGTAGCACCCATTTCAATGGTATCCAGACCAAAATCATCATCCAGACGGTCACACATGGCAACGACATCTAAATCGCTAATACCGCAGTTACCACCATGAGCCCAGACAGTTTCATATTCAGGCTGTTTTGTCAGATAGTTGCCTTCTTTGTCATGATAAATACCTGAACAACGGATAACACAACCTCTATGGCAACCGTGAGTAGCCATACCACCCCTTGCTGTTTCAGTTTCAGCCTGGGTTTCACCACTGAGGTTGGAAGCGCCGGCAAACTGACCGGTGCTGAAGTTATTGGTCGGATAACCGCCTGCTTCATTCAATACGTTTGTCAGAACGTTGGTTCCGAACGCGGGAAGGCCTTCACCGGTAACAGGATGTTTCTGGAGACCGGCAACCCATTCTTTGTTTGCTGCTTTGAATTTTTCAGGATCTGCAGGCTGACGCATTTTGCATCCGGCATCATCAACTGTGATTACTTTAATGCCTTTGGATCCCATAACGGCTCCACCGCCGCCACGACCGCAGTGACGAGTGGGGCGCTGTTCCATGTCGGTAACCGCTACAGAAGCAGCTGACATTTTCATTTCACCGGCCTGGCCAATGGAAATAAAGCAGGCTTTTTCGCCATAAACAGCATTCATTTTTGCTACAAGGTCATAATTACCCAGCATTTTCAGACTGTTGTCAGCTTCGATGGTTACGCCGTCTTTGTTGATAAGTATTTTGTACAGTGAATCGTCAGCAGGTTTTCCTTCAATAATAATTGCAGCATAACCCAATCGTGCAAGAACCTGAGCACCCTGACCGCCGGCGTTAGACTCTTTGATACCACCGGTTAACGGACTTTTGAAGCCGATTGAAAGACGTCCTGACATGGACGCAGCACTGCCGCTCATCATTCCCGGAGCAATAACCAGTTTGTTATCTGCGCTGAGAGGATGGCAAAGTGGCGGAACTTCTGCCGCAACAACACCAGAAGTCATTGCCCGTCCGCCGAGGCCGGCATAGTCGCCCATTCCTTCTTCAGTGGCTTTAGGTCCACCGTCTGCACCCATGTTAATTCTTAAAATTTTGTCCACTTGTTAACCCTCCTTATTTAGTTGTTGGACTTATTACTACATTCCCCATCTTAAAAAAAAATATAAGTCACACTCCCCATCTTGAAGTGTTACTTGCGTTCTAATCTTAGAACTTTTCAGTGATCTTAGACTTTACAGTTTCTATAACAGTTTTTAAAGGAATATTTTTATCCAGCGCTATTTTTTTGCAGTCATCATACTCAGGTGAAACATTAACAATTTTTTCACCGCATGTTGCGATTTTAATACTGACGGACCCATAGTCAGTATCCAGCGCTTCTATCCTTCGTTTTGCTATAATTCTGTTTTCAATTCTCCACCGAATTCCTATGGCAGTTGTTTCCTTTAACATGAAATCAGCAAAGCTGTCAACTTGATCCGGAGAACAAACCACAGTTAACAATGTGCCGGGTCTGTTTTTTTTCATTTGGACGCTTGTGAGGAAAACATCCTTGGCATCCATACCTAGCATTTTCTGAATCAGATAGTCATACATCTGTGGGACCATATCATCGATATTTGATTCAATAATCGCTACCTGTTCGGTTTCATAACCGGATTTTTTCTCATCACTTTCACCGATAATCACACGGAGCAGATTAGGAATTTCAGGGTCTGCTTTTCCTGCGCCATAGCCGCTGGCTTGAATGGACATGGGCGGCATGGAGCCGAATTCAGAAGAAAGTGTGGTCAAAATGGCAGCGCCGGTGGGGGTTAGCAATTCGCCCTGAACACCGGTTGAATAAATCGGATATTCTTTAATCAGTTCCGCCGTGGCCGGTGCCGGAACGGGCATAAGACCATGGGCACATTGAACAGTGCCGCATCCGACGTGAATCGGAGAACAGATGATTTTTTCAATTCCAAGAGCATGAAAACCGATAACAGCACCCACTACATCTATGATGGAGTCCATTGCACCGACTTCATGAAAATGAACCTGTTCAACCGTACTGCGGTGAACACTTGCCTCGGCTTCTGCAATGCGTTGAAAAATAGCCGTGCTTTTTTCTTTAACAGCATCTGGAAGACTGCTGCTGTTGATAATTTCTTTAATATGAGAAAGGTGACGATGATGATGATCATGATGATGCTGTTCGATATTGATCAACGCCTGGCTGCCGCCAATCCCTTTTTTGACAACTTTTTCAACACCGATGTCATAATGTGAGAGCCCAAGTTTTGCTATTTCTCCGGTCAGGTGGTCAAGGGAAAGTCCTGCATCCAGAAGCGACCCGAGTATCATGTCTCCACTTGCGCCGGAAAAACAGTCAAAGTAAGCAATTTTCATTTGTTTTTTTGTCCTTAGTATGTTTGCTTTTTGTCCGGTTGAGAAAAAACAATAACCGGGACAACATTATTTAAGACGCGTTAAGCACACCGCGGTGTACCATCGGTATCATGTTTTACCTCGGGCAGTTCATTGATGGCCAGTTTATTAATCAGACTGGCCTGGAAAGCAGCACCGAATCCATTGTCAATATTCACGACAGATACGCCGGACGCACAACTGTTGAGCATGCAGAGCAGGGCGGCAACGCCCTTGAAACTGGCACCATATCCGATACTGGTCGGAACACCGATAACCGGGCAGGCAACCAGGCCGCCAACCACACTGGTTAACGCGCCTTCCATTCCTGCTACGACAACAGCCACATTGGCCTGGTAAAGATCTTCCCTGACATTGAGAATTCTGTGCATGCCGGCCACGCCGGCATCATAAATCCGGCTCACATTATTCCCGAGTGTTTCTGCTGTAATGGCAGCTTCTTCAGCCACCGGGATATCAGATGTACCTGCTGTGACCACAGCAATATTTCCTTTTTTTTCGACAGGTTGTGGTTTAATAACCACAATGCGTGCCATTTCATGATAGATGCAGTCATTGGTAACGGATTTTATTCCTTCTGCCATTTCAGGTGTTGCCCGTGTTGCAAGAATATTGGAATGATATTTGATCATTCTTTTTACAATACCCTGGGTCTGCTCGATTGTTTTCCCC